>JAFGBI010000089.1 GCA_016933275.1 Polyangiaceae bacterium | reverse complement strand
CGCGCCGAGCTCCGCGACCTCGCCAAGGACCGCGACCAGGCGCGCGCCGAGCTCCGCGACCTCGCCAAGGACCGCGACCAGGCGCGCAGTAGCGTGGCGGACCTCACGAGGATGCGCGACGAGGCACGGGCGCACGTCGCGGACCTCGCGACGGAACGCGATGAGGCCCGCGCCCAGACGGAGAAGCTTGCCGCGGAGCGCGACGCTGCGCGGACGCGAGCGGAAGAGCTCATGCGTGCGATCGAAGCCGAGAGAGCGCAGGAGGGCACCCGAGCGATGCTGCTCCCAGGAGCTGCCGAGGGGACTCCGGCCGAACTCGCCCAGGCGAGATCTCGGATCGCGTCGCTGGAAGCTGAGGTGGAGGCGCTGAATCGGGAGCGGGAACGCTCCCGAGAGATGCTGCTCCGACTGCAAGCCCAACGGGATGACGCGAGCCGAGTCGCCATCGAGCTGAAGCGCTCGCTCACACCAGCCCCCGGCACGGTGGCCCCTCGGCCGACCCCGGTCCCCGCCCCGATCCCGCTGGTGCTGCGCAGCCCGAATCCGCCACTCGCCGAGCCCGACGAGCCGCTGATTCCGCAGGGGCCCGCGACGCCCAGCCCGGATCGACCCTCGGCACTGGCCAGAGCCCTGGCCGCCACCGACCCGACCCGGCGCGACTCCATCCGAGCGCCAAACGAGAACGAGCCATCGCCGCCGCGGACGAGTCAGCCCGTTTCGCCGCGGTCCGACGCTCCAACCCGACCGTCCGGCGGGTACTCGGTCACCGCCGTCGCGCCAGAGCACACCACCCGCCCGCCACCTCGGGAATGATCCAAACGTCGACGGTCGCAGGCCAAGGGCGAGCCTCCCCAAGGCTTCTGCCATGAGGGACGGAGACCACGGAAAGACGGCCCGCGCCGCTCCGGCGACGACGGTCGTCGCTCCCGAGGACGAGCCGCCCGTGGTAGCGCGCATGGTCCTCGAGATCCGCTCGGACGGGACCCGGACCGTCGCCCGTGGCGCAATGGAAGATGTCGCCACCGGCCAGCGCATGGCAGTGGCCGCGGAGGGAACCACCCCCCTCGCGCTCGCGGCAGCGCTCGCACGCTCGATGTTCTCGGGGCCGACCCTGGCCCACCACGCAGGACGCGCGGTGCGCGCGCTGCTCCAGAGCCGGCGACGATCCGGCTAGCCCCTCCAGCCCCCGTCGACCCCCTTGGTCGAGGTCAATCGTCCAGCAGCGATGGCACGACGATCGGGGCGCTGGCCTCCCCGCCCTCGAGCGCCTCGCGAAGGATCGATCGCACGAGCGTGTCGAGGGAATCGTGGTCTGCCTTGCGCAAAAGTCCCCGGATCTGGCTCTTCAGCGTGTTGTCGGTGACTCCGAACTGATCGAGGAGCTGCTTGCGTGGAGTGTTGCCCAGCGCAGCCGCGACGATGTCCGTCTCGCGCACGGTGAAGTGACACTGACGGGCCAGCTCGTCGACGAGGACCGCCAGCCGCTGGTCGGAGATCCGCTCGAAGGCGACCGCGCGACGCACGAAGCCCATCAGATCGGGCTCGGAAGCCGGCTTGACGACGAACTCCGCGCGGAGCTCGTGGGACCGGTTGATGCTGTCCCGGTCATGCATCCCGGTGAGAACGAGGACCGGCAGGAGAGGGAATCTCTGTCTGACGCACCGGACCACGTCGAGCCCCGACCCATCAGGAAGCCCGAGATCGGCCACGACCCCCGTCCAGGCGGCCTTCCCGGCGAGCCGCGCCTTCGCCTCGCGCACCGTCAGCGCAGTCTCTGTCGGGCGGCAGCGTTCGAGCAATCGAGCGAGGCTCTCCGCTGCCTGGGGCTCGTCCTCCACCACGAGAAATCCAACCAGAAACGCCATCGCGCGATACCCTGCCACGACTCGGGCGCGGCGGGCAGAGCCACGTCGTGTCCCCGGCTACCGGGCGGAAATGAGAAGGTGTTCGCCGATCCCCCGCGCCCCACGGAAGGGGTGGGCCGAACCGGCAGGTCGCCAGGCGAAGACGCCCAGGGTATCCTTCGTCAGGAGCAGGACCATGCTGGGAAGGCCGGACCATGACACCCCTGAACCGGTGACGCTGGCGGACGACGCCGAGGATCGTTCGGCCACGGCCCGGAGTTGGTCGCGGCGTCGCTTCGTCGTCATGAGCGGCGCGGTCCTCGGGGTGAGCGCAGCCGCAGCGGCCGCTGGGCTCCTCGCCCGGGATCGCTGGAACCGTTTCGGCGAGAACCCCGAGGCGACAATCCGCGATCATCGGGTGACTCCCGTCCGGTCGGCACCGAGCCTCGTGGTTGCCCGCGGCAAAGACCCGGCGAAGAACGTCGAGGCGGCACTCGCCCGCATCGGGGGGATCAAGCATTTCATCAAGCCCGGTGAGCTGGTCCTGGTCAAGCCGAACGTGGGTTGGGATCGCACGCCGGCGCAGGCTGGCAACACGGATCCCAACGTGGTGGCGGCCGTGGTGCGCGCTTGCCGCGAGGCAGGGGCGCGTGAGGTGATCGTCAGCGATTGCCCGGTGAGCGATCCGGAACGATCGTTCGTGCTGAGCGGGATCAAAGAGACGGCCGTGCGCGCGGGAGCGCGGGTCTTGCTGCCGAGCGAAGCGGGCACGAAGGCCGTGCGACTCTCAGCCGAGCTCGGCAACTGGCCGGTCTTCTCTCCGCTCGTGGATGCAGCCAAGGTAATTAACCTCCCCGTGGCGAAGCACCACGGCGCGTCTCGCGTGACGGCGGGCATGAAGAACTGGATCGGAATCACCCGGTACGAGCGATCTCGCTTCCATGCGGCCCTCCACCGCACGATCGTCGATTTGGCCGTCGCCGTCCGCCCCACGCTCACCATCGTGGATGCGACGCGCATCCTGATGCGCAACGGCCCGCGCGGTGGCAACATCGACGACGTGCGAGAGACCAACGCGGTGGCGGTGAGCGTCGATCCCGTCGCCGTCGATGCCTGGGCGACCGAGCTCCTCGGCGCGCGAAACGATGAGGTCACTCACCTCACGCTCGCGGCGAGCCGGGGACTCGGCAAGCTCGACTACCGCGCATCGGGCTGGGTGGAGCTCACGACCTGACCAACCAAGGGACCAGAGCACCTAACCGGCAGCAGACCTCTCCAGAGGCACCGCTGGAAACGCGTCCTCGCCTCGCACAGCCGCGTTGTCGAGCGCCGCCGTTGCGGTTGGCGCCCGGATCGGCGCTCTAGGGAGCGTCTTCAAGGGGCCGGTGCGAGCCCGAGCTCCTTCCAATACTGCGGCTGGGTTGCCGAACCTGGAGGCGCTGGTACGCTGCCGCCGCGCGCGATGCAGCCCAGGTACCGAAGCGCGGTAAATAGCGAGGTCCTGCCGGCCCTTGCGGGCGAGTTCTACCCCATCCGGCTGGGCCCGCTCGCGGTCTGGCCGCCGGTGGTGCTGGCACCCATGGCGGGTGTCACCAACTATCCGTTTCGCCGCCTCTGCCGCCGTTTCGGGGCCGCGCTCTTCGTGAGCGAGATGATCACGGCACGGCCGTTGGTCGAGGGGAACGCCAAGACGCTGCGCCTCGCGGGGTTCGGCGCCGAGGAAGCACCGCGGAGCCTCCAACTCTACGGCGTGGATCCATGGTATGTCGGCGAAGCAGTCCGGCGGCTCGTCGGCGAGGGGGCGGTCGACCACATCGACATGAACTTCGGCTGCCCCGTGCGCAAGGTGACCCGCAAGGGCGGCGGGGCGGCGGTGCCGCTCAAGCCGAACCTCCTCCGCGCCATCGTGCGGTCTGCGGTCGTCGCCGCCGGTGCGGTCCCCGTTACCATCAAGTTTCGGCTCGGGATCAAGGATGGGTACCTGACGTACCTCGAGGCAGGGCGCGTCGGTGAGGGAGAAGGCTGCTCCGCGGTCGCGCTGCACGCACGCACGGCCGAGGCGCTCTACTCCGGGTCCGCCCGGTGGGAGGCGATCGGCGAGCTGAAGCAGGCGCTCGGGATCCCCGTGCTCGGCAACGGTGACGTCTGGGAGGCACAGGACGCGCTGCGCATGATGCGTTCGACGGGATGCGATGGCGTCGTCGTCGGAAGGGGATGCCTCGGCCGACCGTGGCTCTTCCGTGACCTGAGTGAGGTGTTCGCGGGACGCGAGCCGCCTGACCCGCCCTGCCTCGGCGAGGTCGCCGACGTCATGCGCGAGCATGCCACCCACCTCGCCACATGGTTCGGCGAGGCCGCCGCCTTGCGGGCGTTCCGGCGCCACGCGACCTGGTACACGAAGGGCTTCCGACGGAGCGCGGAGCTCCGCAGCGAGCTGATGCGCCTGGGATCCCTCGCCGAGCTCGAGCAGCTCCTCTCCCGCCTCGACCGCGCCGAGCAGTTCCCGCCGTCGGCGATGCGCGTCCCCCGCGGAAAGACCAGTGGAACCCAGGTCGTGGCCCTACCGGATGGGTACCTCGACCATCTCGACGATGCGACGCCGCCGGCGGAGGGCGAGACCCAGGAGGACGAAGGCTGAGGGGAAGCCCAGCGAACGAAGGCTCGGAGGACCGCGGTTGGTATCCCGCTGAGGCCGTTGGCACCAGGAGGGGGTGACGGGTACACTCACCGCGGATGCACGGAACGGCGCGCGCGAGCGCTCTGGCAAGCGAGCCGGGTGCCGGGATTCGACGGCTCGAGCGCGGTAGGGGAACGAGATGACTCAGTCGCGGCGATTGGCCAGCATGGTCGGATGGCGGTGGCTGCCGTTCTTCGCCCTCACCGGCGCCGCGGTACTGTACGCGCTCCTGATCCCGGCGCTGGTTCCGGACGAGCTCCCCACCTGGGAAGCGACGAGCGCAGCGGTCGCGTCGAGACAGTCCATCGCCGACTTCGAACCGCTCGCGAAGGACGTCGCCAACGATCGCCCCCCGCCCCGGCGTCGCACGCGCACGCGGACCCCGAGGCCCACCCGCACGGCGCGGGCGCTGCACAGCTCGCGAACCCTCCCGATCCCGGCGCCGGCGGAGCCCCCCCCTGCACCCCCCGTCGCGGTCCCCGTGCCCCCCCCCGTCCCAGCCGCTCCCCCACCTCCTCCACCTCCTCCAGCGCCCCCCCCACCGGCACCCGCTCTGCGCGCCCCAGTGACACCAGCCGCCACCCCGCCACCCGCGCCGCCTCCACCACCGGCAGCGCGAACCGAGCCCGTCCCCGCGCGGGAGGAGGAGGAGGAAGAAGGCGACGAGGAGGAGGAAGAGGAAGAAGGCGACGAGAAGGACGCCAAGGAAGAAGGCGACGAGAAGGACGCCAAGGAAGAAGGTGACGAGAAGGACGCCAAGGAAGAAGGCGACGAGAAGGACGGAGACAAGTAGCGGCGGTGCGCGACGTCCCCGAAGCGCGAGCCAGGAGGGCGCTCGACAGCTCGGTCCACCCCTCGCTACCCGAGGAGACGCCGTAGCCGGTCGGTCGCACGGCGGTCGGCTTTGGTGGGACGGCCAGCGCCGCGCGTGCGAAGCGCAACGCGCTCCTCCCGCGGCGGCGGCGGCGGCGAATGGTCTTCGTAGAGATCCCGTGCCCGACTCGGTGACTGGCGCTTCGGCTCGAGGTCCTTTACCACGAGGACGCACGGCCCTCGCGGAGCCTGCGCCGTCACGCGATCACCGATCCGCAGCACGTGACTGGGGCGAACGGCGACGTCGTTCAACTTGACGAGACCGCCCGCGCAGGCCCTCGCGGCGAGGCTCCGTGAGGGATAGATCCGCGCCGCACAGAGCCACTGATCGAGACGAACGGTGAGATCGGGATCGGCCACGATGGGCTCGCCCACCCCAGGGCGGGCAGCCATAGGTTACACCGGAAACCGCCTGGGTTGGGGGCGATTTCCAGATGACGAGCAAGGACCGCCGGAGGCAGACCCGCACGACGGCGTCGCGGCGCCGTCCCTCACCCGACCGAGGGACGGCGGTGCGGCGCCGCCATCGACGCGATCGAGCGCCAGCGCAGCATCTCCGTTCCCATGGGCACCGCTGCTCACGGCACCGCGCGCGAGGCATGGCCGAAGCCGGTGGACCACCAGGCCCGTGTCATCGAGCCGCCGATCGCGATTCCGAGGGTCGAGCATCGTCTGCCCGCCGGACAGCCCTGTGCTATCGTCCGCGGTCGGTGCTAGGTAACCTCATCCCCGCCGCCCTCGTCCCGCCAGCAGTCGTTCGCGAGCTCCTGAGCATCGCCGCCGAAGAACGAAGCGGGGTGCTGGAGGTACACGCCGAAGGCGTCGTTACCATCGTCTACGTGGCAGGTGGCACCCCCGTGTTCGCCGAAGAGGGGACACTCGGCGAGTCCCTCGGCCGCGTGCTCGTTCGCCAGGGGCGGCTCACGCCAGACCAGTACTCGACCGTGATCGAACGGATGACCCAAAGCGTCATGGACAGCGAACAGGTCCGATTCGGCGAGGTCGCCGTCGCCCTGGAGTTCGTCACCTCTGAGACGATCGAGGACGGGCTCCGCGAACAAGTACGCGCGAAGGTAGCGCGCTGCCTGCAGTGGAGAGACGCCGAATTCACCTTCCGCCCCGACGCCGAGGCCGTCGCCAACGTGACGCACTTCCCGGTGCCGATCGCGCGGGTGCTATGGTACGGGATGCGGCGCCTCTGCGATCCCGAGCGCTGCCGCGAGATATGGGGCGACGACACGCAGAAGTACCCGGACATGGCGGCCGACCGCAACGCGATCGCGACCGAGCTCCAACTGTCCGCCGGCGAGCAGGCCTTCGTCAGGTTGATCGATGGAACCCGCACGGTCGAGCACCTCGTCAACGCCTGCGAGCTCGACGTGCTGCTCGCGACGCAGCTTCTGACCACGCTCGCCTACCTCGGCTCGGTCACGCTGCACGACGAGCCGAGCGAGCCCCCATCGCGTCGAATGCGGGGCCCGCTTCCACCCCTGCCGTTCTCTCACCCGCCGCCGCAGGCCGCCGCTCCTGCACGGCCGCCAAACGGGGCTCGCGTGAGCCGCGACAGCGGGCGGCACCGGATGCGCCTCGAGGCCGAACGTGCGTTCGAGGAGGGCCGGCGCCTGCTCTTCGCCGACGATCCGCGCGCTGCCTTGCCCCACTTTCTCGAGGCCACTAGACTCCTCCCGAGTGCCGGCGAATACCTCGTCTACGCGGAGTGGACCCGGTTCCTGCTGGTCGAGCTGCCACACGAACGGCTCCTCAAGCGCCGAGAGCTCAGCGGGGTGGCCGTACGAGCGCTCAAGCAGGACGTGACGCTCACCATCGCCCACTACGTGCTCGCCGAGCTCGCGCTCCTCGACCGCAACCTGGCGGGTGCACGGCGGGCGCTTCAGTTTGCGCTCCGTTGCGATCCCCGCCATCCGTTGGTGCAGCGTTTCCTCCAGAACCACGGAGAACATCTCTGAGCGCCCCCTTGGCGGGCACGGCGAGCCCGCACCCGCAGAGCCCACCGGTCATGCAGCCCCGCCCCGAACGCCTCGTCCTTCGTGCCCCGCATCCGCTCACCTTCGCGCACCGCGGCGGAGCGGGGCAGTGGCCGGAGAACACGCTGCTCGCGTTCGAGCGGGCGATCTCGCTCGGCGTGGACTTCATCGAGACCGACGTCCGCCTGACCCGTGATGGCGAGCTCGTGCTCTGCCATGACGCGACGGTCGACCGCACGACGAACGGACACGGCGCCATCGAGCGACTCGACCTCGACGAACTGCGGCGCTTCGACGCAGGCTGGCGCTTCACCCGTGATGGATCGACCTTCCCGTTCCGCGGGCAGGGGCTCCGAGTGCCAACATTGGCGGAGGCGCTCGCTCTCGACCCACGGGTACGATTCAACCTCGACCTGAAATCCACCGATCCCGCCGCGGTCGGCCGCCTCATCGATGCGATGGAGCTCGGCGGCTACGGTGATCGCTTGGTGGTGGCTTCCCACTCCCAGGCCATGATCCGCTGCTTCCGTTCGGGATGCGGAGGACGGGTCGCCACCGCCGCCGGCCCTCACGAGGTGATGGCGTTCCTCGCCGCCGCACGCGTCCGCATGAGCCACCACCTGCGTTGTGAGTACGATGCGCTCCAGGTCCCCCGACAGCGAGCGCTGATTCACGTCGTGGATCGACGGTTCGTCACCGCCGCGCACGAGCTCAACCTCCCGGTCCATGTGTTCACCATCGACACCCCGGAGACGATGCGCGAGCTGCTCGCCCTTGGAGTCGACGGTCTGATGACGAATCGCCCGGACCGCCTGCTCCCGATCGCGCGGCGCCACGCCGCGCTCGGCTCACCACTGGCGCAGGTCCCCACCAACGGGGCGACCCTCGGCCGATCGTCTCCGGTCAGCGGGTCATCGGCGAGTCCGCGCTGACGGGCGGTGGCTCGAGACCGCGGTCGCCTGCCGGGGTGGGCGGCGTGGGATCCCCGACGCGAAAGGCAAGGGAACGCCGCCACGGCTCGCCCTCGAAAGGCGACACCCGAACCGCCGCGAGGCGCGCCACCACACAACCGCCGACCTCGGTCCCCGCGAATCGATCGTCGATCCGCACGAAGGACGGACGGCCGGTGGTCGGGTTCAACACCACGTCGATGGTACCCTCGCCGCTCGGACCTCCTTGGCGGGCACACCTCGCCGCGGACGCGATGGCGCGAAGGACTGCCGTGGCTGGGTCGGTGGGCGCAGCCGGAGCGGGAACGACCCGTGGCGCACCCGGCGAGGGACGTGGTTCTTCGGCCCCGGAAGCGCGCGGTCGCGGAGCGAGGGGCATGCCAGGCGAGGCCTCCCCACTCGCGGCTCGTTGCGATACCCGTCCGCCCAGCACTTGACTGCGCTGACGGGGCGTGACGACCGTGGACCGCCGCCCGGCCACGAACCACAATCCCCCGATGAGGAGAGCGACCGAGGCGCCGAGGATCCCCGCGTAGACCGCGCTGGGCGCCGCGTTCGTCCCGCGCCGCGGGGCGAGGATGGTGGTGGGGGCGAGCGAGATCGAAGCCCGCTGCGTCCCCGAAGAGGATCCTTCTCCAGCGACTGGTTCCAGCACCGGCTCGGGGTGCGAATCGGCGACTGCGACCTCCTCGACGTAGGCCGCGACATATCCAAGGAGGGCGTCCGACAATGGCGTCTCCCGCCGAACGCCACGAACCATGGGGGCAGGCGGTCGCGAACGGGAGCGCGGCGAACGCGGCGAGGGCGTGGCCTCGACCGGCCCTGGTCGTGACGCGGACGTCCCCTCCGCTGGCACCCCAGCAGGTGGCGGCGTGCCTTCACCCTCCTCGGCTCGCAGGGCCCGCGGGGTGTCCGGGACGAGGACCGGGGACGCACGACGGCCTTTGGAGTCCATCCGCGCACGCACCGCCCCGATCTCGCGGACCTTTCCCCATTCCTGGGTACCACCGCCCCGACAGGGCGCTTCACCTGTCACGAGGCCCGTGCGCCAGGAGTCAACGAGCTCGTCCAGCGTCAGCGTGCGAACATCTTCGGCGGAGACGCGAACCTCCCAACGGACCGGCGACGCCCGAGCGCGTGGGTTGGCCTCGGTGGAACGATCGCTCGCTTCTGCCATGGGACGCAGGAAACGCGGAGGACTCGAGGGGGAGGCCGAACCAAGCGGCCCCGGCCCCCTACCGGGGCCAATCCCAGGGTATTAGCGCAATCCGCCGCCATTTCTAGCTCCTCTTCGCGAATGGGAACGCAGGGGGCTCGCCTCTCGGCAGACGTCACCTTCTCCGAACGGGGACGCCGATTCTCCCGGTGTCCCGCCAGGCGGTTTCCCACGACAGTGGCCTCGGAAAACTTCAGAGGCTCTGCCATCGGCCGAGAACGTTCGAGCATCCGGGAGGGCGCTACTCCACGATCTTGTTCAGAGGAAACTCGACGATGTCCTCGGCGCCGGCGGCCTTGAGCTCGGGGACGATGTCCCGCACGACGCTCTCGTCGACGATCGTGCTGACCGAGTACCACCCCTCCGCCTGGAGCTTGGCGATGGTCGGGCTCTTCAGGCTCGGCAGTATCGCCTCCACTTGGCGGACCCCTGCCTCGGGAACGTTGAGCATCAGCCCCACCTTGCCGTCTGCTGCGAGCGCGGCCCTGAGGAGCAGGGCAATGCGGTCGATCTTGGACCGCTTCTGGGGCTCGTCATAGCACGCTCGATTCGCGATGAGGCGAGTCGTCGACTGCATGATCTCCGCGATGATGCGAAGCTTGTTTGCCCTGAGCGAGCCCCCGGTCTCGGTCACGTCGACGATCGCGTCCGCGAGGTAGGGGGGCTTCACCTCCGTCGCGCCCCACGAGAACTCGACGTCGGCGCGCACGCCGTGCTGGGCGAGGAAGCGCTCGGTGAGGGCCACGGCCTCGGTCGCGATGCGCTTGCCCTGGAGATCGGCCACCGTCTTGATGGCGGAGGTCTCCGGCACCGCGACGACCCAGCGCACGGGTCGCCTGAGCCGCTTGGCGTACACGAGCTCGGCGACCTCGACCACATCGTGATCGAGGATCCAGTCCTTGCCCGTGAGGGCCACGTCGATGACCCCGAGCTCGACGTAGCGCGCCATCTCCTGGGGGCGGATCAGCATACACTCGACCTCGTCGTCGTCGATGCTGGGGAAGTAGCTGCGGCTGGAGACGGAGATGGTCCACCCGGCCTTGCGAAAGAGCTCGATGGTGGACGCCTCGAGGGAGCCCTTGGGAAGCCCGAGCTTGAGCTTGATCACGACTTGCCCCCGTACATCGTGGCGGGATCCATCAGCTGGGCCTGATTCACGGTGAGCGCGCCGTCGGCCCCGACCGTGCGGAAGAAGCAGCTCTTGTACCCCTCATGGCAAGCTGGACCCGTCTGTTCGACGCGAACCACGATGGCATCACGGTCGCAATCCACCCGGATCTCTCGCACTCGCTGGACGTTGCCTGAGGACTCACCCTTTTTCCAGAGCTTGTCGCGCGACCGTGAGTAGTAGTGGACGATGCCGGTTTCGAGCGTGAGGCGGAAAGCCTCCTCGTTCATGTAGGCGACCATCAACACCTCGCCATCCGTCGCGTCCACGGCGACGGCGGTGACGAGGCCGTTCATCTTGGCAAAGTCGAGATCGATCATCTTTCCGCGAAGCTCCGGCCCGAGTAGAATCGACTGCGCGAAGGGCGGACACCCTGACGCCGCGCGCGCGGAGGGTAGCAGATGCGATCGCGGTGACCAGGGACGGATGACGAGCCTGGCGCCCGGCGTGGGGGCTCGGTCGCGGGGTCGGTCGGTACGTCCCCGGCCGCGGCGACAACCCAGGGCCTCGGACGAAGCGCTCGTCGCGGACTCGACCGCGCGCGGGCCCGCCGCTCGAGATCGAGCCGGCGTTCGTGGTGTGGTTCGACCATGGTGCTCGAATCCGTGAGGGCCCGGATCTCCTGGAACAGCTCCTCGATCCGCCGAGCGCGAACGGGTCCTTCATCGTGATCACGGCGGCCGCGTCGGGAGGTAGCCCCTGCGCAAGATCGAGCGCCGTCGCCGGACCACCCTCGACCGCGAACTCGAGGTTCAGGGCGTCCGCTGGACGGTCGACGGCCCAATGCTTGCTTGGGTGGGGAGGCGGCAACGGTGGTGGATCCTGGCCGCGGCCCACGCCCGACCGCCCCCCCAGGCACCCGCAGCCAGCCAGCTCCGGAAGCCCATCCCATGCGCACCGCATCCGGCGGCCCTGCCCCAATGCCTGCCCGGCCACACCCTGCGCCGTGGACGCGGGTTCACACTCGGCGCCGGGCGGGGATCCAGGCACCCGACCGCACCCGCAGGCAATTGCGGCGGGCGCGAGGCTTGACAGCCAGGCACGACTGTTGCTGGGGTAATCCCCATGTCGTGGTGGTCCGTCTCCTTCCGCATCCTCGTTGCCCTGTTGACCCTGCCATCCCTCGCGCTTGCCCAGACCGATTGGGAAGACGGCGCACCGTCCGATGCCGCGGATCCCGCCGACCCCGCGCTCGCCGAGAGCGAGGCCGTGCCCCCACCGCCCCCACCGGCGACGACTCCGCCGCCTCCGAGTGACGCCGCACCCGCGGCGAGCGCGGCTTCGCCGGCGGCAGCGACGACCATCGTGGTCACCACCGATACGCCGGCGCCGGAGCCGCTGCCGAAGGAGTCCCGCCGCACCCACGATGGGTTTTACGCCCGCGTCGCGATCGGACCGAGCGCCGCCACTACCCGCTTCACGAAGGGATGGCTCGAACACCCGCGGGTGACCGGAACCGGAGCGGCATTCGATCTGCTGCTCGGCGGAACCCCGGCCAAGGGCCTCGTCGTCGGTGGCGGGCTCCTCTATAACAGCGTCAGCTCTAACGACAATGATCTCCGGCGAGCGGGCGCCGCACCATCACCGGATGAGGATCCATCGATCGGCATCTTCGCGATTGGCCCGTTCGTCGATTTCTATCCCAACCGGAAACGCGGTCTCCACTTCGGCGGCATGCTGGCGTTGTCCGGAATGGGGATCGACGCACCGCACTTCGACGACGACGACGAAACCGTCGCTGGCGGCGGCGCGATCGGGCTCTGGCTGGGGCAGGACTGGTGGGTCGCTCGAGAGTGGTCGCTCGGCATCAACTGCCGCTACCTCGGCGTCGCGACCGAGAACGCAGATTTCGGCTGGAGCGGCGCGGCGGACACCTTCACGCTGTCGTTCACGGTGGTCGCGCACTAGGACTACCGTCCGGCACCGAGGATGACGCCTGACCAAACGCTCGCGGCAGAATGGGCGTTCCCGTTTGCGTGGACGCTGACGGCAGCGGACAGCGGGCTCATCAACGAGACCTACCTCGTTCACGGCCATGCGGGGCCCACGGCGGTCCTGCAGCGCCTCAACACCCAAGTCTTCGCGCCCGTCGTGCACGAGGACATCGAGGTGGTCACCGCGCACATCGCCGCGCGGGGGCTCGCCACGCCGCGCTTGATCCGCACCCGTTCGGGCGCCCTCTACGCCACGGACGCCGAAGGCGCCGTGTGGCGAATGCTCACCTTCGTCGGGGATCGAAGCGTCGCGAAGCTCGCGGATGTCGAGGACGCCCGCTCGGCCGGCTCGCTCGTGGCCCGATTCCACGCTGCGACCACGGATCTCGCGCACGAGTTTCGTTCGCTTCGGGGCGGCTTCCATGACACCGAGCAGAGACTGCATCGGCTGGGGGTCGTCCTCGCCCTTCACCACGATCATCACCATCGCGACGCGGTCGCGGCGCTCCGCGACGCGCTCTTCGACGCCTGGCGCACTTGGGGGAGTACGCCAAACCTTGCGGAGCGGGTGGTCCACGGGGACCTCAAGATCAGCAATATTCGCTTCACTGGATCCGAAGCAACGGCGCTAATAGACTTGGATACGCTCGGCCGTGGAACGATCGACGCGGAGCTCGGAGACGCCCTCCGTAGCTGGTGCAACCCCGCGCACGAGGACGAGACGCCATCGTTCGACCTGGAGCTCTTCGGCGCGGCGATGTCCGGCTACGCACAGGGAGCGGCATCCGCGGCGCGCGATGGAAGCCCGGAGCCTGCGCCGGACGAGTGGCACACGGTGATCCCCGCCATCGAACGGATCGCCCTCGAGCTCTCGGCCCGTTTCGCCACGGATGCCCTGGAGGAATGCTACTTCGGCTGGGATCCGGCTCGCCACGCCACCCGCGGCGACCACAACCTCGCCCGCGCCCGCAGCCAGCTCGCGCTCGCGGCTTCTGTCCGGCGCGCTCGCGCGGCCGCCAGTCGGAAGCTCGCCGATGCCCTTGCGGCGCTCAGCCCGCGGGCCAGGACTCCGGCTCGAGGGTGAGCCTGGACCCGAGATGGGGATCCCTCCCGCTGGTGCCAAGCCTTCCGGTATGCTCCTCCTATGGGACGAACCCTCGGCCGTCTGGCTACGCTCGCAGTCCTCGCGCTCGCCGCCGCTTGCTCCCCGAAGCGCCCGAGCGTCATGCCCCAGGCGGTGCGGATCTGGGGAGCGGACTTCACGGGGGTCATCGTCAGGACCGACGTGGACGTCTACAATCCAAACCGGTTCAACCTGAACGTGGCCGCCGTCTCGGGCACGATCACGCTCGCCAACCAGATACCGCTCGGTAGTGCGTCGGTACCCACCAGCAGCCTCCTGCCTCGCCGCGGCTGGCAGCATGTCACCGCCGACATGAAGCTGCCCTGGCTCAACCTGCCCGCGGTGCTGACCCTCGCCGGCACCCAACCCATGGTGCCCTACACCTTCAACGGCAACGCGAGCATCGGCGGAAAGATCCGCGTCACGATTCCCTTCCAGATCCAGGGCGAGGTCCCGGCAGCCGAGCTGCTACGAGCCGGAATGGGCTTCCCATTCGGCCGCGCCGAGGCCGCGACACCGGCGCCGCTGGTGCTGCTCGACCACGATGCGAGCGATCGCCGCGCGGCGGCGGACGCCCTGGCCGCGTTCTTGCGCCCGGCGACGACGGCCGCGCTGCCTTGAACGGCTCACCTGCTCCGCGGTCGAGATCCCCCGGATCCCGCGCTCCCCAACCCCTCACTCGGCGGCGCAGGCCGCGACCGGCAGGTCCGCGACCGCGACCAGGGGAAGCCGGCGGGGCGCTCCCGCCACGGCCAGTGGCGCCACCCGACGCCCAGCTGGGTAACGGGTGAGGATGGTCCGCGGCTGGATCCGATCACCGAACGCGAGTGTTCGCAGCGCCTCCGCCTGGGCCAGGACCAGGCCGCCGACGTTGCGGACGCGAGCCCACGCGGTGGTCGTCTCGGGCATGGCGGCCTCGATGGCGTGACGGAGCCGGACGGCACGCTCCCGTTCGAGCTCGTTCACCGCGAAGCGCTCGACCACCCGCAGCATCGGGGCCCACGCGACGACCTTGTGCCGACGCGTGGCGATGCGGGCGCGCCAGCACGCGTCGTCTTGACCAGCGGCCATGAGCGTCCGATAGCCGCGCCAGGCTGTCTCGACGACTCGGTACATCGAGCTCGAGTTGGCGCGATAGTCCGCGGCGAAGGCACGATCGATCCACTCACCCGGCTCGTGATCGGCGAAATGCGGGTGCCGATACGACAAGTAGCGCTGTCCATGCCAGTCCTCGAGCGGCAGCTCGCTCCGCAAGATCCCGCGCGCCGCGTACTCCCGATAGAGGCGGGTGGTAGGCAGGGGTGTAAGGAGCATGAACTGCACGAAGTCGGACTCGAGACCGACGAGGAAGTCGATCTCGTGCTGCATGTTCTGGGGAGTATGGTGTTCCTGACAGAGGATCCCCGAGGCCAGCACGTGCACACCATGGTCACGCAGCTGCCGGATCAGCGGCGACGGCTCGATCCCCGCGTTCTTCTCGAAGTTCCCCTCCTCGTTCGAGGATTCCACCCCCACCCAGACGAACTCGATGCCGAGCCGCACGATCTGCTCGATCGAGAGGGCGGTGATCGCCTCGGCCGAAGAGAACACCTGGAAGTTGAAGAAGTGGCCGTGCTGCTCCTGCAACGCGAGCAGCTCGAGCGCTCGCGCCCGATCCTTGAGGAAGTTCTCGTCCATCACGAAGAAGTCGGAGGTGCCGCGCTCCTCCGCGATGCGGCGCGCGGTCTGGAAGACGTCGGCTCCCGTCGCCAGGTACGGTGTGTAGGTCTTCCCGAAGAAATGCGAGGTCGAGCAGAACTTGCAGGCGTTGACGCAACCGACGCCGGGCACGAGGATCCCCGAGGTGGGGCCAGGCACCGGGATCCCGAAGATCCGCTGTCGCTCCGTGCTGGGAAGGGTCGGGTGGCGGATGGGCGCGTCGGGATCCTGGCCGAGGAGAGTCCGCAGCCAGCGAACCCCTTCCCCCTTCACCACGTGATCGCAGTCGATCTCGCGTTCGATCCCCTCGACCGCGGCGCCGTGTCCCCCGAGCACGATGAGTGACCCCGGTGATCGTCGGCGGACAACGCGGGCCATCTCGCGCGCCTTGGTGAAGTTCGGCGCGATGAAGGAGATCCCGATGACGTCGTATCGACCGCGGGTCACCTCGCGCTCGAAGCGACGCCGGGATGGAAAATCGAGCACGGTCACTTCAACGTCCACGTTCTCGGCCAAGAAGTAGAGTCCGAAGGAGCGGTGGTGGTAGCGGAACGACGCGATCCCCTGCGCCTTGGTGACCTGGTTGTGGAAGAGCTCCATTACGTTGTCGCGGCGCCCGAACGCATCATCCACCCCGAAGGGGCCGAAGACGCCCGAGAGCAGCATGCGCGGTCGCGCTGGGAGAGGACGAACTGGGATCGGTTGGCTGATGTCGGTGAGGGACAAGGGCAGCTCCTGACGCCCGGCGCCGCTCGTGGTGGCGGCCCCGCGCGCCAGGAAGCTTGGCGCATCGGAGAGCACCGCGCGGTCAGCCGCCGGTCACCTTTGTGAGCGCGAATGTCAGGATTCGGACAGGTTGGTCGGCACCGCGTCCGCGTTCCCGGAACGGGATCGGCCCCGACGAGCGGGTGCACCCAAACGGTCTCCCGGTGGCGCAACCCGAACGGCCGCACGGAGGTCATGTGGGCTGCCCGCGCTCGGTGGGTGGGTACCGCGAGCACGCGGACCAGGGCAACGCCCGATCGTCCCCGAGTCCTCGGACGCCGGACTAGAGCACCGATCAAGTTGCCGACAGCAACGGCAGCGTTGGAGAGGTCTGCTGCCGGTTCGGTGCTCTAGGTCGTTGATTTGACGCAGCAATCAACCTGATTGCTCCTCTAGGCCCCGACGACCGCCTCGTCGCGGGGTTCGACCCCCGGATCGGTGGAACGCGAGGGGAACACATTCGCTTCGCTGTCGAAGGGCGCCTCGAGCGCCTCCCACGTCGGCTGGCGGCGACCATGACGATTCACCACCGCAGGCGGCCGAAGCAGGCCGAGCCCGCTGACGGTCAGCTCCACCCAGCCCCAACGAGCGAGGAACGAGTACGAGTTCTGACGCGCGCGCGCCGCCTTGGTGTCCGCGCAGTGCCGACGCGCCTCATCGAAGGCCATGAAGTACTGCTCC
Organism: Polyangiaceae bacterium; assembly: GCA_016933275.1. GTDB lineage: Bacteria > Myxococcota_A > Polyangia > Polyangiales > Polyangiaceae > JAFGBI01. The sequence goes on along the minus strand of JAFGBI010000089.1, from coordinate 51,041 downwards.
ACGACCCGACCCGGCTCCACTCGGCGCCGCGCGCTGCTCGCGGCCTCGGCCGCCAGCGCCCCGCGCCTTGCCCGGTTCTTCAGCAGGGCGACCACCTCGCTCCCGAATCGCCAGTCATTCAGATCGCGGTCGGGACCAGGAGTCACCAAGACCCCGGTCTCCCCATCCCGCACCTGGCTCGAGACCCCCATCTGGTCATCGACCGCCACCACGGGGAGGCCGCACCAAAGAGCCTCGCTCACGACCTGCCCGTAGGTTTCGCTCAGGGACGCATAGACGAACAGATCCGCGAACCGATAGAAGGTCGGGATGTCGGTGACCGGGAACTCGCCAGGGAAGAAGGTACGATCGGCGATCCCGAGCTCCCTGGCGCGAGCCCGGAAGAGGTCGTGATCGGGACCGTCGCCAACGAGCGTGAGCGTCGCCTCCGGCACCGCGGGCGCAATCCATTTGGCAAACACATCCAGGAGCCGTTCGACCTCCTTCTCGCGGGTGTGGCGGCAGACGCAGAGGAGCCGCCCGCCACGCTTCGCGGTCGGATCGAACGGATCCTCGTCGCGCGAGACGTCGAAGATCCTCGGTTCCACCGCTCGCGGGATCACGTGGATGGGGACCGTGATCCCGCGGCTTCGCCAGTAGCGTTCGAGCCCCTCGCTGAGCACGATGAGGCCGTCGCTGTTGTTGTAATTGGCGACGGTGAGCTTCTCGACGCGTGGCATGAACCATTCGCCCATGAACCGTTGAGCGACCGGGCTCTCTTGGAGCTTCACCGGGAGGATCACGTTGTAGACGCTCGGCAGGTGGACCGTGTTCACGCAGATGAACGGGACATCGTGCTTGATTCGCAGCCACGCCCCGAGGTCCAAGAAGCCGCTGCTGGTGTGGGCGAGAGTGACGTCGAACTCCAAGGCCGCCACCGCCTGCAGACCGGTCGGTGTCGGCAGGGGGAGACGAACACCAGGGTGGCTGCGTAGGGGGACCGAGCCGAAGGCGACGTGGCGACGCGGAAGATCGGCAGGTTTCGCGGCCGGGTCGGCGGGTCCGAGCACGGTCACGTCGACGCCGCGGTTCCCGAGCTCACGGTAGAGGAACTGACTCGCGAACGAGGAGCCGTTCGCGTACGGAATCCTCAAGTAGTCGTTGAGAAGCCCGACCCGCCGCGGCCAATCGCTTCGTCCGTGATGGTCGGTGGTTTGGTTCGCCATAGAGACCCTGGGTTGATGGGCGGTCGGTCGCGGACCCGACGGAAGGTCCCGGTACCAAGGCCGAAGCCCAGCCCGGTATCCAGCTGCGCCTCGGTAAGCATTTTCTATGCCACTCGTTCCGGCCGACCTGCCCGCCGACGTTGACCAGCTCGCAGCACAGGGGTCGGTGCCCTTTGGTCCGGTAGGGGTTCATTCCCCGCCGAAGATATCCAGGAACGGAGCGGAGTTACGAGGCATCGGCCCCTGGGCCGCATGCACAGGATGGCGTCAGCAGAAGCCACTGTGGCAAGCCGAATACACTTCCCCGAGGTGGTGTGACGTGGGCACCACGGTGTGCGCGGAAAGCTCACCTGCGACACCGTTTGGCACGTTCTCTGCTCTCGCGACGGCGGACCGCGGGGGCAAGGGTTCTCGAGGACCGCACGGACGTTCCTTCATCGTCGTCCAGCTGGTCGACGATGCGCCAGCGCTCGACCTCGTGGAGACCGTCACCGCCCGATCCAACGTGCACGCGAGCGCGCGTCGCGCGCCATCCCTGCCTCTGTGCTAGAGCACCGACCAGGTTTCCCACAGCAGCGGTGGCGCTGGAAACACACCCACGTCCGGCGAGGGTACGTCTCGAGCGGCGCCTCTGGCAGGATCCAATGCCAGTTCGGTGCTCCAGTCCCTTGGCGGTGTGATCTTGACCGGATCTGGCAGAATATTTCTCAGTGTTCTCGTGGCCATCGGCGATCAGGCGTCAACAACCAGGGTCTCCACGTTCTACCTGACCGCTGACCGCCGACCGCTGGTGGCCGCGCTGGTTCCGGCTCCGCCGGGTTAGGTCGTTGATTCATCGCAGCGGTCAACCTGATTGCTGCTCTGGGGACGCCCCCTCGAGACCCAAGCCGAGCCCGGTTGGCGGCGCGGCACGGGACGTCCCGTCATCCTCGAAAGGACTCGCTGCTTGGCAGAGGCCGAAGACCGCTCGCTCCTCAGAAACTCGCTCTGGCGCTTGGCGCAGGTACTCGGGGGCGGGGGGCTCTCGGCGATCTTCCTATTCATATACACGGCAGCGCTCGACAAGGCCGACTACGGCATCTACGGCGTGGCGCTCTCGGTCGCCTACCTGTTCGAGATGTTTGGCGCCTTCGGTCTACGCCAGACGGTCTCGCGGTTCGTGGCCAAGGAGCGAGGCGCCGGAGACCAGGGCCGTCTCCGGGCCTACGCGCGATCGGCGCTGCGCCTCGCCGCAGGCTTCGCCACCCTGTCCGGGCTCCTCTATGGCATCACGATGTGGCTCTTCCGGTCGTCGTTCGGCGATTGGGCGACCGTCCTGCTGGTGCTCGTCGGGCTGCGGATCATGGCGAAGAGCGTCACCTTCGTCCTGCAAGGCACGCTCGAGGGCAGCGGCCATTTCCGGCGTGTCTCCGCCACCGCGCTCAGCATCGATCTGACCCAGCTCGCCGTGATCCTCGCGGTCTTGCCGGGGGGTCTCAGCATCGTAAAGGTCTTCGTCATCGAAACGACCCTGGCCGCCTTGGGCACGACGACGTTCTTGGTCCAGGTCTATCGAAAGGTCCTCCGATCGTGGCAGAAGGTGGAGGGAGAACCGGACCTGTCCCGGGAGACCTTCTGGTTCGGGCTGCCGCTCATGCTAAATGGGCTCGCCGGCTTCCTCTACGGACGTGTCGACATGCTCTTCGTCCATGCCTACCTGACCAAGGAGGAGGCGGCTGACTACTACCTGATGTTTCGGCTCTTCGACTTCCCGCTCATCGCGCTCGGCGCCTATGTGCTCGTCCTCAGTGCGGACATGGCCCACGCCCTCGGCAAGGGCCAGTCTCAGCGCATCTCTTCGCTCTTCTGGCGATCCACCGGGATGGGGGCGATGTTCGGATTGGGGCTCGCCAGCCTCTACTTCGCCTCCACGTTCGTCCTGCCGTTCCTCCTGCCGGAGTACTCGGGGGCCATGGTGCTGATGCGCATCGCCGCGCCGCTGCTCGTGGTGAAATGCGTCGCCCAGGTGGCGAGCGGTGCCTTCATGGTGTCGCTGGGTAGGCCCGCGGCGATGGCTTCGCTCACTGCTCTGGGCGGAGTTGTCAACGTGACGCTCGATTTGATACTGGTCGGCCCCTACCGCGCGCCGGGACTCGTGTACTCGACGCTGATCGGGCACACGGTCATGGGGGTGCTGACCTTCCTGTTCGTGCTGCGAGGGATCCGAATGCTCCCCGCACCGCCGGAGGTGCAACCGGTGTGAGCGCCCGAGTCTCCGTGCTGTGCTGCGTCCACAATGGGGGACCCCACCTCGAGGCGGCGATCCGCAGCATCCTCGTCCAGTCCTTCCGCGACTTCGAGCTGATCCTGATCGACGACGGCTCCACGGACGATTCGCCCACCGTCCTCGACGCTCTGGGTCGGGAGGATCCGCGCGCCGTGGTCATTCACCAGGCGAACGTGGGCCTCACGCGAGCGCTGAACATCGGCCTTCGCCTGGCAACTGGAGAGTACGTCGTGCGACAGGACGCGGACGACCTCTCGCTGCCACGCCGTATCGAGGCCCAGGTCGCCCACCTCGAGCGCCACCCTCGCTGCGTGGTCGTTGGCTGCCGATACCTGAAGATTGACGACACCGGCGAAGTCCAGGGTCACGGCCGCCCCCCACTCTCCGATCTCGGGATCAAGCTGCGGTTGCTGGATCGCAATGCCCTGGCCCATTCCGCAGCCACCTATCGACGGCGCCCCGTGCTGGACCTCGGCGGCTACGACGCGGGCTTTCGCACGGCGCAGGACTACGATCTCTGGTGCCGCCTCGCCACGATCGGCAAGCTCCGCAACCTTCGGCAGCCGCTGCTCCTCCGACGCGAGCATCCGAGGCGGATCGGCGTCCGGCTGGCCGCGGACCAACAGGAGTCCCGCGTGATCATCCGCGAACGCTATCGCCGCGACGTCCTCGCCGGACGCGTGGGCAACGGGCTCCTCCGTGGGGCCGCCTGCCTGATGAGGACATGATGAGCCTACTGGGTACCGTGAGAGAGGACTGGCATCGACGCCGCACCTTCCGCCGCTGGCGGCGCCTTCCCGAGGTGAGCCGCCGGATCGCCGAGGTCCTCGCCCTGAACGCGGCGGAGGTGGGGCAGAGCGTCACCGCCTCCGATCCCCGCTCGCTGCCCAGCAACCCTGACTTCGTGGCGAGCGGCTGGACCGAGCACATGCTGCTCCGTTACCTGTCCGCTTTCGACCACGCGCGCGGCAAGCAGGTGCTCGACAGTTGCTGCGGGCTCGGTTGGGGGGCTCATCTGGTCGCAAGCCAAGCGCGCCACGTCGTCGGGATCGATCTGGACACCGAGAGCATCGACTTTTGCCGTCGCCGTTGGGGGAGTGGCAACGCCGAATTCGTCGTCGGGAGCGTGCTCGACCTGCCGTTCTCCGAGGCGACGTTCGACGTCGTGCTATCCATGGAGGCCATCGAGCACTTCTCCGTGGCGGACGGCCGCCGTTATCTGCAAGAGCTCGCCCGCGTCTGTCGCCCCGGCGGCGCCCTGGTGGGAAGCTCCGCGTTCCCTGAGACGCCCGAGCAAGCCGACCGCCGGTGCTCGCGCAACGAGCACCACCTCCACATCTACACCCGCCGAGAGATCGGGCAGCTCTTCCGCGACGTCTTCGGTCCCGTCGCCATGCTCACTCGGCACTACTTCGTCGTGCGCCGCGCCCGGTAACCCCAGGCAGGCAGCTCCGGAAAAAGGCAGGGGCCTCCCGGGCCGAGCTCGGCGTCGATGCCAACGATGGCGAGCGTGCGAAAGAAGGTGGCCCAGGTGTCAGGGGCGTAGAGCGGGCAGGTCATGGCCCGCCACCCGCTGTAGCGGTAGGTCCCGCCGAACGCGCGTCGCCACAGCCACGCGGCGAGCCCGGGCGGTGCGAGGCGGTACGAGAATCCCCCCGCGCCGGGGCGTCGACGTTCCCGAATCGCGGTCGCCGTACGTTCGAGCGATTGCCGGACATCGAAGCGCCGGTGGCTCGTGTGCCGGCTCACCCTCAGCAGGATCTCGATCGCGTCGTAGTCCTCGCACGCCCCACCATCGGCGTGACCGTAGAGGCCCGTCGCTCGCTCCAGCGCCAGCGTGGTGTCGAGGATCTGCTCGGCATAGCGGATGGGGCGACCGAAGTGGTCATAGAACATGTAGATGTGCGCCGCCCCGTACATCTGGTTGTTGATGCTGGCATGACTGCTGCCGAAGTACCCCGTCTCGGGGTCCTGGCGCGAGTCGAGACGGTCGAGCACTTGGTGCGCCACCGCCGCTGCCGCCCGGTCCTCCTGGCGACGCTCCAGGTACGCGAGGAAGTAGAGCAGAAACATGATCTCGTTCGAAGCGAGCCAGAAGTTTCGCCAGTTTCTGGCCTCGAGCCAGCGATCGAGGCGCACCGCGGCACGAAGCGGCTCGACGAAGGCGAGGGCATGTTGGGGACGTTCACCGAGGGCGTCGAGGGCAGAGAGGACGTAGTACGTGGTCTGCCATTCGATGTAGTCGGGGCGGTGAGTACCCCTGGCGTCCTCGGGCCGGAAGGAGGGATCGACGAAGTGTCCCGTGGTGGACTGACGCGACCGGAGGCCTCGCCCGACACGTTCGACGTCGCGCTCTGTCGAGCCACCGAGCAGGGTGCGGGTCAGAACGGCGAAGGCGGTGGAGAGGAGGGTGACCTTGCCACCTTGCCAGAACCGATACCCGTCGGGCTCGTCAGCGAACAACGCTTCGGTGAATGCTAGGACTTCGTCGCGCAAGATCACTGGCCAAGGTCCGGGGCTGGCTCACCCGCCGCCGAGCAGCCCGGTGCCGGTTCGGTCGTCTATCGCAGGCCGCCGGGGCCGGCAACCGAAGGAACCAACCGGAGCCCCGGATCGGTACCGGCTGGTCGGGCGGCGGCGAAGGCGATCGCGATCCGTCGATCCGCTCCCGGCCACGCCGGGCCAGCCGCGACGGCGTGGGCGACAACCTGGTCCGCTCCTGACCACCAGTTGTCTTCTGTCGGCATGCTCGCTATCGATCCGCCCCGCTGCATCGCTCTGGAGGTTCCTTGGAGACGGCCCGCGTTTCCGCCATCATCCCGATCCGAAACCGGGCTGGCATCCGGCTCGAGAACTGCTTGCGATCTCTGCGCTGGCAGCGACTTCCCGCTGCCGAGCTCGAGATCGTCGTGAGCGATTTCGGCAGCGACCCGGAAGCGTCTCGTACGATCGCCGAGTGTGCAGCCCGGCACGACGCGCGGCTGGTGCGGATCGAGACGGGCGCGATGTGGAACCGAGCGCGCGCCCTGAACTTCGGGATCCAGGCGGCGAGCGGTGGGCTCATCTTCTGCACCGACGCGGACATGATCTTCGCGCCCGATTTCGTCCCGACCATCCTCGCCGAGCAGCAGCAGCACGACGAACGGTTGATCTGCATCTGCAGGTGCCACGATCTCCCCGAGGCGGTCCCCGAGAGTCTCCACGATGTGGGAGATTTCGCAGGTCTCGCGGCCCTCGGCGCCCTTCGCCTCGGTCCCGGCACTGGAGCCTGCCAGGCGGCGCGGCGCGAGTTCTTCCTTCACGCCCGCGGCTACGACGAGAAGTACCGATACTGGGGGAAGGAGGACCTCGACCTGCTCCATCGCGCCGAGCAGTACGGGCTGACTCCCCACTGGATCTCCGACCGCACGAGCATGCTCCACCAGTGGCACCCGACGATGCGCTACGACCGCAAGCTCATCTGGCATCTGAACAAGCTCCGCTACAACTGGACCAAGCACATCGTCGTGAAGAACCGCCGCCAATGGGGTGGCTGGCGATGATGCCCGCGAGGCCGCACCCGAAGCTCGCCCGACCCTGCCGCGCCGGGCGGAGCCGGTGCTGACCAAGATCGGAGACCCGCGCTCCCCTCGAGCGACCCCGAGCGTCGCTCCAAGGTCGGTTGGCGTAGCAAGCGCTGGCTCAACGGCGAGTCGCCGATCGTGAGACGGCGTGGTTCAGGAGGTTAGCAAGTCTACGCGCGGCCGTTCCGCTGTCGAGCTCGAGGTCGGACCGTGCCACGTGACGACGCCGACCCCACGCCATCTCCGCCTCGACCCGATCGGCGGTGGCGATGACGTCGCCATGGGCGCACCAGGTGGCACCACCCGCCCGCTCGATGAGCGATCGCAACTCCGGGTTGTCGGTGATGGCGAGGATCGGTCGCGAGGAAGTGAAGTACTCGTACGTCTTGGCTGGAATCCGCTGGCGCCCAGCGTGACTGGTGACCACCAAGAGATCGGCGGCTGCCATCACCGCGCCGATCCTGGAGAAGGCCACGGGTTCGGCGATCTCGATCATCGAGGCCACACCGAGCTCGCGGATCCGATCGCGTACGGAGGCGTTGATCGATCCCACGATGCGAAGCCGCAATCGTTGCTCGTTCTTCCCCCGGCGCGCGAGCTCCCTCAGTGCCGCGAACAGGGTCTCTCCTTCCACGAACCGCCGCAGATGGCCGAGAAAGAGGACCTGGAACGGAGCGCCCTCGGTATCCGCCGTGCCTTCGGCCGCCAACACCGACGCCGTCAGGGCCCCGTCTGCGTGGTTGCGAATCGTGACGAACCGCTCCGCGGGGAGGTCGGCGTAGAAGGCGCGGTAAACGTCGCGTGCATTCTCCGTGTTGAGCACGACGAAGGCCGAGTCTTCCACGATCCGGCGCTCGAGAGCGTCCACGATGGCCCGTTGGAGCGGTGGTCGGAGCGGCCGTCGGATCTCGCAGAGCGCCCACGGATCGCGAAGATCGGCGAGGAGGGGGGCGCCCGTTTCGCGAGCGAGGGACCGCCCCACCAGAAGCGCCGCGAAGGGATCCGCATTGACGACGATGGCAGCGCAAGACTCGCGAGCGAACACGCGGCGGGCGGACTCGTAGGCGTGCGGGAGGTCGATCAGATCCTCTCCCAGCGGGACGAGCTCCGGGTTTCTCGCGACGCGCGCGATGACCCGTTCGAGCACGGGCGCGAGGGAGCTCGGCAGAACGGGCGATCGCTGCGGGATCTGGGCGAGACTGGCCGCCGCTCTCGCCGGAGCCAGCGAGGAACGGTGCTCTGAATGCCAGCCGTAGCCGTACAGCACCGGCACGTCGGGCGGCAGGGCCGCGAGGAGTTCGGCGTCCTGACCCGCGCCGGGCCGGAAATCCGCCAACACCACCGGCATCCAGCCGCAAGCCGGGAGGTGACGAACGAACTTCAGGGGACGCAGGGCGCCGACCCGAGCATCGGGCGGGAAATAGGGAGAGATGTAGAGAAATCGCCGCATGGTGGGGGACGACGGTCGCTCTCGGGGCGGGGAGCCCGCACGCGCACCGAATGCGCAAGCCCAAGTATCACAACGCAGAGGCGCGAGGGAGGAGCCAGGACCAGCGTGGGGCGCGCACGTCTGCGGGACCTTGCGGATCCGACCCCCCAAATGAGTCGGTAGCGGGGTCGTGATCGTAGACCGCACGGTCGACGGCGACGTGAGCCGTTTCGAGACGACCCTGTGCCTCACCGGGCTCGACTGAGCGCGCACCCAGCTCGATCTGGGAATGCTCGTCCAACCCAAGCTTCCCATCCCAGGTGCGCTGATCACCCGCGAGGCGGCGAACGCCACCGCGAGCGCCGTGCAGCGTCTCCGAGTTCCCTCGGAGGAGCGCCATCGCTGCCAATGGCGTGCGGCGGTCGCCAGGGCGCCCCTCGACCAGAACCCTGAACCGACGGCCGACGGCCATTCGAGGGAGGCGCTGGATGTCCGCCCCGTCCTGCCAAAAGTTACTTCTTCGCCGTACCTTGGGCAGCGACCGCCGCCGCTGCCTTCGCGATCGCCTCCGGATCTCCGAGGTAGTACGAGGGCTTGATCGGCTTGAGCTGGGCGTCGAGCTCATAGACCAGAGGTACGCCGGTAGGGATGTTGAGCTCCACGATCTCCGCTTCGCTGACGTCGTCGAGGTGCTTTACCAGGGCCCGCAAGCTGTTGCCATGCGCGGCGAGGAGGACTCGCTTCCCGCTCTTGATGACCGGCGCGATCGTCGTGTTCCAATAGGGCAGAAAGCGCGCGACCGTATCCTTGAGGCACTCGGTGACCGGGACCTCACCCGGTGCAAGATCGGCGTAGCGGCGGTCCTTGGCTGGGTTGTGCTCGCTCTCGGGGTCGATGGGCGGCGGCGGGATGTCGTAGCTTCGGCGCCAGATCTTGACCTGGTCGGCGCCATGCTTCGCGGCGGTTTCGGCCTTGTCGAGCCCGGTGAGTCCGCCGTACATCCGCTCGTTGAAGCGCCAGCTCCGGTGCACCGGGATCCACACGAGGTCCATCTCCTCGAGCACGACCCACAGCGTCTTGATGGCTCGCTTGAGGACGGACGTGTACGCGATGTCGAACGTGTAGCCCTCCTCCTTGAGGACCTGTCCCGCCTGGCGCGCCTCCGCCAGTCCCCGCTCGCTGAGCGGAACGTCGACCCAACCGGTGAAGCGATTCTCCTGGTTCCACTGGCTCTCGCCGTGGCGAAGTAGCACGATCTTGTACATGGTAGCTCCTGCTGGGGTGGCGCCGGGGTGCTCCGGCACGGCATGCACGAGCCCGCTGGCCCGGCCACGCGCGGCGCAGCCTACTCGAAGACACCGCGACTCGGAAGACGCGCCGGTGACCGGCCCCTCCTGGGACGACCGGCGACCAAGCAGGGCCACCTTGACTCGAAATGCGCCCGACTAGCGCTCGGCCTCGGTCATCTCGATCCCGAGCGCGCACTCGACCTTGCGGAGCAGCTCGAGACGGGTAAACGGCTTCTGAAGGTAGAGCATGGCGCTGGTGTCGAGGCCACGCTCGCTGATCACGTCGTGGGCGTAGCCCGACATGAAGACGACCGCGACCTGGGGGTACCGCTCGGCGACCGCCTCGGCGAGCGCAACCCCGGACATGCCGGGCATCACGACGTCCGTCAACAAGAGGTCGATGCGGTCACGCTCGAGCACCTCGAGCGCCTGCCCGCCGTCCGCGGCGGAGACCGCGTCGAAGCCGGCCCCGAACACCAGCTTGGTCACCGCCCGCCGGACCGATGCCTCGTCGTCGACGACCAGCACGCGGATCCCGCGACGCAACGGCGCCGGTCCGCGACCGACGTACTGCGCCGCCTGCGCGGGCAACCGAATCTCGAACGTAGTGCCCTGCGCCTCCACCGTGCGGAAGGAGACCGCACCTCCGGCGTGCTGCACGATGCCCTGGATGATCGCCAATCCGAGCCCCACGCCTTCGTGCGGACCCTTGGTGGTGAAGAAGGCTTCGAACACTCGGGAGGCGACGCTCTGCGGGATGCCCCTCCCGGTATCGGCAACCTCGAGCACGACGAAGCGACCCGGCTCCAGCCCGAAAATGGACGCGCCGTTCGCCTCGAGCACCTCGATCCGCGTACGCACGGTGATCTCGCCGCCGGACTGGAGCGCATCCCGCGCATTCGCGACGAGGTTCACGAGGATCTGCTCGAGCTCCGGCCGAGCAATCCTCACCATCGCCGCTCCGCCGCCGAGCTCGACCCGGAGCAGGCCGACATCCCCCACCGTGCTGCGAAGGATCCCCTCGAGTCCGAGCACCAGCGCGTTCAGGTCGACGGTGTCGGTGCCCTTCTCGACTCCCCGCCCCAAGGCGAGCAGCTGCCGGGTGAGACGGGCGGAGCGCTGCGCGGCCTCGTGGATGTGCAGGACGGCCTCGCGCACTGGCTCTCCTGGCAAGGAACGACGCAGCGCGAGCTCGGCGTAGTTGGTGATGACACCGAGCATGTTGTTGAAGTCGTGCGCGATCCCCCCCGCCATCCTGCCAAGGATCTCGAGCCGTCGGGTGGAGTCGATCTGCGGCCCGAGCTCGGACGATGACCCATCCGGGCTGGGGCTGGCGACGGCGTGGACCCAGCGCAGCGGATGGGCAGCGCTCGACGCTCCGTTCGGCGGCCCGGGCTTCTCGGAAACGGTCGTCGTGACCGAGACCTCGAAGCATGTCCCATCTCGCCGCTGACAACGGTAGGGAACCGCGGCGCGCGGCGAGGCAACCCAAGGCGGGGAATGCCCCGGCCGGCCGCCGGATGGCCTGAGGAGCAAGTCGACCTGCCGCCCCACCATGTCCCCCAGTGCAAATCCCGTCCGCGCCAGCCACTCTGGGTTGGCGTGCACGACGCGGCCGACGTCGTCGGTCGTCAGCAGCATCACCGGCGAGCAATCGTGGGCGTCTACCCGAACCTCCACGGCAGCAGCGTCCACCAGCAACGCTTCGCGCGTGCGCTCTACGCGCGGCACCTGACCGGTGCCCGGCGCCGGACGGCTCCCGGCGAATCCTGACGGTGCCGCACGGCCACGCAGGAGACAGATGCAGCCCGTGATCTGGTTGTCCTCGCCCCGGGTCGGGAGCAAGGTGACCTGGAAGTCACCACCCACCGAGCTCCGAACCGTCCCGAGCCAGTCGTTGCCAGCTCGGATGGTGGCGGCGGCCTCGTTCGCCACCCGTTCGTCAGCGAACCAAAGCGCCGGGGCGGCGACTATTTCTCCCAGCGGGCGCTCGGTGGCGATCTCGAAGGCACTGTTGGCGTAGATGACTCGTCCGCCGAGAGTGCTAGCTTCCAGCCCTACGGGCAGTGCATCCAGCAATCGATTGAGGGCGATGCCGCCGAGCGCGCTCAGAGCGACCGAACCGCTCGTCGGCGCGCGCGATGCAGCCGATTCCTCGACGCCTTGGCTTGAACAGTGAGCCTTCATCGCGGCAGAGCTGAGGTCACTCGGGACCCAGTGCAACCGGTCGGGGACCCGCCAACCGGTACATTCCTCCCAATCTCTACACCGGATCTCTCACGCCCTCAACATCGGGACCGAACATTGGTGTCACCGATCGGGAAGGGACGCGTCCGTTCGATCGTCCGGAGTCCCCCGCCGCCCGGCGTCGGAATCCGACATTCCGACCCAACGCGTGGATCATGGGTATGATCCACGGGTCATGGCTCGCCTGCCCCTCCATCGAACCGTAGAGCTCCATCGCCAATCCCGAATCCACCGGAAGCGAACGATCCCCGCGCTCGGCGCGATCCTCACCATCACGTCGTCCGCGAGTGCCGACCCGCCCGGAACGATCGAGCCAACGCCGCGCACGATCGAGATCCAGGAAACCTGCAGCAACGGGGGCGAAGCGGCGATCTCGGAGATCGCTTGCGAGCTCGCCAATGCCCTCGCCGCGACCCGCCACGGGGCGTTGATCGTCTCCGCTCCCCCGAAGTCCGAGGTGGCAGTGAGGCGGACCGAGGAGCTCGGGCAACGCGTCGCCCACGTACTGGCAGGTCGCCTGCGCCGCGGCGCCCAAGCGGCGAGCGAGACTGCCGATCTTACTCGAGCCCGTGCGCTCGCGAGCGCCGCGGGGACGCTGGTCCATCTCACCATTGCCATCGAGGCGGGCGAGATCCGGGTCGCGGCGGATGTCTTTCCGGTTCCGGCGCGGTTCTGGGAGCGGGTCCGCGACCCCCGACCGAGCCCAGTCTTTCACGCTTTCGCCAGCCGTCGCCTCGACCCCGAGGTCCGGACGTTCCTGCCACCAGTACCGATCGTTGCCACCCGCGTGGATCGTGCCGAGCTCCCCGAGAGCCACGTGGTGAGCCTGGCCTGTGAGGATCTCGATGCCGACGGGGCGAGCGAATTCGTCGTGCTCGGTCGGCAACAGGTCGTTCTGGGACGCATCCGCAACGGCAAGCTCGAACGCACCAAGGTTCATCTTCTCGCGGACCTTTCCCCGGTCGCCCAGTCACCGCTCCGTGAACCGCTGGGTTCCGTCACCGTGATCCCCGGTGCCCACGCGGACGTTGGAACCAGCGACCGCGCGTACATGCTGCGGTTCGATTCAGAATTCCGGCCTGAACAGAAGCCGGGACGGCGGTTGCCATGGCCAGCGGGTGGGTGTTCGCGCTTCTCGGGCTCCTTCGTGGGCGGGGAGGTGGAGGGGTGCGTGCCCGAGGATCCCAAGCCAGCGATCGGTCAGTTGGGCTGGAACTGGGATGCCATCGGCGGAGCATCGGTGCTCGACCGCAACGGCAAGCGCCGCGACCTCTACGCGGGGCGGCGCGGCGACACGCCCGAGGTGGTCCTCCGCGACGGCAACGGTCGAACAACACGGGTCAGCAACGTGGGTGCACAGCTCGCAGTCGCCGACCTGGATGGAGACGGGACTCCGGAATTGCTGACGAGCCTGGACACACTCAACCCAGCCCACGACGCGGTCGTCGTCCGAAGCTGGCTCGAGGACGGTGGGCTCGAGGAGCGACTGCGCATCCCCGTCCCCGAGGGGGTTCGAGCGATCGGCGTCTGCCCCCACGAAAGCGAGACCATGGCGCCCATTGCCATCGCGACCATGCGCCAGTTGTGGGTGGTGCGATGATCCGCGCCGACTACCCAACGGTGCTTGGTCGCCGCACGTTCCTCGCCGTCGGCGGGGCCACCCTGGTCGCGTTTGGTTTCGGTCGGACGCCGGAGGGAGGAACCCTCCGCCTCAGCATCCCGTGGCCCGTCTCCAGCCTCGATCCACACGCGATCGACGACGCGATTGCCTCCCTCCTCGGACTCGCGGTGACTGAGCCGCTCTTTGCGCTCGACGCTCGCGGCCGTCCCTACCCCACCCTCGCCGCTCGCCTGCCGCACGCCGTGGGCAGCAGCGCCCGGCTGGAGCTCCGGCCCTTCCTCAAGTCGGGCCGTGGACGGCCCCTCGACGCGCGAGACCTCCTCTTCTCCTGGCAGCGCGCCCGCGACCGCGCTGCCGCCGGCCTCCTCGGACCCTTCGGCGAGCCCTACCACGATCCGAAGGACGGACTCGCCCTGATCGTGCCCTACGCCGACCCGAATGCGTTGGCCCTGGCCCTCGCGAGCCCGGTGACCGCTCTGGTGCCGCGGGGATTCGATCCGAGGCGTCCCGACGGCGCGGGACCGTTCACGGCCACGGCGAATCGTGATCGCCTGCGGCTAGCCCGTAACCCGACGGCTGCACGAGGCCCGGCGTACCTTGACGCGGTAGACGCGACGCGCGCCACCGATCTCGCGGATGCGTTGCGCGCGTTCGAGGCGGGCGAGGTAGACGTTGGGTGGCTGGGGCGGGGCCTGCACCGCCCCCGCGCAGGAGCGGTCGATTTCGTAGGCCCGGCGCTCGGCTGGGCCATCTTGCGCACCGGCCGGCGCGCCAAGACCTGGGGAGCGGCTGGCGTCGCCCAGCGGCTGCTCGATGGCATCGATTCCGCGCGCCTCGACCACCTGGGCCTGGGAGCGCTCCCGCCCGCGCAGGCCGCCACCCGTTGGGGCGGTGACCCGGCCGAGGTGCTGGTGCGTGACGACTCCCCTCACCTCGCCAAGATCACGGGCGCCATCGCCGCGATCCTCGGGCAGCCCGGCCACGAGCTCACCGCGGTCCCTCGCTCGGCCAATGATATCGACCACCGCCGCCGCGACGGGGACTACGCGCTCATGGTGGACTTCGTCCGCGCGATCGGAACGGGACCGCAGCACCCCCACCTCGCGCTCCTCGCCGCGGCGGATCCGGCCATGGCGCGGCGCCCACCCCGCACCACGGAGAAGAACGTACGCTTGGCCACCCGCACGCTCCCGCTCGGCGTCATCGGCGAGCTTCGGCTGCGCGGCGCAGAATCGGGACGAGTGCGCGGGCTTTCAGCATGGGACCTGGGTGCGATGTACGTGAGCCGGTGAATCCAGACCGGCCAGGGGCGCGTCAAAGCGACTGCGTGAACCATACGGTCGCCCACCCGATGGCGACCATCACGGAGATGGTGCCAAGGACGAGCCCGACCACCGCGAGCCCGCGCCCGCGCGTCTCGAGCGGAGACTTCCCCCAGCGGACCAGGGCGACGACCCCGGTCGCGATCCCGCCAAGACCGAGGAGGGGGCTGATGGATCCGCAACACCAGACGCCAGAGATCGACGCGATGCCGAGCCCGAGCGAGAGCACCGCGAGTGGCTCGAACGCGCCACCACGCCGTGCCTCGCGCGGCAGAAGACCGGGCGGGAGATCGAGCCCATACCCTCCAACCGGACCGCCACCGGGGGGCTCGCCCACGGAACCCCTCCCCACCTTCGACGCGCTCGCAGGACCCGTCATGCCACCGAGCGCCGGCGAAGCCGCGCGTAGTCGATGACGGCGCGCGCGAGCTGATAGGACGCATGGAGCGCCAGTCCCCAGAAGACGAGGTACACGATCGGGGAGAGATGGTTGTAGCCGAATCCCCGTGCGAACTCGCCGTGGCTCAGCGCCATGAAGGCCCGCGTCATCCCGCAGGTGGGACACTCGATCCCGAACACCACCTTCATCAGGCAGGGCGCCGAGAGGACGACGCGACCGGACTCGACCAGCTCCGGGGTGCACAAGAACGAGACGCCCAGCGCGCCCCCGGTCGGCAGGAGCAACGCCAACGCCGCCACCATGCGGTGGAAGACTGCGTCCCGCGCCTTCTCAACGACGTCGGGCACCCGGTCGAGCAACAGCGACACTGCGGTCCGACTATAGCGCGCCGCGCCACGACCCGACATCGACGGCTGTCCCGAAACCGAACCGCGAGACCGGAAGGAGGCGGGAGGACACGCCAGGGCGGTTTCGCCAGGATCCGGTCCTGGCAAGGGGGATCCGGGTTGCCGGGACCAGAGGGAGGAACTAGAGCGGGCCACGATGTCCCTGGCGAACCCCGTCCCCCTCGCCGGCGAGGCCGGCAGGCACCCGGGCCAACCCTCGATCGTCGCCATCGCCATGGGGTATGGTCACCTCCGCCCAGCGCACGCGCTCGCGGACTACCTCAGGACACCGGTGTTCCATGCTGACCGACCGCCCATCGCCGTGGGCGAGGAGGAGCGCGGCTGGGCAACGATGCGTCACCTCTACGACGGGGTGTCGCAACTCAGCGCGGCTCCCCTGGTGGGTGGTCCGTTCCGAGCGTTGCTCGACACGGTCACGGCGATCCCGCGCCTGCACCCGTTCCGCGACCTCTCGAGCCCAGATCTCCCCGTCCATCTGCTGACGCTCTCGGCGCGACGCGGACTCGGCCGCTCACTCGTTCGGTACCTCTCGGAGAACGATTCGGCGCTGGTCGCCACGTTCTACTCACCGGCAATCCTTGCCGACTACCACCAGTACGACCGCATCTTCTGCGTCGTCACCGACTCGGACGTCCAGCGCGTCTGGGCGCCTGCGGAGCCGAAGCACACCCGCATCCACTACTTCGCCCCGAGCAGCCGGGTGGCGCGGCGGCTCCGAGCCTATGGCGTGCCCAGGGAGCAGATCGACTTCACCGGGTTTCCCCTGCCCGATTCGCTCGTGGGTCGCAGCCGCGACGCCCTCCACCGAAACCTCATGTCCAGGCTGGCGCGGCTCGACCCAAACTCGGTCTTTCGTCGTCAGTTCGCCGCGGGCGCGGCGGCCCTCGGACCCCTGCCTCCGGCGGACGGTCCACCGCGCATCGTCTTTGCGGTCGGCGGAGCCGGGGCGCAGGCAGAGCTGCCGGCGAGGTTCTTGCCGAGCCTCGCCCCGGCGCTGCGTGACGAGCGCCTGCGGCTCACCCTGGTCGCCGGCATCAAGACGGAAGTGGCAGCGGGTTTCGAGCGTCTCCTCGACGATACTGGGCTCGGTGGCGAGCTCGGTCGCTCGGTCGAGATCCTCCACGCCACGGACGTGGCTGACTACTTCCACCGCTTCAACACGCTCTTGGCGCGGACCGATGTCCTCTGGACGAAGCCAAGCGAAATCACCTTCTTCGGGGGTCTGGGCCTTCCGATCCTCTTTAGCCCGGCGGTGGGGCGTCACGAGACCTACAACGAACGATGGGCGCGGGAGAACGGCGCAGGCTTGGCACAACGCGATCCGCGCGCCGCGGGTGATTGGCTCCTCGAATGGCTCGCCGACGGCACCTTGGCCGCCACCGCTTGGGCCGGCTACCAACGGCTCCCGAACCAGGGCCTCTACCGAATCACCGACCGCCTGTGTGGCAGCGACACCGTCCCCCGAAACACCCTCACGCCCCCGTGAGGCAAGGTCCGGAGCCGCTATGGCAACTTCTGGGGCATCGGCAGCTCGATGCCGCCGCGGACCGCGCTCACCACGGCGTCGATCAGCTTCTTGTCCCAGACCTCGCACTCTCTGGTCACCTCGCCCATGGTGGCGCCCTTGCAGTGGGAGCGACGCTTCAAGTAGGCCTCGTTCACGGCTGGGTCCGCGCGGAGCGCCTCCCGCATCGGTTCGTCGAGGAAGCGGAAGGTCACGACGGCGGAACTCATGGGTCCGTTCTGATTGAGCCCCATCTCGCCCTCCGACACCGTGGCGCAGGTGCCGTCCCAACGCAGGACGTCCCAGCCGCCGGCGCCCGTCACCTGCATCCCGTCCTTGGGCTGGGCACGGACGCGTACGATGACCACCTCCTCTCCTAGCAAGAGGTTTCCTTCGCCGGTCACCCCTCCCGACGCATTCACGGGCTCGACCTCGGCCCGCATGTAGCCGCGCTTCCACGGCGAGCTCTTCTCGAACATCACCAGCGCCACCCCGGGGAAGCTGCCCTGGCAGAGTCGCTCGACGAAGCCCTTGGGAGGCACGCAGGTCCCGTGCTGGTCCACGCATTTCGTCGGGATCCCGCCGACCTCGGCCTCCGAGTCCGCGTTGCCCTCGTCCCGGGCGGCGTCATCACCCTCCGCCGAGTCGTCATCGGCGTCGGCCGACCTGCCATCGGACGGGGACGCGGCGGCTGGCTTCTTCCCGCCGCCACAGGCGACGAGCGCGAGGGACGCGGTGACCACGAACGAATGGGCGAGGTGCATGACCCGTTCAACCGCGGAGGGGGGGCGTGCGTCAAGGGCCGAGCGCGGGCGCGGCCACGCGCCGCGCCAGACCGAGGCCGGCTCACCCCGACGCCCTGGACGTAAGAAACGCGATCGCCAAGGTTTGGACCCTCACTGGTTCCAACACTACGGAATGCTTCGGCGATGGCTGGCTTTCGCCTGGGTCCTGGCAACCGCGGGCTGCGGGATGAGAGACGCGACGCCAGGACTGGCCGAAGGCTCCGCTCGGGTGGACGCCACGGTCGTTCTTCCCGACCTCTCCGCTGCGTGCCGGGCATCCAAGGCCCCATCCGAGCGCGAGGCGTGCCGAGCGGCCGAGGATCTCGTGGAAGGTCGCGCGGGAGACCTTGTCCTACGTTTCGAGGCCTCGCTCGCGCGAGCGCTGCCTCGAGCTCGGCTCACGCGTGCCTGGGGAGCGACGACGCGAGGCCTCGGGCCGCTCATCGAGGTTCGCACCCTCATGACGGAAAGCGTGGGCGAGAGCGAGCATGTCCAGCTGCTCGTGCGCTTCGACCACGGCGAGCGGCTGGTGGACGTCGTCCTGCGCCCGTCGGGACGTCTATCCATGCTCGGTTTCGGCCCCGCACCTCGGATCTGGAAGCCACCCAGCTATGCCGATCCGGCGGTCTTCGCCGAGACGGCGCTAACCGTCGGACGGGAGCCGACGCTGCCAGCGCTGCTCAGCCTGCCACGTCGCGGCCGCCCGCTCCCGGGTGCGATCATCGTCCATGGGTCGGGACCGGCGGACGAGGACTGCTCCGCCCATCCGCTCGGCCTCGGCAACAAGCCTTGTAAGGATCTCGCCTGGGGTTTGGCGAGCCGGGGGGTGGCGGTCCTGAGGTATCAGAAGCGCTCACTCGCCCAAACCGAGCCGTTCGCCTCCCTCGACGAGGAGGTGGTCCGCGACGCTTGCGCCGCGCGGGCGCTGCTCGCTTCGCGGCCCGAGATCGATCCGCAGCGAATCGTCGTCATCGGCCACAGCCTCGGGGGCGCGCTGGCTCCCCGCATCGCCAGATCGTGCGGCGGCGTCGCCGCGCTGGTCCTTCTGGCCAGCCCCGCGCGACCGATGGTGGCGGTGCTGGCTGGTCAGATCGCATACACGAAATGGAGAGCCGGCAACCCTGAGCTTGCCGCCGAGCAGGTGAGCGACCTCTACGACCTCGAGGAGCAGGTGAACCGACCGGAGGCCGACCCCCAGGAGGAGCTCACGATGCTCGGATCCGTGGCGCCCCGGAGCTACTGGCACGACCTTTTCGCGCTGGACCCGGTAGCTGAGGCCCAGGATCTGAGCTTGCCCATGCTGGTGATCCAGGGCGAGCGCGACTACCAGGTCGCCCTCGCGGATTTCGAGCTCTGGCGCCGGAGCTCCCGGTGCCCCGAACGGGTGATCGCGAGGCGCTATGCCGGACTGGACCACGATCTGGTGCCCGGAAGCGGCCTCTCATCGCACTACGACTACTACGAGGCACGTCACGTGGACCTGCTGGTGCTGGTCGACATTGCCCGCTTCGTGGCCGACGTCCGCGGGGGCGGCTGACGCGCGCAGCCGCGACCGCAGCCAGCACCTGCGAGTGGAGGCAACCCGAAACGAGTTTGACTCGCTCCTCTCCGCGCTCCCCACCCCGCTCCTCGCCGCCCTCCACAGCGGCACCGCAGACCGCGCGCCCGGCAACCTGCGGGCACCTGTGCGACGAACCCGCCGAGGGGCTTCTCCCGAGCGACGATCTATACTACCAGCATCGGGTCGATCCGGAGACGCCCATCGAGGACACGGTGGGGGCGATGGCCGAGCTGGTGAAGGAGGGCAAGGTCAAGCACCTGGGCCTCTCCGAGTGTTCGCCGGCCACGCTCCGTCGCGCGCATGCCGTCCACCCCATCTCCGCCGTGCAGACCGAGTACTCGCTGTGGACCCGCGATCCGGAGGACGGGATCCTCGAAACCTGCGAGACGCTCGGGGTTTCCTTCGTGGCGTACTCGCCCCTCGGCCGCGGATTTCTGACCGGCGCCATCCGCTCGATCGAGGATTTCGCGCCCGACGACTTCCGCCGTCATTCGCCGCGCTTCCAGGGCGAGAACTTCGTCAAGAACCTGGAGCTCGTGGACAAGGTGCGGGCGCTCGCCGACGTGCGCGGGATCACCCCCGCCCAGCTGGCCCTGGCCTGGGTGCTGTCCCGCTCGGCGCGAGTCGTCACCATCCCGGGTACCCGGCGCATCGAGCGTCTCGAGGAGAACGCTGCCGCGGCCGACGTCACCCTCAGTGCGACCGAGCTCGCCGAGACCGCCGCGGCATTCCCGAGGGACGCCGCCGCCGGGCTTCGCTATCCGGAGGCCCAAATGGGCTTGGTCAACGCTTGAATCCGGTCCCATCCGTCCACCACTGCAACGAACCTCGGTTCGTGTCGAGCGAGGCCGTTTCGTGTAGAGTCCTGCCCCCATGGGCACGAACGGCAAGCAGAAGCGAGTAGCAGTCATCACGGGAGCGCGCCGGGGGCTCGGGCTCGCGACGGCCGAAGCGCTGGCGAAGCTGGGCCTCCACGTAGTCATCACGGCGCGCGGCGAGGGTCGGGCGGAAGTGATCGCTGCCGCCGGCCGCCTCGCAGCCGAGGGCCTCTCGGTCGAGGGTCGCATGCTCGACGTCACGAACGACGACTCCGTGTCGGAGCTCTTTGGCTCGCTCCGGGTCGAGCATGGTCGGCTCGACGTGCTCGTGAACAACGCCGGCGCCATCTTCGAGGCGAGCCTCGGCGAGCGGGCCTTCGCCCCCGAAGGCGCCCTCAGCGTGCCTGCCGGGCTCCTGGCGACCGCGTTCGACACCAACACCCTCGGCGCCTACCGCACCATGCAGCAGGCGCTCCCGCTGATGAACGCGGTCGGATACGGACGGGTAGTGAACGTGTCCTCGGGGATGGGCGGGCTCACCGAAATGAACGGCGGGTGGCCGGCATACCGCACGTCGAAGGCGGCGCTCAACGCGCTCACCCGCGTCTTTCACGCCGTGGCGAGCCCCGGTGTGAAGGTCAACGCGGTCTGCCCGGGCTGGGTGCGCACCGAGATGGGCGGGCCGCGGGCGCCGCGCAGCCTCGAGGAGGGGATCGCCGGGATCGTGTGGGCGGCGACGCTCCCGGACGACGGCCCCTCGGGCGGCTTCTTCCGCGACGGCAAGCCGATCCCGTGGTGACCGCGCCGGGACTGTCGCTCACCGCTGAGGCGGCGGGGTTCTCATCAGGGAGCGCCGCTTCTACGGCCCGGGTGCGGGCGCCGGCGGCGGCGCACCGAGAGGTGCCGCTCGCCGTCGGGCTCGCGATGCTCGGCGGCACGGTCGCCTGCTGCCTTCTTGCTCGCCGTTCCCCGAGCGAGCGCCCGCGTCCGGATGCGGCGGGTGATCCGAGCGCGGCGGCTCCCGTATCGAAAGCGACCATTGCCGCCACAGCGATTGGCTCGATCGAAGCACCAGACGCCGCGCTGGTCGGTGCAGCTTGGCCCACCGAACCCACGCCGGCGCCCCCGGGAGACCGCGGAGTGCTCGGCGACCTCGCGTCCGGCATCGCCGCGTGCTACTGGCAGATCACGGTGCGCATTGCTGCCGCGGGCTGGGGCAGCGACAACGCCACCGAGCTCTTCGAGGTCGTCCTCTGAAAGGCGCACTCCACAACCCGTTCAGCTCGTGCCACGTGCGGCCGGGCGTCGTGCCCTGGTTCGGCGATCTGGAGGCGCTCTACTCCCGGTGGCACGACCTCGGGCAGCGCGCCCAGATCGTGGGACCACATGGCACGGGCAAGAGCACCCTGCTCGCCCACCTGGTGGCCCGGGCGCGACGCGACGACATCACCGTCACCGCGCTCGATGACGCGACCGTGCGTTCCCCGTTGCGAGTCGCCTGTGCCCGCCTCCGCCACCGTCGCTTGCTCATCACGGCGCACCGCGATCTCGGTCTTCCCACCCTGTGTCACACCCGGCTCGACCTCGCGACCGCCCGCTCGGTCCTGGCGCACCTGCTGCAAGCGCACCCCGCGGCCCTGCCGAGCGACGCCGCGCTCGGCGTGCTGCTCGCGGAGCACGGCGGCAATTTCCGCGAGGTGCTCTTCGCCCTGTACGACCAGTACGAGGCGGGATCGAAGTAGTACTGCGAGAAGGCGCCCCCCTCGCCGCGGGTGGGCGCCGCCCGCCTCGCTCGACAGCCCCGCGCGATGGGAGGAAAATCCGGCGAGGCCGCCGCCCGCGGCCGATCCGGGGGTTCGCGCCCCGGCGGAGCACGGCAAACCTTCCGCCGACGACTTCGTTGGCGGCAGCGTGGCGAGTTCTCTCCACGGTGACCCGCGTGCGACGAACGACGTCGACTTTGTCATGCCGCTGCCGCTCCGCAGACGAGCCCCAGCCCGCCCGCGCACAGTCCGGTGACTGCCGCTGATACGCTGCGCATCAGAACCTCCCGAATAGCCCCGCAGACCGAGGCCCCACGAAGGGCTGGACGAACCGTCCCGTGCGCTCCTTCTTCCCGCCCCCGCCAGCGAACACCATCATGGCGACCCCGGCCGCGAGCGCGACCCCGCCAGCAGCGTACGCGATCACAGCTCCGGTGCGCGCCTGCTCCTCCTTGTTGGCCAGGGACTCCACCTCTCGAACCTGGCTCGATGTGCAGTAGGTGCCGTCGGCGGTCACGCAGTCGTCCTCGACCCGGTCCCGGGACGACTTCTTCGCGCCCGCGTGGGCCATGAGCACCGTGCCAACCACCAGCGACCCGACCCCCACGCCCGCAGCCGCGGCCCCGCCAATGAACAGTGCCTTGAACCTGCTGGGCGCTCCGTCTGCCGGCGCTCCGTCTGCGGGCCCTCCGTCTGCCGGCCCTCCCGCGGTGGGCGGTTCCTCGCCGGGCTGGCCGACACGCATGATCACCGCCTTGAGCTCGAGCGAAACCAGCTCCGTCGCCCCTTCCTCGAGCTTCAGCGAGAGCGCGCCCCCCACGAGCTCATACGCATCGGACTGGATGGCCTGGCGGTATCGGTCAACCGATCGCGAAGCGCGCGTTCGCACCACGGGCGGCGCGGCGCACGGACCAGGCGTCGGGCCCGGCAGGACCGCCGGCGGCCGCCGAGGGTTGGGGGGCGGCTCGCCCTCAGGGGGCGGCCGAGCCCTCGGCCCCGGGGCGCAGCACCTGCGCCGCGCCCCCCGCGAGCGCGTACGCGAGCAATCCGAGCGCGAACGTCCAGGCGAACCCGACGTGGATCGCCGAATATACCGCGACCACGCTTGCGAGCACGCTGAACGAACCGTTGAGGGCCCAACCCCAGAGCACGAGGTCCCGCCGTGCCGCAATGAAGTCCATCCCGGTAGCGAGCGGGATCCCCATCACGAAGGCGAGTGGAGCGAGCACGAGCACGGTGCCGGCGACTCGGAACCCGAACGGAAGCGTCACCAACGCCTCGAGCAGCGGCCCCTTGCCGGCCGCGAAACCCCCGAGCAGAAGTATCAGCACACCGAACGTCGCCGCCAGGACGAGCCTCGATCGCCGCGCAACCCAGGGAGAGAAGAGGCTCCCGGCGCCGCTCGCGAGGAGCAGCGTGGAGAGCACGGTCGCGAGCGCGAAGGTCGGACTCCCCAGCACGAGCGCGAACACCTGGAAGAGCTCCACCTCGACCAACATGAAGCCCGCCCCGAGGAGCGCGAAGTAGAGGAGCGACGTGACCCCCGTGAGCCCGAGCCGCCGCGTCCGGAAGACCACGGGGACCATGGGCAGGAGCAGGAAGGGCACCACGAGCGTGAGCAGCACCGCGAGGTTCTGGCGCAGCAGCGTGAGGCCCTCGCCATGCGCGCGGTGGGGGCCGGCGCGCTCGACGAAGTAGAATGGATTGTCGTCCGTGCTCGGCGCGACGTCGAGGGCCGCGTCGCGATAGAGCACCACTGGGTCCCGGGTCGTCACGATCGCTTGGACGAGGCGCGCGCGCTCGGCGAAGGGCGGGAAGTGCTCGGGATCGACGCCGCCCGGGAGCGCGAGCGGCACGAACTCACGCGAAGCGAGAAACTGCCGAGTCCGCGCCACCTCTTCGTCCGAGAACGGGCTCCCCTTCACCAAGACGTAGAGCATCGCCCGGCCCCCGAAGAACGGACTCGCCACCCCCGCCGCGATGAGGTGCCGCGCGGGCTCCGTGATCCCGCGACGGCGCAGGGCCTCGACCGCGACGGCGACGCCTCGGAGACCATCGATGCGGAGATCGCCGCCGAGCCCGAGCGCTCGGAGGAACGCGAAGCAGCCGCCGGAGCGGAGGCGCGAGAGGAAGGTCTCGTAGGACTCCACCGTGTACAGGTAGTTCTCGCTCGACGCCATCGCCGAGGCCTGCCCCCCGGTGTCGACCCAGGTGAGGCTGATGAGATCCCACTCTTCGCGGGTCCGTTCGATGAAGGTGCGGCCGTTCTCGATCCGGACATGAACGCCAGGGAGCTCATAGGGGCGACCGCTGAACTCGCCCATCTCCTCGTTCACGACGCGGGCAACGAGCGGGTTGATCTCCACCGCCGTCACGTCGCTCCTCCCGCGGCGCACGGACTGCAGCAGATCGACGCCGCTGCCGGGACCGATCACGAGGTGACGCCCCGCGGCGGGGACCAGCGCCTGCCCGAGCGCCGTCAGATCGTGCTCGAGGTAGGCGTAGTCCGGCCCGCGCAGGCTCTCCACGCTGCCGTCGAAGCGCACCATCTCGGTGCCGCCCACCCCGTCGATGAGCAGATCGCGCATCGGCAGGGTCGGACCCGCGTAGCGCGGGCTGAGCCCCCAGGTGAGGAACGACGCCTCGAAGACCGAGACGTTCGACATCGGATTCGCGGCGTGAAAGATGCGGGTGGCGTGGAGGCGACTCACATGGGGCGGATCGGCGATCGAGGGATCGCGGAGCCACCGCCCTGCCGCGAATGCCTCCGCCGCGAGCGCCACGGCCACGGCGACGGTCAGGACGCGTCGTCCGCCGGCCACGGCAAACGCGAGCGCGGAAACGAGCGGCAACCCGGCGAGCAGCCAGATGGCCGCCGACATCGGGTGAAACCAGGACAACGCCGCGAGGGCACCGAGAGCACCGAGGGCGGCGGCGACCAGATCCAGGGCATAGAGCCGAGCGAAGACCGCCCGTCCGTGCGCGAAGACCAGGGCCATCGCGAGTCCGCCCGCGAGGAAGAAGGGGAAGAATCCGCCGAAGACCCCCAGCGCCACCCAGAACCCCGCCGCCTTCAGCGATGGGTAGAGGGAGAGGTAGAGAGCACCCCCCATCCAGCAAGCCGCGCTCATCAGCAGGAGCGCGACCGCGGCCTGCGTGGCGAGAAGAGGCGCGGCAAACCACCTCGGCGAGAGCTGCACCAGCAGCCCCCCCGCCCCCAGGCCGAGCAGCGCCAGGGAGACGAGGGCAAAGGCGTAATAGCAGCCGAGGGTCGTCGCGAAGAGCCGCGAGAGGATGAGCTGCGCTCCGAGCAGGGTCGCGGACGTCAACGCGAAGCCGAAGAGGACGAGCCAGCGCGGCGCGCCCTCGGGCAGCTCATCGACTCGCGCATCGCTGACGGGACGATCTGCCGCGGCTTGCATCTGGGGCTTTGCACCGTTTCCGCCTCGCCACACGCCACGGGGGCGCGAGAAACGAGATCACAGCGGCGGGGGTGGGACCACCGGCGCCTGGGGGGCGGTGCCCGGAGGTGTGAAGACTCGAACCGGAGGCGGGGACACTGCCCTGGCCGACGTCGCGGCGGAGGGTGCGCTCGAGGGAATGGCCGCACCGATTTCGAGCAACGGCGGCAGCGGCGGCTCGGGCGTTGGCTTCGG
Source organism: Polyangiaceae bacterium (assembly GCA_016933275.1). Classification (GTDB taxonomy): domain Bacteria; phylum Myxococcota_A; class Polyangia; order Polyangiales; family Polyangiaceae; genus JAFGBI01. The sequence continues at coordinate 25,205 of JAFGBI010000089.1, read as the reverse complement.
CGCCGCCGGGTCGAGGCCGAGCATCGCCGAGGGCGTGAGCGTGGGCGTCGCGGGTGCTGACGCGGCCGAGGCCGGCGGCGGCTCGACGGGACCCGGAGCAACCACCTCTGGCTTGGATTGTGAGCCGCGCCCGACCCCAAACACGGCGAGGAGCACAACGAGGAGCAGTCCGACGGCCGCTGCCACCCAGACCGACGGTGGCAACTCGAGGAGCCGCTCCTTGAGGCTTGGCGCCATGGACTCCCTCGCGCGAGCCTGGTGACCAGGCCGCGCCTCGGCACGCTCCATGCGCTCCCGTTTCGCGCCTCGACGGGGGGGGGCCGCCGAACCCTCGGACCGGGGCTTCGTGCGCGCGGAGGCAGCTGGCGTCGATGCAGGGGCCGGCGGGCGAGGCGACGGGGGCGCACCGGGCAGCCCGTGGCGCTGCGCCCGCTCGCTCCGCGCTCGTTCCTCGCGCCGCTTGCGGCGACTCGGCTTCGACCCATTCCGTTTGGGCACGGTCACCCCTCCTGCAGCGCGTTCGCCCCGCCGATGATTTCCATGAGCTCTTTGGTGATCGCGGATTGGCGGGCCCGGTTGTACTGGAGGGTGAGCTTGCCGATCATCTCCTCGGCGTTCTTGGTGGCCGCATCCATGGCGGTCATGCGGGCGCCGAGCTCGGATGCCATCGACTCGTAGAGGGCGCGGAGCACGGAGATCTCGACGTACATGGGAGCGAGGCGCGCGAGCAACGCGGCGCGATCCGGCTCGAAGATGAACTCGGGGGCCGAGCCGACGACGACCTCATCCGTCGGCAACGAATCGACGGGGAGCAGGGCCTCGCTCACTACGCGCTGGCTCATCGCGCTCTTGAACTCGTTGTAGACGAGGCGGATCGAATCCACCTCGCCAGCGAGGAACGGCACCAGCAGCCGGAGCGCGACGTCACGAGCCGCTTCCATTCCGAGGCGATCCCAGACCCCGGCAAACTCGTGGACGATCGGGGCGTGGCGGCGACGCAAGAAATCGCGACCCTTGCGGCCGATAGTCGCGATGCTCACGCGCTTTCCCTGCGCTTCCGCCTCGCGCCACGCCTGCAGCGCCGCCTTCCCGATGTTGACGTTGAAGGCGCCGCACATACCGCGATCGCTGGTGACCACCAGAAAAAGGATGTGCTTCGCCTCCCGACGGCCGAGCAGCGGTTGCTCGACCGCGAGCGGATCGATGACGTCGCTGGCGCCGTCCTCCGCGCCCTCGCGACGGGTAATGTCCGCGAGGACCTGGTGGGTCTTCACCGCATACGGCCGGAGCGCGAGGATGCGCTGCTGGGCGCGGGTGAGCCGGGCGCCCGCCACCATCTTCATGGCGCGCGTGATCTTCTGCGTCGACTTGACGCTCGCGATCCGCTTCCTGATCTCCTTGAGGCTCGGCACGAGTCAACCCTCGCTCGGCACGAACTTCTTGCCAAACTTCTTCAACGCCTTCTCGAGCCGCTTCCTGAGCTCGTCGGAGATGGCCTTCTTCTCGCGGATCTCCTCCCAGAAATCGGGGTGTTTCTCGTCGATGTAGCGGCAGAGCTCCGCCTCGTACTGCCCCAGAGCGGTCACGGGGAGCTTGTCCACGTAGCCGCTGGTGCCCGCGAAGACCACCACGCACTGCTTCTCGATGGGGAGCGGCACGTACTGGCCCTGCTTCAGGAGCTCGGTCAGCCGCTCCCCACGTTCGAGCTGCGCTCGGGTGGCAGCGTCGAGGTCGCTGGCGAACTGAGCGAAGGCCGCCATCTCGCGGAACTGGGCGAGCTCGAGCCGAAGGGACCCGGCCACCTGCTTCATTGCCTTGATCTGCGCGTTGCCGCCGACGCGGCTGACCGAGATGCCGACGTTGATCGCGGGACGCACGCCCGAGTAGAAGAGATCCGTCTCGAGAAAGATCTGACCATCCGTGATCGAGATCACGTTGGTGGGGATGTAGGCGGACACGTCCCCGGCCTGGGTCTCGATCACCGGCAGCGCGGTGAGCGACCCGCCGGACCACGGATCGCGCACCAGCTCGAGCTCGTCCTTGTCCTCGCGAGCGCCGAGGACCCGACTGGCCTCCGCCTCGCCGACATCACCGATGTACACGGCCCCGTCCACCCCGCGGAAGCCGTGATCGCCGGGCGTGACCTGGGTCCCCTTCTTGACCACGAACCACCGGTTGCCCATCTTCGCGGCGCGCTCGAGGAGGCGCGAGTGGACGTAGAAGACGTCTCCCGGATAGGCCTCGCGTCCCGGCGGCCGGCGGAGGAGGAGCGACATCTGCCGATAGGCGACGGCCTGCTTCGAGAGGTCGTCGTAGATGCAGAGCGCGTGGCGCCCCGTATCCCGGAAGTACTCGCCCATGGTGACCCCCGAGTAGGGGGCGAGATACTGCAGTGGCGCGGTCTCCGTCGCGGTGGCGACCACGACCGTGGTGTATTCCATGGCGCCGTGTTTGCGCAGCGTCTCGACGACCTGGGCCACCGTCGATGCCTTCTGCCCGATCGCCACGTAGATGCAGAAGACATCGGTGTTCTTCTGGTTGATGATCGTATCGACCGCGATGGCCGTCTTGCCCGTCTGGCGGTCGCCGATGATGAGCTCGCGCTGGCCGCGCCCGATCGGAATCATCGAGTCAATAGCCTTGATGCCCGTCTGGAGGGGTTCCTTCACGGGCTGGCGGCCGATGATGCCCGGCGCCTTGATCTCGATCCGGCGCCGCTCCTTGACGTCGAGCGGCCCCTTGCCGTCGATGGGCTGCCCGAGCGCGTTGAGGACGCGGCCAGCGATGCCGTCGCCCACGGGCACCTCGGCGATGCGCTTCGTCCGCTTGACAGGGTCGCCCTCCTTCACGCCCGTGGCGTCCCCGAGCACGGCCACGCCGACGTTGTCCTGCTCGAGGTTGAGGACCAGGCCGTAGAGCTCGCCGGAAAACTCCACGAGCTCGCCGGCCATCACTCCCTCCAGGCCGTAGACCCGCGCGATGCCGTCGCCGGTCGCGAGCACGGTGCCGGTCTCGGCGACCAGGGCGGCACGGTCGAAATCCTTGATCTGCTGCTTGATGATCTGGGAAATCTCGTCGGCGCTAAGCTGCATGGTTTCCTCGGACTTCTTGGTCCTCGCTGACCTATGAACCGGTTCGGGGTGCCTGGGGGAGCCGCGGCAGCGCGGTCACGACTCCAGCAGACGTCGCTCCAGGGCATCGAGGCGGCCGCGTAGGCTGCCGTCGATGACCTTGTCGCCGATGCGAGTGATCACGCCGGCGATGAGGGTGGGGTCGAGGCGACGCTCGAGGACGACGCGACGCCGCGCGCCACCTTCCAGCACCTGGACCAGCCGCTGGGCGTCGCCCTCGCTGAGTGGAGTCGCGCTCGTCACCACGACGCGAGCCACTCCCGACCGCTCGTCGGCAAGGCGCTGCAAGGAGCGCGCGAGATCCGGGAGCACGGCGAGGCGCCGGCGCCGAGCCAAGAGACGCACCGTGTCGCGCACGACCGCGCTGAGACCGAGCCGCTGGACGATGGCGTCCAACACCGCCTTGCGCTTCGCCTCCGGAACGATGGGGTTGTCGAGGACGCTGCGTAGATCGGAGCTCGTGGCGTAGAGCTCGGCGAGGGCAGCGACCTGCCTGGTGGCAGCCTCGAGCTGCCCGCTCTCGGCAGCGAGCTCCGAGAGAGCGCGCGCATAGCGCTCGCCGACGGCAGCGACGCTCATGGCGCCCCCCCAGGGGCCGACGCCCTGCCCTCGGACCGGCGAAGCGCCTCGAGGTACTCATCGACCAACCGGCGCTGGTCCGCTCCGGACGCCTGACTCGCTAGGACCTCGCGCGCCCGCGCCACCGCGCCGCGCACAACGACCACCCGAAGGTCCTCGGCAGCGGCCTTGGCCTCGAGCGCGACCATCGTGCGGGCATCCCGCTCCATCGCTTCCCGCTTGCGGCGCGCGTCGGCGAGCACCCGCTCGCGCTCGGCCTGGCCCGCCACCCGCATCTCGCGCTCCAGGCGCTTGACCTCGTCGTCGATGTGCTCGAGGCGCTCCTGGTAGTGCGCCAGCCGCGCCGCCGCCTCTCGCTTCATCGCGGTCGCCTCCTCGATGCCCTTCAGGATCGCCTGCCGCCGCGCCCTGAGCGCCTCCGCGAGCGGCTTCCTTCCGAAGTAGTAGAGGGCCCCGAAGACGACCGCGGTGTCGAGCAGCAGCGCCAACAGGGGACCCGGCATCCCGGGGCGACGCCAGAGAAGGTTCGGCTCGACGTCCTCTCTCTCGCCGAGGACGCCGTAGATCCAGTTGAGCTCACCCGGCGCCTCGTGATGCCCGGACGCCGCGTGGTGCTCGGCCGCACCAGGCTCGCCCACCTCGTGCTCGTCCGCGCCATGCGCTGTTGTCCCGCGCGCGGCCCGAGCTTCCGCCGCGACCGCGGCATGGTCGCCCGTCTCCGAGGGCTCGGGCTGCGCCAAGGCCAGCCCCCCGCCCCATGACGAGACGAGCGCGATGGTCACGAGGACGACTCCCGCGATTGGCATCGGCCTTCTCATCAGTGCACCTCCCGACCCAGGGCTCTCGTCGCGATCTCGCTGGCCAGCTGCGGAGTCCGTACCTCAAGGTCACGGCGAAGGGCGGCCAGTTCGTAGGCAGTCTTGGCGCGGCCTTCGTCGACGATGCGATCGGCGGCCGCGCGGGCCTCCGCCAGGATCGTCGCCTCGAGCTTCGCGGTCTCAGACCGGATACGATCCCGCTCGGCGGTGGCGACGCGCTGGATGCGCTCGACCTCGCGCTCGACTCGGAGGAGCAGCTCGCCCGCCTCTTCCTGGAACCTCCGCGCTTCGGCCCGGGCACCGCTGGTGCGCCGTTCGCGCGCTTCGAAGACCTTCAGCAGCGGAGCGAAGAGGATGCGGTTCAGGACCAGCATCAAGGTCACGAACAGGAGCGCTGCGTAGACGACGGTGGCGTCGAAATCGACACGAACCGCGGCAAGCGGCGCCGCGGTCACGGCGCCGAGGACTAGCCCGGCGTCCGGGACACCCGTGGCGACTGCAGTGGAGAGCATCGTCATGAAGGCCTCGGGAGCATGTCGCGGCGCACCACGATGAAGCGTCGGACGCCCGTCATCCGGGCCCACGCGAGTAACACCTCGCGTTCGCAGTGTCTACTGCTTCGGGCGGGAAGCCGCCCGGCCGTCACCTTGACCGGGTGCCGTTCCGTCACTGGGAGTGGACCCCGGGGATCACGAACGCGCCCACCCGCCGCACCCCGGTCCACGTCACTCGCTCGAGCGCGGCAGCATACGGCTCGCGAGTCAGGGGATCGCAGGCATCCGGCACCAGCTCGAGCAAGGGGATCAGGGCGAAGGCCCGCTCGCGAAGGCGCGGGTGGGGGAGGACGAGTTCGGGATCGGCGAGAACGACCTCCCCGGCCCATAGCAGGTCGAGGTCGATGAGGCGGGGCTCCCAGCGCTCTCGGCGCACCCGGCCCAGGGCGATCTCGACGGAGAGCAGCCCGTCGAGCAGCCATTTGGGCGACCCTGGGGTCCGGAGGAGGATGGCGGCGTTGAGGTAGCGACCCTGAGCAGGCCCTCCCACGGGATCGGTCTCGAAGAGCGAGGAAACCCCAGAAATCGACCCCAGGCGGCCCACGGCCCGCGCCCCCGCCGCCAGGGCTGCCACGCGGTCGCCCAGGTTGCCCCCGAGGCCAATGACGTATTCCTGACCCGAATCCGGGGGCGATGGGGGATGGGGCGGGAGCAGCATCGTGCTATGAGCCTTCTGGCATGCTGGGCCTTACCAATGGCGAGCTGTTTTTAGTTGTGTTCCTCGCGGGCGTCCTGATCACCGCGCGCTGGTGGCCCCGCCTGGGGAGCGCGCTGGCGAGTCGGCTCGCTGGCGGCCAAGATGACTCCAACCGTTCCCCAGGACCAGCGCCGTCGAACGCCGACGATTAGCCAGTCGGCGCGCCGGTCGAATAGACTCCGACCGTGGTTCTCCACTCGGCCACCACCGACCCCCCGGGGCCCACTTTCGACGCCATCGTCCTGATGAGCGACACCACCGACGAAGGCGAGCGCCTGGGAGCCGTGCTGCGAACCCGCGGCTACTCGGTGGTGGACGTGCCCATCGTGGGGTTGGCGAATCGTGCTCGTCTCCTCGCCCCATCGTTGGTCATCTGCGATCTGGACACGGGTTCGGCGGCGACCGCCCTGACCGCGCTGGCGGATCTCGGTCAGAGCCCCCCCCCTCGGGTACTCGTGTTCAGTGACCGAGGACCAGCGGCGGTGGCGACTCATCCGGCCCTCGAACGCGTTCATGCGGAGCTGTTTCCCCGGCCGATCGACGTGTTTGGCGTGATGCGCCGGGTCGAAGCGCTGCTCGGCGCCCCGAGCAAGTTGCCGGGCGGGTCCCTGATGCCGCCGATCAGTCGCTCGCTTCGGTCCCAGCCGGCTTCCGATCCGAACGGGGCGAGTTCGGAGCCTCGCGGAGATCAGTCCGCTCCTTCGCACCCGCGACCGCCCTCGCGACCACCCTCGAGCCCAGCCGCGGTGCTGGAGTCCCCTCCCCCACCGACCCCTCGCGGACCGGCGCCATCGCCGCCAGTTCGCGGTGGAGCAGGACCGAGCCCGACGGCACGAGCAACCAACAAGGGCGAGGAGCTGGTCCGGCTCGGTCTGGACCGCGACGCCTTCGTCCCCGGCGGCTCGCTCTTCCAACCGCCGTTGAGCACCGATCTGCAGCATCTCCTCGCCACCGCGGAACAGCGGATCCGCGACGCGGGAGGCCCGACGACCTTCACGCCGCTCGAACGCCTCTCGCCCGACGCCGAGATCGGCACGGTCCTACCCCCAGACGTGCTCGAGGCGCTGGACGAGCCGCTGGACGAGGAAGGAGATACCCCCCAGTCGATCCGCGCCCGCCGCGACGACGAGGATTCCGACCCGGGCTGGACCCACGACGACCTGGATTCGGAGCAGGCGGGGGGCCATGGGACCCCGCACCGAACCCGCCGCACCGACCGCGACGCGGCCGAAGCCCAACGTAAGGTCGGCACCGAGACGCAGTCGAGCCGGGGCGACGACGAGGTGACGCCAGGGCCAAGACGGGCAGTGACCGCGGCTCGCTCCGCTCCCGCGGAGGAGCCCGCTGCTTCCGAAGGGGGACTCAGCCTGGACCCGATGGGAATGGGTGGGACCAACGTGGACGGTCCGACCCCGGCCCGCCCAGCAGGCGGGGATCTCACGGCCGCCAGTCCACCCAGCCACGGCGAGAAGCCGCCGGAAACCGCGCCACCCCGGACGGATCTGGCCCCACCCCCCGTGAACACGCCGCCCGGACGGGTGGTGGTCGAGACCGTCGACCCGAGCACCAATCCCCCGCCCCGAACCGTCTCCCAGGGGGCTCGGGGCAGCCGTGGGACTCCAAGCAGCCCGCCGCCAGGGGATCTCGGCAGACAGCTGGCAAGCCAGCCGCCCACTCTCGAACCGCCGGGCCTGTCCTTGGCCGCTCGAGCGCAGCTGGCGCGGGGATCCCACCGCCCGCGAGCGATGGTACCCGGACTGCCTCCACCGACCCCCACGACAGGCTCGAGCGACCCACCCCGCAGCGTCTCCTCGTCCAGTCCTTCCTTGCCCCGCTATCCGGCTGGGTCGAGCCCCAGGGCGGAGATGCCACGCTCCGAGCCCGCGGCGACCGCCCGGGGAGTGGGGCGCGCGGTGGGTTCCGCGTATCCGCCGCTCCCCGCATCGGTACCCCCGCCGAGCATGCCGTCGAACGCGTTCCTGGCGGGTCCGTCGTTGGCTCCGCGGGTGTCGAGCGGACCACCGATGGTGGCGGCCATGCCAATCCCGATGCAGGAGGCGCTCGACGAGCCCTTCTCTCCGCCCGCGGACAGCCGCCCCCAAGCGGGTGGAGGGCCCGCCATCTCCATCCCCACCTCGCTGCAGAGCGGGGACGCGGTGCGGGTGCTCGCGCTCCTCGTGCGCTCCCGGTACACGGGGGCAGTCGCGCTCGAGACCGGGCACGGGATCCAGCGCGCCGTGTTGCGGGACGGGGATTTCGTCACCGCCTCGTCCGGACTGGAGACGGAGTCCCTGGTCGCGTTCCTGGTCCAGCGCGGTGTCCTCTCCGCGGCGGCGGCCTCGAATCTCGCCCGGCGCGTGCCCGGGTTCGGGCGCCACGCTGGCGCCGCCCTGATCGCCCACGGCCACCTGCGCCAGGATGAGCTCTGGCCAGTCCTGCGGGCGCACGCGGAGTGGATCCTCGGGCGCATGGTCCTCGTCGACCGCGGCGCGGCGAGCCTGGAACCCGAGGTGCCGGTGCGCCTAAAATCGGAGCCCGCCGTGTTCGGCGGCGCCACCGGCGCCGAGATCCTCGTGGAAATCGTGCGGCGCGTGGTGCCCCCGGAGATCGCGGCACGCCAGCTGGGCGGCCCCCACGCGCGCTTCGGGGACGGGGTAGCGCCCGCCCTGCTCGGAGAATGCGGGCTCCCAGACCACGAGCAGCTCCACGTGAACCGAGCGCGCAGCACGAACCTCGAACAGGTCTTGGCGAGCGCGAAGACCCCGGACTTCGCGGCGGTCCTATACGCGCTGGTGGAGCTCGGCGTGCTCGATCGCCGTCCCTCCAATGCGCCGCTCCCGGCCGCGCCCGGCGTCGCGGCACCGGCCCCCCCTCCGCCGCCGCGCGATGACCTCGACGAGGCGGCCCACCGCGCCAAGATCGCCGCGCGCTTCGCGTTGGTGCAGGAGGGCGACTACTTCGCGGTGCTGGGGATCGCCCGCGACGCAACCGCCTACGATGTGCGGCAGGCCTACGGAGAGCTCCGCGCAGAGTTCGAACCGAGTCGGGTGCTCACGGCCAAGACGGTGGATCTCCGCGACGAGGTCGCGACGATCCTCGAGGTGCTGGAAGAGGCCTGCGAGATCCTCGGCGACGATTTGCGAAGATCACGCTACCTCCACGCTATCGAGGCTGCTCCGTAGGCGGCCGAACCATGGGCCCTGGGCGTGGGATCGGTCGGAGCTATAATGCCGCCGTGAGCGACCCCACCGCAGTGAAACCCGCGGCCATCCACCGAAAGCGGATCCTCATCGTGGACGACGATCCAGCCATCGCCCGAATGCTGGCCAGGCTCTTCGAGAGGGAGCATGACATCGTCGTCGCCGGAGACGGCGCGAGTGCCATCGCGCTGGCGAGCCAGGATCCAGCTCCCGACCTCGCGTTGCTCGACGTCATGATGCCGGAGATGGACGGGCTCACCCTCGCCGCGCGGTTCAAGGCCATGCCGCAGACGAGGCGGATGCCGGTGATCTTCATCACTGCCAAGAGCACGCCCATGGACGTGATTCGGGGCATCCAGGCGGGAGCCCGCAACTACATCGCCAAACCATTCCGAATCGACGACGTCCGCGACAAAGTCCATAAGGCGCTCCGGGGTTAGTTTCTCAGCGGTGTGATCCTGACCGGATCTGGCAGAGAATTCTTCAATGTTCTCGTGGCCATCAGCGATCAGGCGTCAACGATCAGGGTCTCCACGTTCTACCTGACCGCTGACCGCTGATGGCCGGGCCTGTTTGGTTCCGGCTCTGCCGAGCCAGGGAGTGTCTTCGAGGGGCTCGAGCTCGAACCGGCCCTTTGGAGACACTCCTTGGCGCAGGACGCTGGCCGAGCGGGTGTGGTGACCACCCGGGCGAGGTCGACGCACCTGCCCAGGCACGGTGATTCGGCCGGTGGCCCCACGGGCCCGCCACCCGTCCGATCCAGGGAGTATCGCCAAATGGAGCGGCCGGGTATATGGGCGCGCCATGCATGTGCTCGTGACCGGCGGTGCCGGCTACATCGGATCGACCCTGGTCCCCCATCTGCTCGGGCTCGGCCACCGCGTCACGGTCCTCGACCGTTTCTACTTCGGCGTCGAGCCGCTTGCCCCCGCGATCGCCAAGCACGGGGCCGATCTCGTGCTGCAGCGCGCCGACGTGCGCCGGGTGACCGCCGCGGATTTCTCCGGTGTCGACGCGGTGGTGGATCTCGCGGGCATCTCCAACGACCCCTCGTGCGAGCTCGACCCCGAGCTCACCCGCGCGATCAACCGCGATGGCAGCATCCGGATCGCCGCCACCGCCGCGGCGGCCGGCGTCAGGCGTCTCGTCTTCGCGTCTTCGTGCAGCGTCTACGGCCATGGTGAGAGCGAGCGACTGGACGAGTCTTCCCCGCTCAACCCGGTGTCGCTCTACGCGCGCTGCAAGGCCGAGGCGGAGGCGCGTGTCCTCGCCATCGGGGCCGAGAAGGGCATGACGGCGACCGCCCTCCGCTTCGCGACCGTATTCGGGGTCTCGGGACGGACCCGCTTCGACGTCGCCATCAACGTAATGACGAAGAACGCCTACGTCGATCGCCGGATCACCGTGGAAGGCGGCGGTCGCCAATGGCGACCGTTCGTCCACCTGCGCGACGTGGCCCGCGCGATCACGAACGTGCTCGATCAGCCGAGCGAACGCGCCGCGGGCGGCGTCTTCAACGTCGGTTCGGACTCGAACAACCTCCGCATCCTACAGCTCGCCTACCGAGTTCGCGACCAAATCCCGGGCACCGAGGTGGTGATGGCGCCGACCGACCCGGATCTGCGTGACTACAACGTGAGCTTCGCGCGCATCGAGCGCGAGCTCGCCTTCATCCCCGAGATGACCATCGATCAGGGGATCGCGGAGGTGCACTCCGCCCTCCGAGACGGCCGGATCGATCCGCACGATCGCCGCGGCTACACGTTGAAGCAGTACGTATTCCTCGCCGAGGTCGAGCGCACGTTCGCCGCGCTCTCCCTCGACGGCCAAGTGCTGAGCTGACGAGATGCGCCGACCCGTAGAGTTCTTCCGTCACTGCCTCGGCCCGGCCGAAGTCGAGAGCGTCACCAAGACGCTCGGTTCGATCTTCATCACCCTCGGCCCTCGCGTCGGCGACTTCGAGGCGGCCTTCGCGGCCTTGCTCGGCGTCGAACACGTCGTGGGGCTCGCGAGCTGCTCGATGTCGCTGGTGCTCGCGTTGCGAGCCCTCGGCATCGGCCCCGGGGACGAAGTGATCACGACCCCCATGACCTTCGTCGCCACACCGAACGCCGCGTTGCAGGTGGGCGCGCGTCCGGTGTTCGCCGATATCGACCCGCGTTCGGGGCTCATCGACCCGGAGCAGGTGGAGGCCGCCATCACCCCGCGCACCCGCGCCATCGTCGCGGTCGGTCTCTACGGGCAGCTCGCGGACCACCGGGCCCTGCGGACCATCGCCGATCGCCACCGTCTCCGCCTCATCGACGACGCGGCGCACTCCATCGAGGCCACCGCTGACGGGATCCGCACCGCCGCGCTGCCCGATGCTACCGCGTTCAGCTTCTACGCGACGAAGAACCTGACCTGCGGCGACGGGGGTGCCCTGGCGGTCCACGATCCCGAGCTCTGCGCGCGGCTCAAGAGCCTGCGCAACCACGGCATCACCAAGGATGCCGCGTCCCGCTACGGCCAGGCGTACCGGCACTGGGACATGCTCGAGCTCGGCTACAAGGCCGCCCTCAACGACATCCAGGCGGCGATCCTGCTGCCCCAGCTGCCGCACCTCGAGGTGCGTCGTGCCCGCCGCCAGGCCCTGGTCGAACGCTATGAGCAAGAGCTGAAAGGGCACGAGCACATCGGACTCGTCACCCGCCGTGGCACCTCGGCGCACCACCTCTTCACGGTGCAGGTTCCGGCAACTATCCGCGACGACGTCCTCGCGGGCCTCGGCCGGCGCCAGATCGGCTGCGCCGTCAACTACCGGGCAGTGCACACCCTCCGATACTTCCGCGACCTCCTTGGCCATGTGCCGGAGGACTTCCCGCACGCCGCCGGCTTCGGTGACCGCACCATCACGCTGCCGCTCTTCCCCGATCTGGCGCCCGACGACGTGAGCGTCGTCGTCGGCGCGCTCGACGAGGCAGTCCGGGAGGCGCTCGCTGGCCGACCCGCTGCGGGGGGGGCCGCCGGGGGAACGCGGTGAGCACCCGCCCCGAGCTCAGCGTCGTCGTCCCCTTGCTCAACGAGGAGGGAAACGTCGAAGAGCTCGCCGCACGGCTCACGGCCGTGCTCGAGCCACTGGTCGGGTCGTTCGAGATCGTCTTCGTCGACGACGGGAGTGTCGACGGGACGCCCCTTGTCCTGAGAGCCCTCGCGACCAGGGACCGCCGCGTGCGCGTCCTCCGTTTCGCCCGCAACTTCGGGCAGGAGGCAGCGGTGCAGGCGGGGATGTTGCGGGCCCGCGGGGAGTGGATCCTGCAGACCGACGGCGATCTGCAGAACCCGCCGGAGGAGATCCCGAAGCTTATCAAGAAGCGGGACGAGGGCTACGAGATCGTCTACGGGGCCCGGGAGAAGCGGAAGGACCCGCCGCACCGCGTGCTCGCCTCACGCCTTCTGGTCTGGGTCATGCGACGAGTCCTCGACATCCGGCTCCCGGACGACGTCACCACCTTCCGCGTGATCCGGGGGGACATCGCGCGCCTCATCGCGGGCTTGCCGGAGAAGCGAAAATTCTTCAGCGCGCTCGCCGAGTGGACCGGCGCCCTTGCCGTCTCCGTACCCGTGGCCCACGCCGCCCGCCAAGCGGGCCGCACCAAGTACAACCTGACCAAGCTCATCAACCACACCTTCGATCTGATGGTGGGCTTCAGCGTGCGGCCGCTCCGCCTGATCGGGACGGCGGGGGCCCTGTTCGCCCTGGCGGGGATGGGGATCGCGGCCTTCCGCATCGTCCAGAAGCTCTTCGGCGTGGACATCAACGCGGGGTGGACGAGCCTCTTCAGCGCCGTGGTCGTGATCGGCGGGCTCCAGCTCATCGCCCTCAGCGTGATCGGCGAGTATGTCGGCCGCATCTTCATCCAGACCCAGGACCGCCCCCTCTTCCGCATCGCGGAAGAGCTCAACTTCGACCCCGAGCCCGAGCCCGCTGGCACCGCCGGTGACCAGGAGCCCGAGCCTGAGTAGCTCCTGATGCCGATGATTGCCCCCGCCCAACCCCGCATCTTGATCGTCGGTTGCGGGTTCCCGCAGCTCGGACTGCTCCGGTTCTGCCGCGCCGAAGGACTCTTCGTGATCGGTCTCGACGCGAACCCTCGCGCCGTGGGCGCGTCCCTCTGCGACGCCTTCGTCGAGGCCTCGACCACGGACGACACGGCCATCGCTCGGGCCGTCCGCGATCATGGCGCCACCGGGCTCACCACCGGCGGATCCGATCACGCCGTGATCCCCACGGCGCGCGCCGCGGAGATGGTCGAGCTGCCGTTCTACACGGCCAGCCACCGCGTCGCGGCCGCCGTGCACAAGGACGACATGCGGGCGCTCTTTGCCCAGGCAGGGGCCCCCTCCCCAGCGCACCGGATCGTCGCCAACGAGGCGGAGGCAGCCGCCTTCGTCGCCGAGCACGGCCTCCCCGCCGTGGTCAAGCCGGCCCGTGGCTGGGGCCAGCGCGGCGTCCGCGTGGTGGTGCAAGCGGACGAGCTTCAGCCAGCGATCGCCGACGCCCTCGAGGCGGCTGGACGCAGCATGGCCGCTCCGCGCGTGGTCCTCGAGCAGTTCATCGAGGGGCGAGAGTTCAGCGTGGACGCCTACACACGCAAGAGCGTCACCGAGGTCCTCGCGGTCACGGAGCGCATCATCACCCACTACCCCGACCCGCCGGGCATCACCTTCGCCGAAGTCCACCCGCCGGAGCTCCCCGACCGCGAACGGGCTGCGGTCGAGGCGGCGGCGATGGCGGGGCTCGACGCGATCGGCTACCCCCGCGGACCTTCCTATACCCAGATCCGTTCGGGTCCCCGTGGCGCGTTCATCGTGGAGACCGCGCTGCGGCTCGGGGGTGGCCTCGACCCCGACGTCACTTTCCTTGCCTCGGGAGTCTCGCTCTACCGGCGCATCGTGGGGGTGGCGCTGGGCCGCGCCGACTGGGAGGGCGCTGGTCCCGAAGCCCCCGCCCACGGGGGCGCCACCGGTCGCTTCATCGTCGGCCGACCGGGCAGGGTCCGCGCCGTGCGCGGCCTCGACACAGCGCGCAGCCTGCCCGGCGTCGTCGACGCCCAGGTGTACGTCGAACCAGGCGGCATCGTGCACCCGCTCACCGACGGCGCCAAGCGCGCCGGTCACGTGCTCGCGTTTGGCACCACGCGCGAGGAGGCCGAGGCGCGCGCCGCCGCAGCCATGGCGCGGATCGAGATCGACACGGAGCCGGCGCCGTGACCGGGCACGGGCTCGGCCTCCGCGAACTACTGCGCGATCGGCGACGGAAGCTGGGCCTATACGACACGGCTGCCTACTGGGACAAGAAGGCGCGAGCGTACTCGGGGCTCGCGGTGAGCAACTGGCCGAGCAACGCCTACAACGTCCACGTCCACGCCCGTCAGACGGCCCTGATCGACGAGCTCCTCGGCGACGTGGGGGGGCTCGCCGTGGCGGATCTCGGCGCGGGTACCGGACGGATGAGCCTGCACCTCGCGCGGCGCGGCGCGCGCGTGCACGGCTTCGACTTCTCGTCCCGCTCCCTCGAGGTCGCCCGCCGCGACGCGGCCGCCGCAGACCTCGACCTCCCGTTCACCGAACACGACGTCCTCCGCGACCCGGACCCGGCGCTCGTCGGCACGTTCGACGTGGCGATGACGGTCGGCTGCCTCGCCCTGGCCTGCCGCGATCTCGAGGCGCTCGAGGACGCGCTCGGCCGCGTCGCGTCGCTCGTGCGCGTGGGCGGCCGGGTGCTCTTGATCGAACCCGTGCACGGCACCTGGCTCCTTGCCCGCATCCTTCGCGCGAGCGTCGACGCCTGGTGCGAGCGCGCCGAACGCCAGGGACTCGCTCTCATCGAACGCCGCGGGGTGATGTTCGTCCCCGCTCGGTACCTGCTCGCGTTTCGCGACCTCCCCCAGGTCATCACCACCCCGGTCTTCTCCGCCGGCGAACGGATCCTCGACGGTGCGCGCGCCATCGGTCGCGGGCGGCCGCTCGAGGCGCTCGCGGACTATAAGGCGCTCCTCTTCTGCCGCGAGGCCCGTCCCCATACCGCGCCGACGCCACCTTCCTCGAAGCCCTGAGCGATGCGACGCTCCGTCACCGTTTCGTTCAAGATCCTGGTGACGGTGGCGCTGCTCGCCTTCGTGCTCTTCCGGGTGGACCTCAAGGGCGTCGCCGCCGCCATCGGTGCGCTCTCCGGCGCCGCCATCACGGCTGCGCTCGGGCTCACGTTCCTCTCGGTCGCCGTGTCCGCCTGGCGTTGGCACCGCGTCCTCGACTACCTCGGCGAGCAGGTGTCCCCCTGGGCCCTGTTCGGCGATACCCTCGTCGGCACGACCTATAACCTCCTCCTCCCCACGTCCGTAGGCGGGGACGTCGCGCGCGGACTCCGCTCCGCCCGACGGGTCCGCGATGCCGAGCACGCATGGGCCTCGGTCGCCTACGAGCGGCTCCTGGGACTGCTGTCGCTCGCGGTCGTGTCCACGCTCGGCCTCTCGTACGCCCTCAGCGACGCTACCCTCCCCGTGCTCGTCACCGCGCTCCTGATGGCGGTCGCGCTCGCGACGTTGATCGCGATCGCCCCCGCCCCGCTGCGCCTGGCTGCCCGACTGGGAGCCGGCAGCTCGGCGTCGCTCGCAACGACCTTGCGGCGGATCGCCGAGGCGTGGGGCGGCGCGCTCTCCCGCCCGCTGCCGCGACTCGAGACGTTCCTGTGGTCGGTCGTGTACCAAGTGGTGGCGCTGACCATCCTCTTGCCGATCGGATACGACTGGGGGATCACGAACCTTCCGGCGTCGCTCTACCTCGGCGTGCCCATCGTGTTGGTGGCGGCGACCCTGCCGGTGAGCCTCGGTGGGCACGGACTCCGGGAATCGCTGTTCGTGGTCGTGCTTTCGCCCTTTGGCGTGGACGCGAGTCACGCGCTCGGCCTCTCGCTCGTGTGGCTAGCCTCGAACCTGACCGTGGGGATCGCCGGACTCGGGGTGATCGTGGCGGGACGGGGAAGGAGCCGCGGCGGCGGCGGCAGCGGCGGCGGCAGCGGCGGCGGCGGCAGCAGCGGCGGCGCGTGCGGGAGAAGGATATTGGGAGGCGAGACGGTCTGAGGGTGGGGTGCACGCCGGAGGGGCGCACCTGCTGCGCCACCGGCAAAGGTGGGCGGGGTTTCACCTGCCGACGGCGTCACAGAAGCTGCGCCAAAGGGGAGCATGCACCCCACCCTCAGACGGCAGCTCCTCGAACAGATCATCACCATCATCGAGTCCGCTCGTCGAAGCGATACGGCGCAAGGACCGCGACCTCGCGTCCCAGCTCGCGCGGGCTCTCACCAGCGTGGCGCTCAACGTCGCCGAAGGGTTCGGCTCCGAAGCAGGCAACGCTCGCCTCCGGTTCCATTCCGCGCTCGGTTCACCCTACGAAGCCCAGGCAGCTCTCCGGGTGTCCGCCGCCTGGGGCTACGTCAGCCACACGGACGTCGGCGTAGGCCAGGAAATACGCAGCGAGCGCCGTGCCCGAGCCCCGGGGAGCATCCGCGGCGATGTCCGCCGTTTCGTTCCACGACCAAAAGAGCAACCCCGATCCCGGATCGATCCAGCGCGCGCGAGCGCGCTCGACCCAGCGCGCAACGAGCACCGGGCGAGCCTTCCCGGTGGCGCGAGCGTGGAGCGCGATGGTCCCGATGACCGACGCATTGTCCACGGGATAGACCTCGCCGGGTTAGGTTTCGATGAGCAGCACCGGCCGGGCAGACACGCGCCGCTCGAGCACGGACACGACTCGGTCGTGAAGGGTAGCGAACCGCGAGTCAGGAACAAGCAACCGGTGCAGCCCGAGGACCATGCCCAAGTAGCCCAAGAACGCGGCGTGACCTCGATCCCCCGCCAGCGTCGCCAGCGGCGCCTCCCTCCACACCTCCGGCAAGCTCGAGGTGACGGCGCTGCGACCCGGCTGGGTGTATGGCTCTCGTGACTTCACCGTTCTTCCGCGCATTCTCGGACTCCTTCGCGATCCTACTTCCGTCTGGATAACCGGCCATGATCCCGATGTCGCCCTGGTCTACGTGGCCGATAACGACTGACATGACCCTGCGTCCGAGGACGCACGGCCCCGCGACGTTGGCTCCCGCAGAGCCGAATGGGTGCGGCTCTTCTCAGACGAGGGAGAATGGAACAAGATCGATCACTTGACCCTACGGACGCGAGGCCTCGGAGCAGGAAGGACGTCCGGCGCCCTACCAGATGAGATCCTGGCTACGGTCACTGGCGACGTCCGCCCAGCAGAACAGCGTGCCGTCGGGTCAACGAGGCGAAGGAGCTTGCCGCGGCTCACGGTGGATGGGTCGCCGGCGCCACCTCCATCCGGGGACCGTCTTCGGGGCCGTGGCGCATCCGGAGGAGGGTGCGAGTGCGGTCCAACCAGATGCGAAGGTAGTCACCAGAAGGACCGAGCGCGTCGAGGAGCAGCGGGAGCCCCATCATCTCGACGACGCTGATCCACGTACCGCGGGCCTCGACCTCGAGCGCGGGGTTGAGGACGTAGAAGCCACGAGCAGCCCGGTAGAAGAGCCGCCGGTTGTACGGGTTCGAGCCGCCTATCTCGTTCTTCGCGAGGATGGACGAAATGTACTCGCGCCGCTTGCGATGCGGCGGGACGGCGCCGTCAGGGAACATCGCCAGCAGTCCGGCCAGCGTGGGAGCCTTGAAGGCGGGTAGCTCCCGCTGGGCTACGGCGTCGGCGACCATGCGCCGGTATTGCACGAGGCAGAGGTTGAGGATGAACCACTCCATCGAGCTCGGATCGAGCTTCGCCATGCGCGACCCGACCTTGACCTTGATGGGCGCCACGGAGAGCGATCGGAACACGGCGACGAAGTCCGCTGGCCTGACGCCACGCTGGTCGAGCCAGCCCGCTAGCGCGACCCGCAGCGCGGTGCGCCCCGCGGCGTCGGTGAGCGCTGGGTCAGCCCCCTGGGCCAGGAGCGCGGCGACTCGTTCGGCCCGCCCGAGCCGCGCGGCCACCATGAGCGGCGTCTCGTTGAGCGGGTTGCGGAAGTCCACTCCATACTTCCGAAGCTGCCCCTCGAGCGCCGGGGATGATCGGTAGGCGTACTCCCTGTAGTGCGTCAGGTGGATGTATTCGCGGCCTGACTCGGGCTTCTTCGCGTGACGAAATCCCGCTGCCGCGAGCGCGGTCACGAGGCCCGGCGCGTCGTAGGTCAGCCCGTACTCGAAGAGGAGCTGTTGGGCCGCCTTGTCGTGCGGACCGGGGCCGAGCGCCCTCGCGCGGATGCCGGCGAGGGTCGAGGCGTCCGCCACCTGCCAGGGGACCGGCTGGCACTCCAGGATCTCCCGCCGGATCTGCTCGGCCTGCTCGGTGCTACCCTGGAGCTCCAGGCGCCGCGCCTCGCGTTGCCAGTCCTCGCGGGAGGACTCGTCCTTGACGAGATCGATGCGCTCGCTGGTCTGGCCGATGGCGAGCAGCTCGAAGAGCGGGTGTCCGGGCTCGCCCTCGACCACCAGCAGTGACTTGACGGCTCGCGTCATCGCAACATAGAGCGCGTTGACGTAGAACTTGTAGGCATCGAGGCTCTTGTCAGCCTTGTCTCGGGCTCGCGCGTAGACGAGCTCCCCTTCCAACGCCGCCGCCGAGACACCCTCGGTGCACTCCCGGAACTCCCGAGCGGCGCCGCTCACGAGGTTGAACAGAACGACGTTGTCGTACTCCAGGCCCTTGGCCTCCTGAACCGAGAACACCAGCGGTGTCGAGAAGACGGCACGTGCCGTCGGCTTGTCCTCGTCACGCAGCACGAGGATGGCGGTGCGCGACGATCGGCGGGTCTTGTCTTCGATCTCCGCCCGAACAGTAGGAGTGTCGGTCAAGAGGTCAACGCGGCCGAGGTCGCCGCTGACACATTCGACCAGGAAGTTGCTCTCGCGATCGATCGAGCCGAAGCGCCGCTGCTTGACGAGGAGCAACCGGTTGGCGAGCGCGGTCACGGCCCGCGTGTTGCGATAGTTCGCGGAGAGGACATGGATCTGGTCGACTGGCGACGAGCCGCCCGCCAGAGCTTCACCGAAGAACAAGGCCTTGACCCGGGCCCAAGAGAACAAATTGGGGTGCACGATCTGGTTGGAGTCGCCGCACAGTAGAAAGCTCCCCTTCTCGCGCAGCGTGGCCAGTGCGAGGCGAAGCTCCACCATCGTGACGTCCTGCACCTCGTCGACAACCAGGAAGTCGTAGGTTTCCTGGGCCAGGGTGAGCCGCTCCCAGGCCGCGATGTTGCCGTCGAACAGGCCGCTGTCGGTCAGGTGTGCGCGCCAACGCTCGAAGATCCGGTAGACGACCCGGCGCTCCTCCCCGAGGAAGATCGTCTGGCGCACGCCGAGCGCCAGGTACTCGTCCTCGGTCATGTACGGTCCGTTGGTGGCCGCGCCGGTGATGACTCCCTTCAGCTCCTCATAGATACGGTGCGCCTCGCGCAGCCGGAACGTCCCCCGCACGCGATCGTAGAAGGTCGAGAATTCCGCCCACCTGGCCTCGCGCCCGCGCGGCACGTCGATCGTTTGCAGGAGCTCGGCCAGGGACAAGAAGTCGACCTCCTGACCCGAATTGTCGTAGCGATTCGCGAAGAAGAGCGCGCGGGCGTTCTCGACCAGGTACGACGAGCGCGTCAGGTACAGCCCACGCCCGGGGAGGGTCTTCAGCTTCTCCAACGTGAGCGCCGTCTTGCCGCTGCCGGCGGAGCCGATCACGATGAGGGGGAGCGGCGTGGCGAACACGGCCTCCTGCGCGTCGTCGAAGGACAGCGGTTTGTCCAGCACATGCAGCGCGGGCGAGGTCGGGTGCACGTAGCCGAGGCGCTCGCTCGCGGGAAGCTCGAACGCCGGCGCAGCCACCGGCTGGAAATCGTCCTCGGTGAAGCTGCCTCCACCCAGGAACCGCGCCTTCGCGTAGTCGTGGTTGTGGACCACCTCGAGGATAAGCAGCGCCTTCCGACCACCGTGCTCGCCGAGCTTGAAGAGCAGGCGGTTCTTGTCGTCGAGCTTGGCGCGGTAGATTCCAGAGTCTCTGAGCTTCTTGACCTCGGCCGCCCGAAAGTCCCCGATCCTGAGCTGGTCGATGACTCGGTCGCACTGGCGCGTCAGGTGGCGCCGCTCCAGGTTCCGCAGCACCAAGACGTCGAGCGTCCTCGCTTCGAAAGCGGAAACGCTCAGCCTGGTTGCCACGGGATGCCCGCCGGGATGGGTTCGACCGTCGCGACCGTCCATGGGGCACGCATCCTAGCAGACCGGTCCGCTGGAGGGCTGCCCATGCCATCGTCCGCTTGCAGTCTGGGTGGCCGACTCACGGAGGAGGGTCGCTCCCTCGATCGGCGAAGCGCCGCTCCTCCCGCCCGGGATTCGCGAACGATACGGAGCTGGTGCTTCCCTCTTCGTTGGGAGCTCGGCGATGCGACCCGTCTTTCGGCTGGCGTGAGATCGCTCAGCCTCGCCGCTGGCTTCGCCCACAAGCCCGGGCAACTGCCGCTCGTGGCGCACGACCTCGAGCGTCTCCCACGCGAAGCCCACGCGGGCCTCGGCGAACGAGTCGCCGAGATCGAGCGCTTGCTCTGCCGTCTCATGCTGTCCCTGGGCACGACCGGCTGACGGTTGATGGCCTCACTGGGTCCGGGTCTGCCGCGCGCGTCGTACCGGGCGCCAGCACCCCCTCGAGCCTCCAGGTCCACGGAATCCGCAGACGCTGCCTGGACCTCACCCCGCCCGCGATTCGCGGAGCAGGCTGGCCATCCCCTCGAAAAGACGGATGAGGTCGTCGGCAGCTTCGGGCGGCGCCTCGAGCCGTACCGTACCGTCGTCGGTGCGCGTGAGCTTGAGGTGACCGAGGAGCGCGCTCGGACTGCGGCTCGTTTCCTTCGCGCTCGCGGTCTCGACGGGGCTCGCCTCGCCCGCCAGGACGGGCGCCGATGCCGCTTCGGTCTCGGGAGCCGCGCCCAGCCGTGCCACCGCGACGGTCGTGTCGCGCTCGCGCACCATCGCAACGCGTGCGGTTTCCGCCGACTCGACCGCATCGTCCGCCGCGTCCGCCGCGTCCGACTCGACCGCGTCGTCCGCCGCGTCCGATTCGGGCACTCCCACGGGGAGCTCGATCGCGACCGGCTCGACGAGCCGCTCGACATCCGCCAAAAACCCTGCCTTGCCGTCGAAGCGCACCTCGTCCGTGGTGCCGTCGAAGAGCCCCGAGAAGAGCGCCTTCTTGGTGGCGATGAGGCCGTCGATCCGCGCCTCGATCCCGTAGTCGGTCACGATGTTGTAGACGTCGATCGGAGAGGTCTGTCCGAGGCGATAGATGCGGCCGATCCGCTGCTCGAGCACGGCCGGGTTCCAGGGAAGCTCGAGGTTGATGCATGCGGACGCCGCGCGCTGGAGATTGAGTCCGACGCCGCCGGCGTCCGTGAGCAGGAGCACGGCGCAGCGCGGATCGTCATGGAAATCCACGACGTTGCGGGTGCGGACCTTCTGGCTCTCCGCCCCCGTGAAGAAGGCGGCGGTGAGCCCCGCGTCCGCCAGGACATCACCCACCGCCCAGGCCGCGAGCCGCAGCATGGAGCGCCACTGGCTGAAGACGACCACCTTGCGCCCCTGCTCCACCGCCAGCTCCGCGATCAAGCGTTGGAGCTCGCCGAGCTTGGGCGCGAACGCGCGCTCGAGGGCCGCGCCATCTGGCGCGTGCTCGGACAGCGTGGGGTAGACATCCTCGAACCAGAGCTGCGCGAGGCCGTTCGAGATGATCCGCTGGGTCGCAAGCAGCGACATCAGCTGCAAAAACTCGGCCTGCTTGAGGGGCCGCTGGTGCGCGCGCCGCACCAGGGACGCGATGGGGACGGAGAGCTCGTCGTGCTCGGCACGTTGCTGCTCCGTCATGGGGACGGGGACGCGCGTGTCGGTCCGCGGCGGGAGCTGGGCCAACACTTCCTTCCGGATCCGGCGCACGGTACAGGGCGCGAGCCGCACGCGGAGGGTGTCGAGATGGCGCGCACCCACGCGGCCCCTGCACCCGTTGCCCTCGTAGGTCGTGTGCCAGGGCACGAGCCGCCATTTGGGCGTGAGGGCGACGTCGTCGATCCAGTCGAGGATACTCGCGAGCTCCTCGAGTCGATTCTCCATGGGGGTGCCGGTGAGCACGAGCCGCCACTCGGGGGTCAGCGTCTTGACCGACAGGCTCGACTTGGTCGCCCAGTTCTTGATCCGCTGGGCCTCGTCCAACACCACCATGTCTGGCGCGAAGCGGTGCACCTCCCCGAGGTCACGCAGCAGCTGCTCGTAGTTCATCACGAGAAAGCCGCGCTTGATGCGCCGGAACTGCCGTCGACGGTCCTCGGGACCGCCATCGAGGATCTCCGCTGGGATGTCGGTCGAGACGTCCCACTCGCGCAGCCACTGACTCTTCAGGCTCGCCGGCACGATGATGAGCCCGCGCTCGACCTCGCCGGCACGGAACAGGGCATGGCACGCAGCGATCGCCTGCGTCGTCTTCCCGAGCCCCATGTCATCCGCGAGGAGCAGCCGGCGCGCCTCGAGAAAGCGCCGCACGCCCTCGACCTGATAGGGGTAGAGCTTCCGCTTGAGGGAGCGCGTTTCGGCGAACAGGGAGGGGGTCGCCTTCACCGCGGCGAGCCGGCGCTCCGCGAGCTCGAGCTCATCGCGAACGAGGGCCCGCGCCGCTGACTCGGCGACGAGGCGCGACGCCTTGAGATCGTGCTCGAGCGCCCGGAGGAGATCGCGTCGGCGCGCAGGGTCCGCGAGCGCCGACGGGAGCGGTCGAGCCCCATCGAACCACTTCGCGTGCTCGCGCGAAGCGGCCCTGCCGCGGGTCGTGCGCCGGCCGTCGGGGATCGGATTCGCCGGCGTCTCGAGGGTGAGCCCGCGGAGCCGATCGCCATCTCCGCGGAAGGGGCGCACGGGATCCCAGCGCAGGATCGGGAGCAACCGACCCGAGTCTTCGTCGAGCTCACGCCGCGCGGCGGCGACGCGACGCTCGCTCTCGAACACGTGCCCGGCCACCACGAGGAGGTGCTTGCAGATCCCGAGCGAACCGCGAAGGAAGTCCGCGCAATCGCAGCTCCCGCGGAAGGGCGTCAGCGCCAAGAGCTCGGTCGTGTACGGGCGTGCTGCGCGCTGCTTCCGTTGGGTGCTGCCCCCGCGCTTCCCCGCGAGGCGATACGTGCCGTGGATCCGACCCCGACCCGGAGTTTCGTCGATCGTGAGCTCGTCGC
Organism: Polyangiaceae bacterium; assembly: GCA_016933275.1. Taxonomy (GTDB): domain Bacteria; phylum Myxococcota_A; class Polyangia; order Polyangiales; family Polyangiaceae; genus JAFGBI01. The sequence continues at coordinate 1,939 of JAFGBI010000089.1, read as the reverse complement.
GCTCCGCGAAGCCGAACCGCCGGAGCAACGCCTCCATGGCCGCGCGCCGGGTTGGCCAGTCCGTGCCCTCCGTCGCCGCGAGCACGCGGTCGACGAGGAACTCCGGCGGCAGCTCCGCCCCCTTCCGGCGCGCGAGCTCGCCCAGCACCGCTCGCGTCTCCTCGAGATCGGTCGGCATCGCCTCACCCCTGATGACGCTCTGATAGAAGCCTCTGAGGCGCTCGCTGGGACGCGGCTCGGGGTTGCTCGGCGGAACAGAAGCGGTGGGCTGGGTCACGTTGGCGGTCTAGCCGACCGCGCCGCTCGCGCCAACCCTTCGCGACGAAGTGAGGATCTTCAAGGGCCCCGGCGAATTCGACTCCTGCTCCGCCGACGCCGCCGAGGACCAGGATCGACCTATCATCGCTCGGCGAGTGCCTTGGTTTGGGCGGCAAACACCTTCGCCGTGCCGAGGCGAAATGGTGGATATCTTGCCAGAGCCGGTCAAGATCACACCGCCACGGGACTACTATCACTCGATCAGTCCGACGATGGCGGTGTCGAAGCTCTGCGCCGAGCTGTAGGTCCCACGCATCCACAGCAGCGCCCGGTGGGTGCCGTCCCACTTCGGCACGATTGGCCGGAGGTTGTCCATCGACGAGTTGGCGGTCACCGGTACCCACTCGAAGCTGGCGCCACCGTCACAGGTCACCCCTTTCCAGATCTCCTTTCTGCCTTGGAAGTCGCCTTCATCGGTGCGGGGATCGTACGGAGTCGAGATGTAGATGACCTCTGGATTGTCCGGGTCCAGCGCGCCGAGGCCGGTGTAGTCCTGTTCGGAATCGTAGAGCTTGGTCCCAGCTCGGGCGAGGGGGGTCGAACTCCAGCCGTTCCCGTCGAACCGGGCATACACCAGCCGCTTGTCGGGGTCGTCGCTCGAGGTACCCACGACGCGCGCGGTCCAGATGGCCGCGATGGTGCCGTCGTCGTACCTGATGAGATCGGCGTTCCAGGCGTGGTTCAGGGCGGCTCCTCCGACCGACGACCCTGCCGTGAACACCCGTGTGTAATCTGTGATCTGATTTGCGTTGCTGTCGCTGAAATCATCGTCGATCACATTTCCATTGGAGTTGTGTATCTGGCCGTTTTGAACGTATCCGTGATAGAGGCTGTTATCGTTGTCTCGAGGGTGGGCCTCGGTGCCCAGCCAGTCGATGCGATCCACGTTGTTGCCCCAATACTTGTAGTACCCAGCGACGTACCCCACTCGCGGGGTCGAGGTCAGTCGGCCACCGAAATTCCAGGTCCTGCCATGGTCGTCGCTCCAGAGGTAGTTGGGGCTGGTGTCGACGGATCTCACATAGCTATGGAGAGTATCGCCGAGGTACCACGCATTGGCGTAGGTGACCATGCCATCGCCGTCTTGCACGCACCCGTGGGACGACCAATCGAAGTTCGACTTTCTGGACCAAGAGCTGCCGTCGAAGTAGCTCGTGCGGCTGAGGCAGTCGTTGCGATGGCCTGCCCACATGGCTGCATACCCGCCGTCCTTCGTCTTGACGATCGCCGGCGCATCGTGGTCGTCGGTGTACGGAAGCGCATTGTCGATCGTGTGTGCGTCTCCCCTGCCCGTAGCGAGATCCCAGTGCACCACGTTCACGTGGCTGCTCTGCACGGAACCGATGACGAGCTGGTTGTTCTCCGTGTCTACGATCGCGCGCTCGTCCTGATACCAGCACCACCCGCCGCTGTTGTTGAAGGTGATGAGATTGCCGTCGACCCAGTCTGCCCCGCTCGGGCTTGCGGTTTGCGAGAACGGGCACTCCGTGGGCTGTGTGCCCATCCCGCCGGTACCCGGATCGACCCCCCCGGTGGTCGGGCCGATGCCGCCCGTGGTCGGGCCGATGCCGCCCGTGGTCGGGCCGATGCCGCCCGTGGTCGGGCCGATGCCGCCCGTGGT
>JAFGBI010000088.1 GCA_016933275.1 Polyangiaceae bacterium | reverse complement strand
TAGAGCACCGAACCGGCAGCAGACCTCTCCAGAGGCAGCGCTGGAAACGCGTCCTCGCCTCGCACAGACGCGTTTCCAGCGCTGCCGCTGCTGTCGCCAACCTGATCGGTGCTCCAGTGGAGTCGTCGACGGTCATTCTCATGACGGCCCGTGGGAGCGGCTGGCGCGTCCCCGCCCCCCACTGCGTGGAGCCCCCCCGTCCAGCATCGCGGCGCCACGCGGCGGTGACGCCGCGGGTGCACGCGGGGCCAAGACCTCACCTGCCTGGGAGAGACTCGACTCGAGATCGACGAGTTCTTCGCCCCAAGGCCGCGGGACGGACAGGACCACCGAGCCGCGCAGGCGCCGTCCTCTGTCGGCGATCTCGCTGACCCGCTCGTCCACGTCATCCCAGCGGTCGGACGCCATCGTCACCACGGCCCCCTTGCGACGGTCCCGTTGCGACGGTTCGCCCACGACTCCTCCACCGTCCCCGATCTCGGCTCGAAACGCACCATGACGACATCCTGGCGGAGCTCGGCGTGGACCGGACCCCACGCGCACGAGGCGCCTTCGTGTGCCGGCTGCCACCCGAGGCCAGCAGAACCCTCTGGCCGGTCGTCAATCGCGAACGGCCCCGTCGAGGGCCCGGCGCACCAGCGCGGCTAGGTCGGACACGTTCGACGCGTCCAGCATGGAGACGTGTCCGCCGGGAACCTCGTAACAATGACATCGACGCACGTAGCGCGGCCAATTGCAATCGGGCGGAAAGGCGACCCGTTCGAATGCCCCGCTCTCCGCGGCGCGGAAGAAGTGGAGATCCCCGTCGTATCGGGGCATGGCACAGCGATAACGGGCGAGCGCCTCGTCGTACATGCGCTCCCGGATCCGGGCCATTCGCTCCGCCTCCGACTCCGGTACCCCCACCGTCCACGCGGCTGCAGGGTCGCGACTCAGCAGGTGCCCCGCCCTGTTCAGCACCGCACGCGCCCGTTCGGCGAGGTAGGCGGGGCCCCGGCGAGCAGCCAAGACCGCGTGGGCCTGCAGGCGCCGTCGAAGCCCAATCGTCTGCGGTAGGATCGTGTCGAACACGCCGAGGAAGGCGACCCGCTCACCGGCAGCAGCGAACTGGCGACCGAGCTCGTACGCCAGGAGCCCCCCGAACGAGACACCAGCGAGGGAGTATGGGCCGCGCGGCTGGTGTGCCCGAATGACCTCGCCGTACATCCGCGCCATTTCCCCGAGCTCCGGCGTGGATTGCCCGTTGAACGCGCGCTCTTCGACCGGAAGGAACACCCCGGAAACGTCGTGGGGCGCGCCGATCGCCCGCGCCAGCGGCCGGTAGAGCTCGATGCCGCAGATACAGTAGAGGTGCGCGCCGCCCGGTTCCCCGTGCCGCGCGAGGTCCAACAAGGACCCGTCGTTCTGCGCCGTGTCACCGCCTCGCTCGATCACCTCTACGATCTTCCGAAAGGTCCGCAGCTCGAACAGGCGGCCGAGCGACCACTCCTTGTCGAACGCCTTCTCGAGCCGGTCGCGCAGGCGAACCGCGGAGAGGGAGTTTCCCCCGGCCTCGAAGAAGTCCTCGTCCCCGAGGCTCGGCGGCCGTCCGAGCACCTCCCGCCAGATGTCGCAGACCCGCTCCTCGACGGGCGTCCGGGCCTCGTACCCGGCAAGATCCCGGCCCACGCCGCGGGCAGCCGCCACCAGCTCCCGCAGCGCCAGGCGGTCGGTCTTGGCGGTCGGGGTGAGGGGAAACTCGTCGAACAGGAGGAGCGCGCTCGGCACCATCGCTGGAGCCAGGATCTGTTGCAGCGACGACCGAAGAGCGTGCTGGTCGAGCCCGACACCTTCCTGTGGGCGAATGGCCGCCACGAGCTCCGTCTCGCCATCGCTGCCGGGGAGGGCCACGGCGATGCAGGCCCGAACCCCCGGGAACCGCTCCACTGCCGCCTCGATCTCCCCGAGCTCGATGCGCACGCCATGCACCTTGACCTGCAGGTCTCGCCGCCCGAAAAACTCGAGGTTCCCGTCCTCGCGGTAGCGGGCCAGATCGCCGGTGCGATAGCAGCGCTTGCCAGGGTGCTCGGGACGTTCCCCGAAGGCCTCCGCGGTCAGGCCGGGCTGCTCGAAGTAGCCGAGCGCCACGTGCTCGCTGACGAAGACGAGCTCGCCCTCGGTACGACTCTCGCGCCCATGCTCGTCCAACAGGAGGATCTCGGTATCACAGACCGGTCGCCCCACGGGCACCGTATGTCCGGAGACCTCGGTGTCATGATCGACGAAGTACTCGAGGGTCACTGTCGACTCGGTCGGACCAAGGCCGTTGATCATCACGGCGCCGCGGGCGAAATGGCGCTTGAATAGCTCGACATCGCGTGGGACGACGGGCTCCCCACCCATCACGACCCGTCGCACCGAGGGAAACCGTTCGTCGTCGGCACACTCGGCCAAGAAGTGCCGGTACACCGTGGGCGTCGAGTGATAGACGCTGACCTCGTAATCGCGAAGCCAGGCCGCAATGCCGGCGAAGCCGACGTCGCGCACGCTCCTCGGGCAGAGGCAAGCTCCGTTGAGCAGCGCGCCGTACATGCCCATGACCGCCGCATCGAAGCTGTAGGACGAGAGGAGCGTCAGGCGGTCGCTGGCCGCAAGCTCGAGGTTGTTGGAGTAGGCGCGGATGAAGTGTAGAACGTTGCGGTGGTTCTGCACCACCCCCTTGGGTTTCCCGGTGGAGCCGGAGGTGTAAAGGATGTACGCGGGGTCCCGGGGGTCGACGGTGGGGAACGGGGTCTTCGCGCTGCCGGTCGTCTCCGCCTCGATCACGGGCCAGGCCTCGCCAGCCAACTCTCGCGCGAAGTCGAGACAGCGCTGCTCGGCGAGGATGGCTTGTGGACGGCAGTCGTCCACCATGCTGCGGAGCCGCTCCACAGGGTAGCCGGGATCCAACGGCACATAGGTCTTCCCGGCCCGGAGCCCGGCCAACACCCCGGCACACATTGGCGCGCCATGCTCGAAGAGGAGCGCTAGCCGCCCCGGCTCCGCACCGCAACGGGACAACACGGCGAGGGCCATCTCGTCCACACGCTGCCCGAGCTCCTGGTAGGTCCAGCGGAACCCCGGCGTGTGAATCGCCGGACGAGCGCCGTGACCGCGAACCTGCTCCGCGAATCGGTCGTAGATGGGCTGCTCGATGGCCGCACGGGCAAACTCGACGTGGTCGAGGGAGGGATCATGGTCCACTGCTTGCTTGGCACTACCTTCTTGCACTGAAATCCATCCCCGTACCGACCGCCCCGATGCCGACGAGCACCCCAACGATCGCTGACGCAATCCCCAAGAGACCACCGTGTTCGACCAACGGGCCTCGACTCTACCTCATTCGATGCTGGCAACCAGCGGCGATCCGTGGGGTCGCCGGGGCAGGACGGAGAGAACCCGGGTCCGGCGGCCCGCGCCCGCCGAACGCCCCCTCCCGACTCGTACTGCATGAGCTTGCCGTCGGTGTTCGGACGTCCACTGTATCCGTTCACGGAGTCCTGACCTGGAACGACCGGCCGAGATCCGCCCCGCTGGCGGGGCCCCGCGCTCCGGAACCCGACACGGGCCTGGCCGCGTTGGGTCGAGCGTGGGGGTTGCTCCTGCGCTCCCGGGACCCGCGTCGCCACGGGTCCCACGTTGTCTTGGCAACGTGGGTGAAGTAGGGACCCGCGTCGCCCGAGCCCCACGCTGCGAAGCAGCGTGGGTGGCGGCGTGGGGCGCTCGTCGCGCCTAGCCAGCGAAGCGGCTTTCGGCAGAGGCGGCCGACGCGTGAACGCATGCCGTCCACTCGACATCCGGTGGACGTCCAGTGGACGTCCGAAAACCGGCAAGCCATCACGTCGCACGGGAGCACGGTCACGCCCGCCGAGGAACCCGCCCCACAGATCGCTCACGAAACCCTGCTCCCGCGAGCGGCGGCACGCGCCTTGCTTCGAACCGAACCGCCAACGCCGATCGAGCGGGTCCCGATCTAGCCCCCGACCAGCTCGCCAACGGCCACTGCGCCTCATTCGAGATCGCCTCCCAGTTCGGCGCTCAAAATCGTCGTCTTGCCTCGGCAATCAGCCCGATCCTGGATCTCTCGCCTCCTCGTCCGCCATGCCGCACTCCTCGCATTTTTCGGCCTTCTCCGCGCCCGTCGTGCCCGAATTCGCGCTGCTAGTGCGCTGCGCCTCCCGCGCTCCCTCGCCGGACTCGGGCCGTGATCCTCCGTGGACTCGTGCAGCAGGCTGCACTCGCTCCACTCCGGCTCTGCGCGTGCCGAACGCGGAAAAGGCTCGAAACCTGCTTCGAATTCCGGCATGTCGTCCCTCGTCGACGCGAGATCCAGGCTGATTGCTGCGCTGAGCGCCGGGCAGAGGCAGATCGAGACTGACCACGCGCGAGATGGCAACCGGGATAACGAGCGATGTTCGTAGAGTCAAACTTTGGTTCCTTTGTCGTCAGGACGCCGAGTGGGAATTATCGGGTTGGCCGGAGGGGTGCGGCCGATCGGCAGGAGAACCCCGACCCCGGACTGGTGAGCTTCATCGTCCGAACGGGCCTCGCGAACCGAGACCCCGAATCGATCCGAGCCGTGCTCGACCTCTGCGGAGAACGTCCTCGTCGTTCCGATGCCGGTCTCGAGCCCTGGGAGCTCGGACGAATCGCCGACCGCTTCGAAGCGGCGATCCGTTCGGGTCGCGTGTCGATCCGGAAGGAGGAACCGATGCGGGCTCGCGTCCGTCTCCCCGTAGAGCCGCTCGCCCTTCCGCCGCAGCGACCCGCGGACGACGTCGAACCAGATCAGCGTGAAGTCGAGATCCTGGTGCAGGACTGCCAGGGAACCCCCGTCCGGGGGGCTCTCGTGCAAGCGATCGTCGACCAGGCTGCCCTGGCCAGTGGCACCACCGGCGGAGACGGACGATGCCTGCTAGCCTTCCACCGCTCGGAACGCCCCACGCTGAAGGTCACCGAGATCGACGAGACCCAGCTCGCGGAGGGCGATCCCGAAGCCGCCGAGCTGGCCGAGACGGCCTACGATCTCCGACGAGGCGTCGCCTTCCCGGCGCGAAGCAGTTTCGTCGTGACGGTGCTCCTGCTCGACCTCGAGTTCACCCTGGAGGAGACCCAGATCGACGCGCCGGCACGCATGGCCCACCTCCGTAGCCACGACGGGGTGTACGACCGTCGCCTCGACCTACCCCCTGCACGCGACGACGAGTTCGAACAGCATGTGCTGTTCACGGGACTACCGACCATCGGCAAGCGGTTCACCCTCAAGGTCCTGGAGCAGAAACCGAAGCCGGACCAGCAGGAGCAGGGCCAGCAAGACCGGAACCACCAGGAGCAGGAGCAGGAGCGCGTCGTATTCGAAGATCTCACCCTGCCGGAGATCATCGGGTTGATCGAAGAGGACCAGGAGCGCTTGGCCCTCCCCGACCCCCACCCGGAGCGCCGCCGCGAGACCCTGGCGGAAGCCGACGCCAACTGGCCGGGCAGCGTGCCGTGCTCTCCAAGGAACGAGGCCCTCGCCCAGGGCTCCGCATGAGGGTGGTGAATCACCGATCGTCCATCTGCCGGGACCCAACGCCGTGGCCGTTGGCAACCCGCGCGGTGTTCCGACGCAATTGCCAACCCATACGAAGGTGACGACGATGGCCAGCGAGGCTCGACCCACGAACCCACCGACCAACGCACAGAGTCAGCGGCTCCGCGTGAGCGGATACCGGGCAGGCCCCAAGAACAGGCGGGCGCTCGCCGTCCGAGCGAAGCACGACGGCCTGGTGCTGGCGCCGCCCAAGGGCGAGTGCCACGGTGACATCACGGGCAGCTGGCAACAGGACCCACGCTGGGAATTGGTCGGAAAGGACTATGACAAGTGGCGGGTGGCCACGCTATGCATCAATCGGGCCGGCCCGATCCTGGTGGGCTGGCTCAACGAGTACCGCCCCGAGCAGAAGGAACCCCAGCGCATCGAGGTCATCGGCACCGAGGCGAGTCATGATGTGGTGGAGACGTTCGACCTCCAAGACTCGTCGGGGAACGCGATCGGCAAGCTCGTCTGGAACATCGACCTCGAAACCATCTCCTTGCGCCTCGGCGATGGTCGCGATTACGAGCTCACTCGCGTCAACAAGCAGCCCTGGCTCTCGGACCAAGCACTCAAGGCATTTCCGACCCAGGTCGCCAAGGCCGTCCGCGGCACGCAGCGAACCCCGCTGCCCAATGCCGCGCAGGAGTACATCAAGAATGCGTTCAGCGTGACCCGATTCGGCGCGCTGGTCGAAAGCCATCTTGCGATAGGAAACCAGCATGGCTTCGAGGACCGAGGGAGGTTCGCCATAGAGGACCAGGGCGGGCTCAATGGCTACCTGGCCAAGATCTTCCTGCGGCTGCACCCCAGCGAACGGGAGAGCGCGGCGTCGCTCGCGATGATCCTGCTCACCAGTCGAACGTACAAAGCCAGGAAAGGGGGGGCGGAGCGTCCGCTGCTCGAATGGATCGAGATCATGGTCGAAGACACGCGGGGCCATGTTCGTCAGTGGACCCACGACCGCGCGCACCAGGACTATCGCTATTTCTGGGAGGAATTCCTGGGCGTCAAGTTGTCCGAGGATAGGTACAGGTACTCGATGAGCTTCAAGGTGAAGAGCTTGGGGCTCCCCCTGATCCCGGGCGCTGGGGTCTCGTGGGGCTCCCTCACGGTGACGGTCGGGGAACCGGGGGCACCCGACGAGCGTTACGAGATGAAGTGCAAGCTCGCTGACGCCAATCTCGGCAAAGGACTCTCGTTCGGACAGACGGCAGAAGGAGCGGTGGCCTCGCCGATCAGGTGGCGACAGGAGGATTTCGTGGGCGATTTCTCCCTGGAGAGCATGGGTGCCAGCGTCGGTCCTTGGTCCCACGACGTCATCGTGCCCCAGCTGACGTTCTTCGGAGCCGACGTGCTGCGACCACTCAAGGTCCAGGTGAGCGGGGTTACGTTCGGTGATTCCCATGGACTGTCGGCTTCCAAGGGTTCACTCTCGATAGAGCGGAAGAACTCGAGCCCCGGACCCTCCACCGTGTCAAAGAAGATGGCCTATGCGAGGGAGTCTCCGTCCCGGACCGCGGTGCATTTCCCGTTCAACCACTCGGAGCTGACGGCGCAGGGACGGCGGGAGGTCGGCATCGTCGCGGCGCGGGAGCTCGCGGTCTTTCGCTCGAAGGGGGCTGCCATCCGCATCGTGAGTCACGCGGATTGCCCGGACACCGAGGAGTACAACCTGCGGCTGACGGAGCTCCGCGCCGCCAACACCGCCCAGGCGTTTCAGGACATGTTGGGCGAGGACTACGTGCTGAAGGCCAAGGCCGACGGGTCCCCCTCCGAAGACCTCATCCCGCTGGGTGAGGTCGAGGCCCAGAAGGCCTACGGCAAGCATTCCAAGGAACGGAGTCCGGTGTCACGTCGGTCTGATGTGCTCATCACCGGTGCGGTGGCGGCAGAGCTTCTCATGACGACATTCAGGGTCAGAGGCAGGAAGGCCACCGCGCTCACGAGCACGGAGTGGAGCCCGCGCTGATACGCCGATCAGATCGTCCTCCGTCGGTCCCAGCCCTTCCGGGGCCGCTACCCTGGTGACGCCGAGTCCCACTCGCAGATCCCGCGGCGGGCGGTCGAGCAGACGTCCACCGACCAGGCCTCGTTCGAGCCGCCGGTGATGGTGGCGCAGTGCGGACAGTCCACCCCACAGTCACCGGTGGCGACATCGAAGCCGTCCACGGGGGTGTACGCGAACGGTTCGTCCGTCTCCCAGGTGTAGGTACCCGGAACGGGGTCGTCGGGCGAGCGCCCGTCGGTGGCGCCGATCCAGACCGTCTGGTCCACTGGGATCAGGGATCTCACGATCGCCTGCTCCTCGTCGTCGTGGATCGAGACGAGATAGCCATTGAAGTCACCACACCTGACCGACGAGTCGCCCCAGTCGCGGTCGTAGGCGAGCACCGAGTAGCAGTGAACGGTTCCGTCCGCGAACACGAGCATTGCCCCGCCGTTAATGAACGCGCCGCAGTCAACGCTGCAACCAGCGGTACAGGGGGTACCGGCGTCCGGCTCGCACTCCTCTCCAGCCTCGACGAGGCCGTTGCCGCACACGGCGGGGGTGGGGAAAGCCCCCGCCGCGCCACCCTCCTGTCCCACGCCCGCGCCCGCGCCATTAGCCACTGCCACCGCCCCTCCGCCTCCAACAGCCGCCGGTCCCCCAGTGCCACTGCCCACCGGTCCCCCAGTGCCACCGCTCCCTCCAGCAGGATTCCCTCCGGTGGGGCCGGTCGCGGCCGGAGGCCGGACGCAACGGTTCGTCGCGGCTTCGCAGACGTAGCCTGCTGCGCAGGCTCCACGGTCAGCGCAGGGTTTCCCCCTGAGGATCTCGGACTCCGATAGCCCCGCACATCCGAGGAGTCCGAGGGCGAGTTGGGTGCAAACCAGCCGACACGGTCGGGCAGCCGCCTTCACCCGAGACTCCCCGGATTCGCCCCGGGAGCGGGCTCCGTGCCCGTGAAGAGGTTGGTCCCGGTTGACGAGCCGCGGCTTGTCGGGTGGGGTGGGGATGCTGGCCATTCGGCGGCGGCCTCCGGTGCCACTCTCTGCCAAGCCGTAGAGTGGGGACGCGGCGGACGACGATGACGCCATGCGAACGACCTCCAAGCAAGGGAGGATAGCATCGTCTCCAGCCGGGTGGAGACAGGATCCTCGCGCGGGCCAGGCCCGCAACCCAAGCACGGCGCCGGATCGCGCCCGCGCCAGGTTCCTTCTTGGGGGGGGAGGCGAGCCCTCTCCCGCATCGGCCGCGACACACGGCCTCCCCCTCCTCGCCGCTGGATGAGCGACAGGCGCCTCCGGCGCCGATCCGTCGCGCTGCCGCAGATCCGCGCGTGACGCACGGATTCTCCGACCCAAGCCAGCGAAGCCGGAACCAAGTAGGCCGGGCCATCAGCGGTCAGCTGTCGGGTAGAACGTGGAGACCCCGATCGCTGACGCCTGATTGCTGATGGCCACGAGAACATTGAAGAATCTTCTGCCAGATCCGGTCAAGATCACACCGCCCAGAGCAGCAATCAGGTTGATTGCTGCGTCAAGTCAACAACCTAGAGCACCGAACCGGCAGCAGACCGCTCCGGAGGCAGCGCTGGAAACGCGTCCTCGCCTCGCAAAGACGCGTTTCCAGCGCTGCCGTTGCTGTTGGCAACCTGCTCGGTGCTCTAGGGACCAAGCCGGCGGAGCCGGAACCGTAGAGGACACTTCGCCATCACTGAGACGAGATCCTGCCAGATCTGGTCAAGATCGCACCGCCAAGGGACTGAGTGGAACAGCAGACGCACCGGTGGTCGAGGTGAAGGGATCCGCCTCTCCTTGGGGACCGCGGGCGCGATCTCGAGGGGGTCGGGTGGCACCGTCGGCTCCGTCACGGTCGAGTTCAATACCTGCATGTCCCAGGTATCGACGCTAGAGGACGACGCGCGAGATTGTGATGAGGGGGCCCTCCGCGACGCGACCGACCTTTTTACGATTCGGCTCACCGACGTCAACGTCTGCTACCTCGCGGTGGAAGGCGCGCGGCTCTTCGGCTCAGAATGCAATGCGCTCGCCAGCGCAGCTTGTACGGGGGTCTTCTAACGATGTCGAGCAGGAGGGGAACGAAGTCCGTGTCAGGCTGGCTCGCGCTCGGCGCGCTGTTGCTGCCTGCCGGGAGCCTGCACGCCCAAGGCGCAACGCCAGAGCCCCCCACGCCACCTGCCGCTCAGCCGCCCGCGCCACCACCGGCGCAGCCCGCACCGCCCGGGGAAGCGCCGGCCGCCCCGCCACCGACGCAGCCGTACCCGCCGCCGGCGCAGCCATGCCCAGCCCCCGCGCAGCCGCCCCCGCCGGCGCAGCCGTACCCGCCGCCGCAGCCGTACCCGCCGCCGCAGCCGTACCCGCCGCCGCAGCCGTACCCGCCGCCGCAGCCGTACCCGCCGGCACAGCCGTACCCGGCGCCATCCGTCGCACCCGTAGCGCCGGCCGACGAACGGCAGAGCGAGGAGACAGACGAGCCGCATCGCGGCGTGTTCCTGCGGCTCACTCTCAGCGGCGGGATCGCCAACGTCCGTGGCGATCTCGACCCGAAACCCGGTTTCAAGCCCATCTACGACCTCGACCACACCGCGCCCGTGTTGGGGATGGCGGGCATGCTCGGGGGTGGCGGGCGGAACCTGGCCCTCGCGGCAGAGCTCTCGTACGAGCACATCCTGCGCCGCGCCCAGGACTCCTCGGTCGCCGGCTTCCAGCTCTTCGGGCTCGGGTTCGCCGGATCCTACTACTTCGACCACGACTGGTTCCTGACGGCTCACCTGCGCTGGGTTTCGATGATCGTCTTCATGCCAGATATCCCCTGCTTCTGGGACCGCATCGACGGCACCGGCGGCCCCGGGCTCGGCGTCACGACGGGCAAGGAGTGGTTCGGCGAAGACAACGGCGCCGTCGGGCTCGCTCTCCAAGGCAACTGCGCCAAGCTGAACGGCAAACCGGATCTCACCTACTTGAGTGGACTCGCGCTGCTCACGTTCACCCATTTCTGAGAGCGGACCCGCTCCGAAGGGCGAACGCGGTGGGCACGCCGTGACCCGCCGGCCGCTACTGGCAGCTGCCGCGGCCGAGCGCGAGGATCGCCTCGCGACCAAGGGTGTAGGGCGAGTTGAAGGGGGTGGCAGCCCCCTTGCCAGCCGTCGCGAAAACGTAATCGGCGAGCTCCGCTCCCGCGCTGAGGAGGTGAGCGGCGATGGCCACTCGCGACGCCTCGTTGTAGTCCATGATTGGGTCCGGAGCACTGCCGTGAGAGGCGGCGAGATCGCCAGAGTCGGAAGGATCGAGGCGACAGGCGGGGTCGGAGAGCCACACACGGCTTCGGACCACCTCGAGACCGCCCCCGTCCTCCTCGAAGCCGGCGAGCAGGTTCTCGACGTAGTACGGCAGGTCATCGTCCCGACTGGCAGCAGAGGCCGCATTGACCAGAAACACGTTGTCGTTCATGAAGAGCCGCGCTCCCACCCGGACGCTCACCACCTGCCGGCGGTAGTTGAAAAATACGTTATTGAAGAGGTGCGATTTGCCGAACCGGATCAGCGGGACCCGGCGCCCGCCCTGCCCGAAGGATTCGAACAGGTCGTCGGTGGTCACAAAGGCGTTGTTGTGCATGGTGGTCGCGATCGCAGTGCTCACCGTCTCGCTGTCCCCCGAGGCGTGCAGGCAGGTGCGCTGGACGTTGCGCACGAGGTTGAAGGACATGGTGATGTGGTGGGCACCGACCTTCACGTCCCAGGCCGAGTCCCCGGTGGTATCGAAGGTGTTTTGGTGGATCCAGATGTCGCGCGATCCGCCGGTGGAGCGGATCATGTCCGGATCGAGATCATGATCCTCTGTATGGCCCGCTCCCTGGAACCGCAGGTTGGTCACGATCACGTTCTGGTCGGTGTGGGTCGGCTGGCTGTCGCTGTCCGCCCCGATCTTGAAGCCGCTGAAGAAGATGTACGCCTGGCTCCCTCGGCCATCGATCGTCGTGTTCGAATGGATCTGGTTGACCCGGATGGGCAGCTCTCCGTCGTTGAGGGTGACGTTGAAGAACTGCTCCACGCAGTCCGCGGCAGCCACCCCATGCTCGGCGCACCAGAGCCGGTGGTCGCGGCAGCTCTCGGCGCTGGACGCGCCGATCGCCGACAGGACCTCCTCGTCGTCACACCAGAGCCGGTACATCGCGACCTCGTAGGGCTCCGCGAAGTCCTCCTTGTCGAAGACGATCCACTTGTGGTCCTCGGTCCCGATGGCGTTGAGGAGCTGCTGCTCGACCGACTCGCCCGGGTCCCGGGTGATGACGACGAGACGGCTGCCCCCAGCGGGATCGTAGCCGCCCGTCGCGTTCTCACCGTAGCCGACCGGGGTGCCCAGCGAGGTCGCAAGGCACTCTACGATCTCCTGGTCGGTCCTTAGGGCAGAGTCCCTCCAGTTGACGGAGGGATCGTTGGTGAGGGCCTCGCAGGAGGCAGTGCCCACGATCCCGCCCGTGCCGACGTCCCCGCCGGTAGCCTCGAGCCCGCCCGTGGCCCCCTGGCCACCGGCGGCTTCGCCACCGGGGTTCGTGTTTCCGCCAGCATACGTGACCCCGCCCGTCGCCCGCGCGCCGCCAGTGGTCATGGTGCCGCCCGTCACCCCCACGCCGCCGGTGGTCATGGTACCGCCCATCACCCCCACGCCACCGGTGCTGAACGCGCCGCCGACGATGCCCACCCCGCCGGTCCCGATCGCTCCACCCGTGGCGGTAGCGCCGCCGGTGGTCATGGTACCACCCGTCACCCGCACGCCGCCGGTGGGGGTGACCCCGCCGAAGCCGACTGCTCCGCCCGCGGCCACCGAGCCGCCCGAAGTCCCCGCACCTCCACTGCGCGCGCCGTCGGCGCTCTCCGCTGGCTCCATCGCCCCCGCGGATCCTCCCTGGTGACCGTTCCTTTCACTGCCGTCGCCGCCGCAGGCGAGCAGCAAGGCGATGGGGACGAACAAACCGAGGCCGAGCGCGAGATTGGAGCGTATCACGACCAGTAATGCACGTGCCGCGCGAACCGATCGCGCCATCCCGAGCCCATGGGCATCGGCGGGAGCGATGTCCGAGCGCTTGAACGAACGGCTGGCGGGCTGACACACACCGAACGGGAGCGAGCTCACGGTTGGGCCACCTGCCGCAAATCCTTGGCCACCCCTGGACGAACCTTGAACCTCGAGCACCATTGCCTCGACGCGTTGACGGGTCGAGCGCCATTGCCTCGTTGGGGCGAGTTGGACCATGGCTCGACCGGATGCTCCGAGGGGGCATGTGTCTTGATCCTGGATTTCGCGCCTCCTAGAGCAGCAATCAGGTTGATTACTGCGTCAAATCAACGACCGCTAGCACCGAACCGGCAGCAGACCTCTCCAGAGGCAGCGCTGGAAACGCGTCCTCGCCTCGCACAGACGCGTTTCCAGCGCTGCCGTTG
>JAFGBI010000087.1 GCA_016933275.1 Polyangiaceae bacterium | reverse complement strand
TTCCGCCCTCGCCTGGCGCCGCCCCGCGGCGAGCTCGTCGGCGAGGTTGTTCGCCGTGCCGAAGTAGACCTCGTCGGGGGTGCGGCCGTCGAAGGCTGCGTGGGGCACACCACCAGGCCTCGTGCGAATTCCGACGCCACTTGAGCGCCGATTCCGAGGCCACTTGAGCGCTCATTCCGACGCGACTTGAGCGCCGGTTCCGGACACTTGAGCACCCGTTCCGGAGCACTTGAGCGCCCGGGTCATCCGGCCGGAGCAGCAGCGGCGGGCCTAGCTCGACGTGCTGGTCGTCACCGTCAAGCGGTGCGACCGGCGCGCCATGGAACGACTCTGCATGCGCAAGGTTCGAGAGGTTCTCCGGCTCACCGAGATGGGTCGCAGTCAGCGCGAGGTCGCCGCAGTGCTCCGGATCTCGGTGGGGACCGTGGTCGGCTATTTGAAGCGCTCCCGCGTGGCAGCGCTGACCTGGGAGCGCGCCGCGGAAATGACGGACGAGGCCGTCGAGGCCGAGCTGTTCAGGGATGTCGGCCGCAACCTGCCGACCACGCGCGCGCCGATCCCGTTTGCGCGCGTGCATCAGGACTTGTCTCGCGTCGGCGTGACCCTGGAGCTGCTCTGGGAGGAGTACCAGGCGGCCGCGCTCGCAGCGGGCGGCTCGGTGCCCTACCGCTACAGCCAATTCTGCGAGCTCTATGGGGCCTGGCGCCGGCGCCTGTCACCGACGATGCGGCAGGTGCATCGTGCCGGAGAGAAGGCCTTCATCGACTACTCGGGCAAGAAACCGTGCATCTACGATCGGCACACCGGCGCTGCCGAGCCAGTCGAGCTCTTCGTGATGGTGCTCGGCGCCAGCAACTACACGTACGCGGAGGCGACGCGCACGCAGCGGCTGGCGGACTTCACCGCCTCGGTGGCCCGCGGGCTGGAGTACTTCGGCGCCGCGCCCGAAGTGCTGGTCCCCGATCAGCTACGCAGCGCGGTACGCGGGTCCGACTGGTACGACCCTTTGATCAACGAGGTCTTCCAGGACCTGGCCCAGCACTACGGCCTGGCCGTGCTCCCGGCCAGGCCACGGAAGGCCCGTGACAAGGCCAAGGTCGAGAACGCGGTGCTGGTGGCGCAGCGTTGGGTCGTCGCCCGCCTGCGCAACCGGAAGTTCTTCAGCCTGAGTGAGCTCAACGAGGCGATCACAGAGCTGCTCGAAGAGCTCAACGCGCGGCCGTTCAAGAAGCTGGAAGGCTGCCGGCAGTCGGCATTTCTGGAGCTCGATCGCCCGGCGATGCACCCGCTGCCGGTGGTGCGCTTCGAGCTGCGTGAGAGGCACAAGGCGCGCGTCAACATCGACTACCACGTGGAGTTCGACTACCGGCTGTACAGCATCCCGTACACGCTCATCGGCGAGCAGATCGAGGTACGCGCCACGGCGACGGTCGTCGAGATCTTTCATGCCGGCGAGCGCGCCGCGTCCCACGCACGCAGCTATGGCCGACGCGGCACCTCGGTCACCTGCCACGAGCACCGTCCACCCCAGCACCAGCAACTGAAGTGGCCACCAGAAAGGCTGGTGTCCTGGGCGGCCAAGTTCGGACCAGCGGTGGCCACCGTCGTGGAACGGACGCTCGCGCAGTACGTCCACCCCAAGCACGGCTACCGGGCGTGTCTGGGCATCCTGCGTGTCGCCGAGAAACATGGCGCCGAGCGGATGCAGTCCGCCTGCTCCCGCGCCCTGGCGGCGAGCTCGTCGCGGGCACCGCACCGCAAGTACATCGAGGCCATTCTTCGGCAGGGGCTCGATCGCCAGCCGACGCCCCCGCCTGTCTCCCGGACGCTGCCGCTCCAGCACGAAAACGTGCGAGGCGGTGAGTACTACGATCGAAAGGAAACCATCCATTGACGACCATCGAAGAAACCCTCACCAAGATGGACGAGCTTCGCCTGACCGCGATGGCGGCCGCGGCGCGCGAGCTGATGCGCGCCCCACCCGACCGGCAGCTCAACTTCGAGGAGAAGCTTGGCATCATCGTCGATCGCGAGTGGACCGCCCCGGACAATCGACGCACCGCGCGGCGGATCAAGGACGCCAAGCTCAACACGCGCGCGTCGCTGGAAGAGGTGATCTGTGATCCCGAACGCGGGATCGCGAAGGCCACGCTGCGCCAGTACGCCACCTGTCGCTGGGTGCGCGAGCATCACAACGTGATCGTCATCGGCAAGACCGGGGTCGGGAAGAGCTACTTCGGCTCCGCGCTCGCTGCCGCGGCCTGCCGCGCCGGCCATCGCGCGCTCTTCACCCGAGTCCCTCGGCTGCTCGACGAACTGACCCTCGCGCGCGCCGCCGGTTCCTCCGCCTCGCTGCTCGGCAAGCTCGCCCGCATCGACGTGCTCGTCCTGGACGACTTCCTCCTCAACCCGATGACCGATGAGCAGCGCCGTGATCTGCTTGAGGTCTTCGAGGATCGCTACGACCGAAGCTCGACAGTGATCACCACCCAGCTTGCCACGAAAACTTGGCACGCCGCTCTCGGGGATCCCACGATCGCGGACGCGATCTGCGACCGCGTCGTGCACAACGCCCACGTCGTGTCCCTGGGCGGTCCGTCCATCCGGCTCAAGAAGGCCATCTCCAAGGAGCAGCCCCGCCAGTCTTGATCACCACCACCCCCGTCGCTGCGCTCCGAACTGCGCTCAAGTCCGTTCGGAACGACTGCTCAAGTCAGAGCGGAACGGGCGCTCAAGTCGGCCGGAATACGCACCTCGATCATGGAATTCGAATACACCACCTCGACCTGCGCCAGCACCCTCCGGAGCCGGCCAAGATCGAGGAGTCGGTCGACCTCGTGGTTGACGTTCTCGACGCCGGAATCGGCCACCACCGTCGGCTCGTGTCGTCGGCGGAAAGCTGAGCATTCTCCAACGAGTTGCCGCTGCGGCGCGGAAGGCACGCGAGGTCGTGATCCGGAGCAGCAATTTCGACCGCTGCTCAACCCACGATTGTGGAGACTGGCGTGGTCACGTGCGGAACAGTCGCGGCAACATGGACGGGCGCAGAACCACGTAGGGCGCGCCGTCTGCGTTCGGAGCGGGCAACAGGAACGAGCCCTTGTCCAGGCGCTTCATCAGCGTCTCGCCACCGTCGTTGCCGAGGAAGTACATCAACAACGTGTCGCGCCGGCGGTTCACGAAGAGGAAGCACGTGCTGGGATCCGGTTCGATGCGCAGCGCCTCACGGCAGAACGTGGCGAGCTTGTTTGGACCCCATCGCACGTCGATGGGCTCGAGGTGGAGAACCACGCGCTTTGCCGAGTTGGGCAGGAACGATTCGAGCATCGCTGCGACTGTACGACACCACCGCCTTCGAACACCCGCACAATGCTCCCATGCGCGACCATCAAGCGGTCAGTCGAGGGTGCGCCAAGTCCACGCGGTGGGCTCCCAAGTGGCGTCGAGCCCGCCCGCGAGCACGGGGTCGAGGAACGACTGGGCTGCCTTCGTCACGTCCTCGAGCGTCGTCCACACCAGCTGGTCTTCCCGGGCCATCGCTTCGTAGGGCGTGCGCCAAGCATCGAGGGGCGTCGGCACCGATGTGGGCAGCGGGTGCGTCTTCCGAAACGCGAACGTCTGCTCGAGCGCCGTCCTCACGCGCTTCGCATCGAGCGGCTGCGCGGTAGCGAGCAGCGCGAGATCCGGCAGGTCCTTCACGCGTGAATTCGGTCGCGCGCGCGGCATCGTATATGCGTGCAACTTCTCGGCGATGTGCGTCTCGATCGGGTAGATCCTCATGGTCGGTGGTGGGACGCCAGCGAAGGCGAGCACGTCCTCCGCGACCACCACCTCGGGCACCCCCAGGATCGGGTCGCCGAACGCGACATCGACACCGAAGGGCTGACCGTAGATCTTGCCCGCAAGCCGACATTCGGCACGAAAGCGAAGCCCATCGTACTTCATCCCGTCGTTCTGGATCTCCGGGTGGTCCTTGTCGGGGGCGACGTCGAACCTCATGAAGTCGCCAAGGTCCTCGCAGCCGGCTTCCGAGAGCTTCGCGAGAACGTCGTCGGGAGAGCCCACCAGGCGGACGTCCACGTCCTTCGTGGTCCGCGCGCAGCCGAGGCGAAGCTCGAGGACGAGCCCTCCCTTCAGTGTCACTCTGTCCCCGAAGACAGCGACCATGCGCGCAAGGAAGCGATCGAAGACGAGGAACTGGCGCCTGCGCGCAAACTCCGCGCCCGTTTTCGTGGCGGACCGCAGGCGCTGCTCGAGCGCCTGTTTGAAGGCCTCGGGCGAGGAGTACGTGCGTGGGGTCATGAGGCGAGGCCTCCGAACGGCTCGAGGGCGGCCTCGACGTCGCCAAGCTCGCTCCTTGCGACGAGGCCGCGACCGAGTGCCTGCCGTGCGGCCTGGCGCAGCAGCTCCGGCGACAGACCGCTCTTGGCGCAGTCGCTCAGGGTGCGGCGGGCGCTCGTCGCGGGTACCGGGCCGAACCACGATCGATCCTCCGGTGGCACATCCGCGTGGTGGATCACGACGCCGGGTGGAACGCGAAACCGACGCCGACGCCAGGCAGCGGGTAGCGTGATATGCGCCTGCGCAGGTAGCACGTCGGAGAGGACGTGCAGTGAAAGCGCCGTTTGGTGTGAGAGCACGCCCGCCTGCTCGGACCAGAGCCACGCTGGCACCAGCTCCTCGTGCTCCCCCGCCGGGAAGTGAACGAGCCGGTAGATCCCGCGCTGGGGCCGCGTGATGCGGCCGGCGTGGATGTGCTTCCGCAGCAGATGGGTGGAGTAGCCCGCCGCGGCGGCCTGTCTCGTGGTGACGTATCCGGCCTGGGCGGCCGCGAGCTCGAACAACCGATCCCAATTCGGCCTGTTGGACTCGGGGAGCAGCACGCACTAAACGTAACCTAGGGTTCCGTTTCGTGCAAGGCACGGCGTATGTTCAGGAACCCTGGGTTCCCTTTCGTGCAAGCGGCGTCGGGTTCGGGTGACGCGGGCTCGAGTCGTTGCGGCAGCTGGCTCCCGGGTTCGAGGCTCGCTCCGCGCTTCGCCTCGGTCGCGCTTCGTGCCCCTCCGGAGCTCCTGACCGCGGGGTGATGACCGTTCCGTTCCGCTCCGAGCAGAACCCGCTCCGGCACTCTTTGTCCCCTCTTTGTTCGCGGCCTCGGTCACCCGAGGTTTCTACGTGGCTGGCTCGCTCCGAGTGCCCCAAGCATCGAAACCGCGTTTTTTCTCGCGCTCTCGCCTCTCTGGATCCCTCGCCGCGAGAGCGTTCGCGGAGCCAACCCGCTCGTTCAACCAAGAGCCTCGGAAGGCGAACTTCCGGGGCTTTCGTTCTTTGTCCGGGGTGGACGTGAGGGGGCGGGGTTTTTCGCGCGGGGGGCGCGTCTCGGGGCGGCGGGGGCGATAACCCGGAGGGGGCGCGGAGGGCGGTCGCGGAGGTGGTGCGGGCGCGTTCGGGCGGCGCTCTCAGAGTCT
>JAFGBI010000005.1 GCA_016933275.1 Polyangiaceae bacterium | reverse complement strand
TTTGCGCGGCTCACGGAAGGGAGTTCCGCTTTGATACGCCCGGAAATGTCAAACTTCGGCTGCCTCCCCGGCAAAGCCGGGGGGTCTTCCGCGATACTAGGAGGTGCGAAATCCAGGCTCAGGATACGCCTAGAGTAGCAATCAGGTTGATTGCCGCGTTAGATCAACGACCTAGAGCACCGAACCGGCAGCAGACCTTAGGGAGACCGGCGATGGCGAAGAAGAAGACGTGGACCGAGAAACTGGCCGAGGCGAAGGCGAAAACACCCGAGCCACACCGACGCTACTGCGAGAAGTCCAGGCAGCTCCTTCTGATACCCACCGTCCAGGAGATCGAGGCGCACATGCGCGACGTGAGCAGAGGTCGCCTGACCACGATGGGCCAGATATCCGAGACCCTCCGGGCCCGGTACGAGGTGGACCTGTGTTGTCCAATGACGACGGGCATCTTCGCCTGGATCGTCGCCCACGCCGCCGACGAACAGGAGCGAGGAGGCCGGAAGCGCGTGGTGCCGTGGTGGCGGACCGTCAAGACCGGCGGCGAGCTCAATCCCAGGTATCCCGGCCAAGGTGAGGTGCAACGGGCGCGACTCGAGGCCGAGGGACATCGCGTGGTCCGGAAGGGCAAGAAGCTCGTCGTGGTCGACCATGAGCGGGCGCTGCTCAGCGACGCCGTACGGGCAACGAAGAAGAGGGCGACCCACGGAGGGGACGGTTCGGCTAGGCCGAGGAAGGCGGCCCCGGCAAGGATCGATCGAAGGGTGCTAGACCGCGACGATTTCGGCCGGTGCGTGTTGGTTCCGAAGACCGAGTGGAAGTGGCTTCCCGACGAGGGACCCGCTCGGGTCGACGTAGACGGCAGCGCGCACCGAATGGTGGTCCAGGTGGAGCGATGCAACTGTCAGGGCAACGGCTGGCACGAACACCGCTTCCTCTCCTTCGGGCGGAGCGCGAAGATCGCGCCTGGCCAGCGGGTCACGATCCTGTTCCCTGACCGTCTCTCGCGCTAGCCTGGATTTCGGGCCGACGACGGACGACATGCCGACTGATTGCTGCTCTGGGAGGCGTGAACTCCAGGGTTAGCACGGAGCCTCTATTCGATCGTTTGGCCGCAGAGTATCTGTCGTTGCTCCTGCGCTCCGGTGCTCACGTACCCAAGCCGGTCGGGCGCCGCCGGCGACGGGCCCCCGCGAGCGCCAACCCAGCCAGCGCGATGGCCAACACCGCGGACCTCCCCCGTTCCGGCTCGCGACCAACGGCCACACAGCCGCAACCACCGTTGTCGTCGTGGTCAGTGGCCACACCGTCTGGCTCCGTCACCGGGCCGTCCCCGCCCGGTGCCCCGCCGCCGACGTCGTTGCCGCCGGTCCCTGACGTCGCCCCCGTCCCCCTGGCGCCGCTGCCCCCGTCCCCGTCGTCGCCACCGGTCTCCGCCGTCGCGGCCCCGCTGCCCCCCCCGCCCTCGTTGCCACCGGTCCCCGGCGCGCCCCCGCTGCCGCCGGTGTCCCGGCCACCCGCACCCAGCGGCACGCCCCCGCTGCCCCCGCTGTCCCCACCGCCTTCGCCACCACCGGTCATCGGCGTGCTGCCACCGCTGCTGCCGCCGGTGTTCCGGCCACCCGTGCCCGACGCCGCGCCCCCACTGCCCCCGCCCCCGGAGCCAGTGCCGGGGATGAAGCCATCGGGGCCGTAGACCGTGGCCTCGGCGCCTCGCTCGAACGCGCCGAGGTCAGGGGCGGCGCCGGTGACGAAGTCGTTCACGTTGGGTAGCACGACCCCATGGTCGATGGCGCTGCTCTGCGCAGCGAGACCGAAGTCGTAGACCGCGCGGGAAACGAAGGGATCGGATGGGAACGGGATCGAGTCCTCGAAGACCGAGAGATCCACGTCGATCGCGTGGACCTCGGTCGTGCCGTAGCGAAGCGCTTGAAGGCTGTCGAAGCGATCGTCACCGATGCGGCCAGCGAAGGTGTCAGTGCCGATCGAGCCGAAACCGTCATAGTCGAACGAGCAGGACGGATCCGCCGACCTGAGGTTGAGGACCGCTCCCTCTCCGGAGTCGTACCCGCCGTACGTCCCGCCAGGCCCACCAAGGAACAGGTTGTTGCGGAAGTGGGCACGAGAAATGGCGTCCTCCGTATACACCGCGAAAGCGTCCCCCGATTTGACCACCGTGTTGTGGTACCCGACGTCCCCGACCGAGCCGTTGTGGAGCTTGAACGCCTCGTAGATGACGTCGTAGAGCACGTTGCGGATGAACCACGTGGGCCCACCGAGGCTCGGCTGGGAGCTGATCCCCATGAAGCTCCGCGTAATCCGGTTCTGGTAGATGCGCACGTTCCCCATCGCGTAGTCGGCCTCGATGCCGTCGTCCGCACAGGCATCGAGATCGTTGCCGTAGATGTCGATCGAGACCTGGTCCACGGCCTCGTCCTCCTCAAGCAGCGAGATGCAATCCCGGAAGCCGCTCACCCGATTGAAGGCGATAACGTTCCCGGAACCGGTGATCTGCACGCCCTCGCCGAGGTTGTCCCCACTCACCCCGAGCGCGGAGTCGCGCCAGATGGTGGGGCCGGTGATCACGTTGTTCACGATGTACGCGTTGCGCACACCGCTCCCATACGAGGCGATGCCGTACTCTTCGGCTTCGATCGCGCAGTCGCGCACCACGATCCCCTCGGCGTCGTTGAACTTGAACCGCCCGTGGACCGTGAGCCCCTCGACCGAGACGAAGGAACGTTCATCGAGGCGCACCTCGCCCTCCACGACCACGTCACCCGGTACCGCCGCCCGAAGCACGATGGGGCGGCCCTCCTCGCCGTCGTTCGTCGCTCGGATCGACGCATAGGTGCCGCCGCCGAGCACGAGGACGTCTCCCGCGACGGCGTCGGCGAGGGCGTCGTCGATGGTGCCAGGCGTCACGTCGATGAAGCGCGCGTCGGGCGCCTCGGTCGGGATCGGGCGCGTCACCGCGATGATCGTCTCGACCACGCTGCCCCCGTCCGGATCGTCGAGGCTCAGCTCGATCTCGTAGGTGGTACCCGGGGTGAGCCCGAAGAGGCTGCCCGAGTGCTTCTCGGTCCAGGAAAAACCCGCATTGGCGCCCGCCGGCACGAGGAACAGCGGGTGCCCCTCCCGATACTCTTCGTCCCCCTCCGCTCGGTAGCGCACGCTGACGACGCTGTTCGCGTTCACGTCGCCCGCGAGCTCCCACTCGATCGAGAGGTTCTCGAAGGTCGGATACGGCGTCGAGACCTCGCCCGCGACCGCGGCGGCCTGCGCCTGAGCATTCGCTGCCGTTGCCAACGAGGCCAGCGTGAACCCAAGGCTCGTCATCGGTATCGGCCACCGCCCGAGGCGAGCGGCCGTTCGCTGCCACAGTACGCTACCTTCGCCCACCTTTCCCATGAAAGGCAGGATAGCAAGAAACCGACGGCGCCAGTTTGTCGATTTGAAGCAGCAATCAACCTGACTGCTGCTCTAGGGTGCATGGCTTGCGGTACCGCTTGTACCACCGGCGCCGGCGGTCGATGTCCCGCCCGCACCGTCGCCGCCCGCGCCATCCGAGGCGGGGAGACCCGGCCTGCTCGATTGCTTCGACCCACCGACCAACGACCCGCAGCCTCATGACCGGCGGAGGTGCCGGCCGAGGTGTGCCGCGCTGCGCCGTCCTCAATGGGCGCCCCCCCGCCATGAACCTCGTTTCCCACTGGACTTTTTGAGCTAGTACTCGCCAAGAGGTATCCTACGATGATGACACGCTGGTCGGTTGCCCTTGCTTCCTGCGTCCTCTTGGCTCCTGCCTGTTCGAGCACCACCCACACCGCGCCGAACGAGGAAGGCTGTACGCCGGGTGATTTTCGCTGCCACGGCGACGAACTACAGAGGTGTGACAGCGACGGGGAAGCCTGGGAGGTCCGGACCCGCTGCGTTCCCGGAAGCTGTGTCGATGGCCAGGACTCGTGCCCCGCCCGAACCTCAGAGAACAACGGGGGAGGAGCCGGTCTGGCCAATGGGGGTGGCCGAAACGAAGGCGGGTCGGCAGACTCCGGCGCTGGTGGCCGCTCGACCAACGGAGGAGTCGGCAGCGGAGGGCGGCCGAGCGAGGGAGGAACCTCGGCGAACGGAGGGGTGCCGGGATGGGGCGGTCGTTCCGACTACGGCGGGGTCGCCGGCCAGGGCGGACTGGATGGCTCCGGTGGACAGCCCGGCGGTTCCGGCGGGACCGGTGGCTCCAGCGGCGGTTCCGGCGGGACCGGTGGCTCCAGCGGCGGTTCCGGCGGGACCGGTGGCTCCAGCGGAACCGGGGGACAGTCCCCGTTCTGCACTCCCAATCCCTGTTCGACGGGCTATCGATGCGATGAGCCAACCCGATCGTGCATCTGCACCGGCTGCCTCATCGGACAACGGTGCGTGGCGAACGGGACACCCAGCACCGAAAACCCGTGTGAGGTCTGCAATCCAACGGTAAGCCCGGACTCCTACAGTGCCAACGTCGGCGCGAGCTGCGGTTCTGGTCCGACCGAGTGCACGGGTCAAGATACCTGCAACGACGCTGCCGTCTGCCGGTCCAACCCCGTCGCGGACGGCACCGAATGCGTCGACGGATTCTGCGAAGCTGGACTCTGCAGGATGCCGGTGTTCGACTGCATCGCGCCAGATCCCCCCCCCGCCAACGCTCCGGACGATAGGTTTCTCGCGAGTGGCGATCCACCAGCCCCGAGAGGCGGGACGGTGCAGTCTGGGCGGTACACGCCCGTTAGAATAGATATCTACGGAGACACGCCCGAAACGTTCACTATCTTGACCTTCGAGTTTCAAGGTATATTCGTGCAGGTTGGCTCCCAACCGCACCCCCAGTGGATCCCTCAGATAGAGTTTGCAGGGATCGTGACGACGGCAGAGAACTCACTGGTATTCGATCTGGAGCGTTGCGACCCACAGTATGATATCGATGCCCCGACGGTCGAGTACACGGCCACCGCCAGCGGGTTGCTCGTCTTCCAGGACTACTCGGACAGTTCCAGAACGGTGACGAGCTATCTCCGGGACTGACCAACGGGTCTGACTGAACGGAGAGCGCCAGAGTTGGCCCGACGGGACCGAAGCGAAGATCGGCGGCGGCGAGATCCGAGGATTGCCGCGACCAGGATCGGGGGCCGCTGGCACGGGAGGAGCGGGCCGGGGACGCAGCCTTGAGACGCCGGCGCTTCGCCGGAGTGCTGTGGGCCATCCTCAGCTCGTGTGATGGAGTAGCCTACCGAGATCCCTCAACGACAGAAGCGACTCGAATGCAGGCGAAGGTCGAGGGGCGTCATGTATGGGATCCACCAGAACGCGGCGATGGGCGCGCGCAGCAGGAGAGCTTGCACGCTCGCCGTCCGCGGACGGGGAGACCTCTCGAAGGCGCGCAGCTCGAGCAGTCCGTTTGGCCCCGCGACACCGTCCCGCGAGTGCGGTGCTTTCCCGATTGTCTCCGGGCGATGGCGCCGAGTCCAGGTCGACCCCCGAGAGCGGCGAGGCGCCCCAACGGGTGCCCACCGACCACTTGGCCGCCTCCACGCCCAGGTGTACCTTCGACCCCCTCGGCGATTGGCCGAGATCCTGTCGGGACCGTTCATGCCATCCTGGTTCGCTGAGCTCAATCCTATCCTGCAGGCGTTGCTCGGCACGGCCTTCACCTGGGCCATGACCGCGCTGGGCGCAGCGGCGGTGTTTCTGTTCAGAGAGGTCAATCGTCGCCTGCTGGACGGAATGCTGGGATTCGCGGCCGGTATCATGATCGCGGCGAGCTTCTGGTCACTACTGGCGCCTGCCATCGCCATCGCCGAGGAGGATGGCGGTTCTGGTCTTCCCCCAGCAGTGGTCGGCTTCCTCGCCGGGGGCGCGTTCCTGTGGCTCGCGGACCGGCTCACTCCGCACCTCCACCTTGGCTTGCCGGTGGAGGAGGCGGAAGGGCCAAAGACCAGCTGGCATCGGAGCGTGCTGCTGGTGCTGGCCATCACGTTGCACAACATCCCCGAGGGCCTCGCGGTGGGGGTTGCCTTCGGCGCCGTCGCTGCCGGCATTCCTTCCGCCACGCTCGGGGCCGCGGTGGCCGTGGCGCTAGGCATCGGTATCCAGAACTTTCCCGAGGGTCTGGCGGTCGCCGCACCGCTGCGCCGCGAGGGCTTCAGCCGCCTGCGTAGCTTCCTCTATGGTCAAGCTTCAGGCGTTGTCGAGCCGATCGCGGGCGTCATCGGCGCCGCCACCGTGGTCATTATGCGGCCACTGCTGCCCTATGCCCTGTCGTTCGCTGCGGGCGCGATGATCTACGTGGTGGTCGAGGAGTTGATCCCCGAGGCGCAGCGCGAGCGTGACACCGACACCGCGACCATCGGCGCCATGCTCGGTTTCGCGCTCATGATGGCGCTCGACGTGGGTCTGGGCTGACCCGACTTCGTCGCTCGTACGGCTCGCCACTCGTCCCTGCTCTCGCAGGCCTCCTGGTGGTCGAGTCTCGTTTCAGTGGGAAATCGCGACCAAGAGGACCGATCCGCTCCCGAATGCGCCAGAATTCCGAGCCCGATTCCCGGGGTGACCGAGCAGCAGATGCTAGTATTCGAAGTCGCTCCCCTCCGACTGCGCGCGTGGGATCGAGGGGCAGCGGGTGAGGCCGATAGTCTGGGTCGGCATGGACGGGTGATCGAATGAAGACTGGAACCTTCTCTTTCCCTTCTGGTGTGGTCCTCCTCTCCGTCGCCCTGGTGGTCGCCTGCGGCGGCAAGGCCAGCGATTCGGGAGACAACGGACGCCCCGGCGGCGCCGACAGCTCCGGTGGGTCCGACCGAGGAGGTGCCGAGCCCGGGACGGGCGCGGCCAGCACGGGTGGCAGCGGCAGCGGTGGCATCGCCCAGGGCGGCAACGAGGGAACCGGGGCAGCGGCCACCGGGGGGCGGACGACGGGGGGACGCGAGACCGGGGGTACGTTCACCGGCGGTACCCCCACCGGCGGCGCGCTCACGGGAGGCACCCGAACCGGCGGCGCCGGTTCGGGGGGCACCAACACCGGTGGCGTTCCGACAGGAGGAACGCTGACCGGCGGGACGGAGACGGGCGGGGGGCCGAGCGGCGGCGAGGCCGGCTCGCCCGCGGGAGGCATCGGTCCCACGGGGGGCGTGGCGTCGGGGGGCTCCGACACGGGTGGGATCGGAGGCACGCCCGTGGAGTCCTGCGTCACCGAGGGGTGCGCGTGCAACGATGCCACCTGTGCCTATGTCTGCGAGGTCGGGCCCGACACCCCCTGTGGAGTGGAGTGCACCAACGACGCGAACTGCAGCCTCGACTGTCCACTCGGCGCCTGCAGCTCGCGCTGTGACACCTCGAATTGTGCGCTCGACTGCGCCGGTGGCTGCGATCTCGAATGTGAGGACTCGGACTGCAACGCGACCTGCGAGCAAGGCGGATGTCGGCTGACCTGCGAGGACGACTCGACGTGCAAGACGGACTGCACGGCCACCGGTGGTGGTTGCAGCGTCAACTGCACCACCGGTTCCGATTGCAGCATCACCTCGTGCCAGGGCGGCTGTTCCTTGACCTGCTCGGAGGGCACGACCTGCCGGATGGGCGATTGCTACACGGGCGGTTGCCGCATGGACTGCGAAGGCGCGGACTGCGACCTACCCGAATGTGAGATCGGCTGCCGGATCACCTGCGGGACGGGGAGCATTTGTCATATCGGCGAGTGCGTCCAGAACGGTTGCACCATAGGACCACTGGCGGAGGTCACGACGAACGGTTCGGCCCTCACCATCGACCACTGCACCGGCGGCGGCTGCCTCATCGAGTGCCAGGCCGGCAACACCTGCACGATCGGGACCTGTCCTGGCGGCGACTGCACCATCGCCTGCCAGGAGGGCGCCACTTGCATTTGCGCCGAGACGGGCTGCATCGTGGCGGATTGGTAGACCCGGCTTGGTCGGCACCTCCCTGAACTGACCCGAACCCGGCGGAGCCGGAGCCGCGCGCCGCGCGTCGGTCGCGAAGCCCCTCACCTCACCCAGGGTCCACCACCGACCCTCCTCGAGCCCCGTTCGCAGACTGCCGCTCCGCGGGTGGCCTGGCGGCCACCTCTCGGCGCGCCAGCGGGGCGGGTATGCTCTGCACATGCGAGCGAAGGCCTGGCTCTTTGGTGGGATATTGACGGTCGTCACGGGCTGTGGGGATCCGAACGGAGATGCCGACGAGGACGGCAACCCAGGGGGGACTTCCGGGACCGGGGGCACGCGGGGCGCGGGCGGTGCCCGAACCGGCGGCGCCGGACCCGTCGGCGGCGCATCCTCCGGCGGGGTGGCGACCGCCGGCGGCCGCGCCACGGGCGGCGCCCGAACCGGCGGCGCCGGACCCGTCGGCGGCGCATCCTCCGGCGGCACCGGAGCCACGGGCAGCCAGACCGCGGGGGAGCAGGCCACCGGCGGCCGTGCCACGGGCGGCACCGCCAGCGCAGGCGGCACCTCCCCGGGCGGCGACGATGCGGGTGGAGCGGGAGCAGGCGCCACGACGACCGGTAGCGGCACCGACGACGGAGGCGGGAGCGGCACCCCCCCGAGCGGCAGTGGTGCAGCGATCGCGGGAGCCGGCGGCATCGCGACCGGCGGCCGCGCCGCCGATGGAGGCGCGGGCGGCTCCGCCGGGGGCTCTCGCCAGGGCTGCAAGCGAGGCGTCGCCTACGGGTACCACTCGGCGGCGGATCTGGCGGCGCTGTCGACTGGAGTAAGCTGGTGGTACAATTGGGACTTTCGTCCCGACTCGGCGCTGCGTGACGGCGCCTATCGGTCCTACGACGTCGAGTACGCGCCGATGATCTGGGGCGCGGGCACCGATCGGAATGCGACGCGGACGGCCATCCCCGAGGATGCCACCACCCTGCTCGGCTTCAACGAGCCGAACTTCGGGTCGCAGGCGGACCTCTCCGCCACCGAGGCGGCAGCCCTCTGGCCCGAGCTCGAAGCGATCGCGGACGCGCGGGGCCTGCGCCTGGTCTCTCCTGCCGTGAACTTCTGCGGCGGCGACTGCCACGACACCGATCCGTTCCACTACCTCGACGAATTCTTCGCCGCCTGCAACGCCTGCCGCGTGGATGCGATCGCGATCCACGTCTACGTCGGCTGCAACCCGAACGGCAACAACCACGCCGAGTGGTTGATAGGCCACGTGGAGACCTACAAGAGCCGTTTCTCGCAGCCGCTCTGGCTCACCGAGTTCGCCTGCGACAACGCCACGAACGAAGCCGAGCAACAAGCTTTCCTCGAGGACGCGGTGGCCTACCTCGAAGCGGAGCCCCGAATCGCGCGCTACGCCTGGTTCGCGGGGCGGGCAGACAACATGTCCCACGTGGACCTGCTCGGCGACGATGGGCAACTGACCGCCCTCGGCACGACCTACGTCAACGCACCGCAGGCCGAAGGCTGCCAGCGTTGATGTCACGCCCAGCCCCTGTTCGCCAGCGAGTCCCGGCCGGACGCGACCGACGTGGATCCTCGCGGGTGCCCCTTTCCACCAGATCCCCAGGATCAGCGAGTCGCTGCCACCGCGGGCAATTCGCGATCTGCGGCGCACGTCACCGATGACATCGGCTCCGGGGGTTCGTCGCGCACCATCACCCTTGTCACCTTCACCAAGGAATCGGTGGGCACCACGCCATTCCATGCCCATCTACCAGCAGCGACCACGCTCAGGCCGGCTCGATTCGATGCCAGCCGGGGCTCGGCGGGCTGCCTGGCCATTGCCGTCGCGACGCGGCACGGGGCGCCGCGACGATCAACGGGACAGTTGCGGGGTGGCCCCAGTCGCGATGGCCGAAGCGTGTACCCTACAGCTTCGCGCACGCCGCGTCGCATGCGACCTTCAGGATGAGACCCGCGCGGCTGCGGTACCCGGCAAGCGCTTCCGTGAACGTGTCGGTCCAGTCCGCAGAGACCGCCATGTTCCGGCGCACCTGCTCCCATTGGGCCTCCCGGCTTTCGCGCGTGGGCGCCACACCAGCCTCGAAGCGGAGCTCCTCGCTGCAAGCGGCCAGCGCGAGGGCGATGGGACTCGCCGCCGGCTCGAACCTCGGTGCTGGAACGTCATGTCCCAGAAGGTCGTGAGGGCTCACCGACCCAAGCTCGTCGATCGTCCGTTGCACGACCTCATGCAGCTTCGCGAGGCGCAACACAGCCCACGCATCACGAACGACCGCCGTGAGATCACGTTCCACCCGCGACCCTCCGGCGGGAGGCCAGTCCACAGCGGGCGCAGTCATGCAGGCTTGACGCTCTCGGCCCGTGGGCCCTTCGGACCTTGACCCAACACGTACGATATTCGCTGGCCCTCCTTCAGATCCTCGAACGTCGTTCCTTCCACCGATGATCGGTGAAAGAAGAGTTCCTGTCCGGTGTTCGTCTTGATGAACCCAAATCCGCGGTCGTTCTTCCTCTTCACGATGCCTTCAGCCATGGTTCCTCGCGCTTTCACTCCCCCGTGATCCCTCTAGCACCCCTCCCCTCGCCACGCCGACGCGCGCCCGAATTGCGCTGAGGGCACGCCTGAGGGCCTGGCTCCCCGCGACGCCGGATTGCCCCGCCATCGCTTCGAGCGTTCCGCTCCTGACGGAGTTGGGTCTGCCGCGTTTGCGCTCTCGATCGACGATGGATGTCGTTGGGCGATCCAGGAGGCGCCGAAACGACCACCACTGATTGTCCGATACGCGTAGATAGAGCTTGGCGATCCGTCGCGCCTCGACGATCGCGAAGCATTGCCAGTCCTTGGGCTGGGACTGGGCCAGCTGCCTGCCGAAGCGCAGCCAAGCCCTCGCCTCCAATCCCTCTTCTGCATCCGCCGGCCAAGAGGAAAACGGCGCTTCGAGATCGAAGCCGGTGGCATAGGCAATTGCCTGCCCGCGCTGGAGGAGATCCCCGAGCATCGATCCCTGCTGTCGGAGCGTCCGGCGAGCGGAGTCGGCGCCGACCCGGTCTGCCAACATCGCCGCTCGCGCGGCTGCGATGTCCTGCGCGTCGCGGCCTGCCCGCGCCACCGCGCAGAGACCTAGGGCCGAATCGGGATCGAGACCGTCGATGGCGCGCGTCAGGGCGGTCGGGGATGCAGTATCGGTTCCCTCTTCCGGCTCGGCCACGCCTCCAGATGCGTCGGATCCGCGAGCCGCTGGTGGTCGCGCGAGGCGCGCCTCGCCAGAAACCTCGATCATGCGTTCGAGCAAGCTCGAAAAACTACGCTCGCTTGCCGCTTCCGCGACGGTCGCCCTCCCGGGCTCGCCCGCTCGGATCCCCGCCGTCCTCGCCCCCCCTTTGTCGGTCTTGGCACGCGTCATTGCTCACCTTTTGGTCCATCTCTGCCACCGGCCGCGTGCCACCGTCGCGCACGACACATCCATCGTCTCGCCCGCACGGGCGGACCCCCTCTGATTTCGTGTCCGGGCTCGCGGACCCGGCCGGTCATCGATCAGCTCGGGACGGCCGCCACGCGGCCCCGCAACCGAACTGGTGGTTGAAATGTAACACCCGGGGGCACGCTCCGCAATCGTTCGATCGGAGGCTCGGTCGAAAAGCCCCAACTGCTCACAAGAATCGTACCCGATGCTGATACCTCCGCTGGCTACGCGATAGGCCTAGAGCAGCAATCAGGTTGATTGCTGCGTCAAATCAACAACCTAGAGCACCGAACCGACAGCAGACCTCCTCAGAGGCAGCGCTGGAAACGCGTCCTCGCCTCGCACGGACTCGTTTCCAGCGCTGCCGTCGCTGCTAGCAACCTGATCGGTGCTCTAGGTCGGTCTCCGTCGGCATGCCGGCCCGCGGACGACACCGAACGGCTCCATTGCCGGTGGTGCGCCCGAGGTCGATGGGTGCCGCTAGCCTACGGCGTGTACTCGTAATGACCCATGTCAACGAAGTCCGCGCCGTCGTTGCCGATACCAGGAACGTCGAACCGCGCCGTTCCGTACATGTCGGCCGGCGGCGCCGCCGCGCCGCTGCCCACGTCGATGCAGGGCGAGGTCGCCAGCAGCGCATAACCGTCCATCGCCCCTTCGACGAACAGCGGCTCCGCGTTCATGTTTCCGGTGTCGCTGGTCGTACATCCACCAGCCACCGTGCAACCGCCCACGATGTCCGAGTAGGTCACGGTAGGGGTGGACCCGCTGGTGCTGCCGATGGCGCCGACCCCGGCCGCGTCCTGATTCCGCCAGAAGATGGAGTTTGTAATGACCGACGTCCCCCCGTCCTCGTAGATGGCGGCGCCCCCCGATGCGATGGCCGTGTTGCCGATGAACGAGCAATTCACTACGAACGACGACGAATCGTAGTCGTAGATCGCTCCACCGAAATTGGAGGTGTTGCCCACGAAGAGGCAATTCGAGAACAAGGCTTCGGTGCCCTCGCGGTTGCGAATGGCGCCACCACCCTGGTCCGGCATCGTCGCCGAGCAGCCCATGAAGGACGAGCGGGTCACGGTCACCGTCGACGCCTGGTTGTCCATGCCGGCGCCTGCCCCTTCCCGCGCCGAATTGCCGCTGAAGTCGCAGCCGTCGACGACGACCGTAGCCTCGCTAGCGTAGATGGAGGCGCCGCTGTCTTGGGCCATATTTCCGCTCAACGTGCAGTCCGTGAGCGTCACCGTTGCTTCGGAAACGAACACCGCGCTGCCGCGGTCCGCCTCCCCGTTGCCGCTGATCGAGGCGCCGCGAAGCTCCGCCGAACCGCCGGCTATGTGTAGGCCGCCGCCGTCGATGGCATGGTCGGCAGAGATGCTCCCACCCACAAACACCGGCGAACCGGCGGCGCTGTACACGCCCCCCCCATGGTAGTTTGCGGTGTTGGCGCAGATGCTCACGTTGGTCAGGCCCGGCGAGCCGTCCTCGATGTAGATCCCCCCCCCGTATTCGGCGGTGTTCGTGTCGGACCCACCGTTGGTGATCGTGGGCGATCCCGAGCCGATGTAGATGCCACCGCCAAGCTCCGCGCGGCATTGCCCAACGTAGCACTCGACCACCGTTGGCGACGTATCGCCAATGAAGATGCCGCCACCCATACGATCCTCCGGTGCGGCTCCGTTGGCGTTGCCCCGGGTGATCAATACGGCGGCGATGGTAGCGCCGTCGACGGCGGTGACCACGTGGTAGACGTCATCGTCGGCGTCCTCGGCAACCCCCAGGTCGCCGCTCAGGGTCGTCCGGAACAAGAGCGTGCCGTACTCGTCGCGCGCCCGGTCGGTGCGGATCGATTCGGTTCCCGCGAAGCCACCGTGCAAGGCAACGTGGTTCTTGAGGAGGAAGGTTCGGGAGCGCGGATCGGCGGGAGCGTCCGAGCCGGCGGGGTCGCGGGTTGGCAGATACGTTCCTTCGGCCACCCAGACCTCGCAGCTGCTCTCGCCCGCGGCCACGCGGCTTGCAGCGAGATCGAGACCGGCCTGCACACTTGCCAGCGACTGCCCCCAATCCTCGCCGCTGCGGTCGTCATCGCCCATCGTGGTCACGCGCACGACGCACGGGTCGGCGCCACCGCCCCCTTGCCCTCCGGTCGGGGACCCACCGGCGCCACCGAGCGGGCCCCCCCCGACTCCGGTGCCACCGGTGGTACTACCCCCAACTCCCACGCCGCCAGTCGTGCTGCCACCGGGCGCACCGCCGCCAACCCCCATACCGCCGGTGGTGCTTCCCCCGACTCCCACGCCGCCCGTGGCACGGCCGCCGACCCCCACGCCGCCGGTGCCGCCACCCCCGGTCTCCGCACCTCCCCGATGAACGGAACCTCCGGTGCTGACGGTGCCCCCGGCGCTCCGCCCGCCGCTGTCCGCACCGGCCGAGGCGCCACTGCCACCCACCTCCTCGAGCCCACCCTCATTGCCCCCACCGGCACGGGCATCCGCCTCGTCGTCCGAGCTCGACCTCCCGCCGCAGGCCAGCAGGGTCGAGAGAGTCACCAGCGAGAGAACAGCCAATCTCGTTCGGCACATGGCATTCTCTTTACCAGAAAGTCGTCCACCGCGAAATCCCAGAAGATCCCACCGTGCGCCCGTATGGCTGGGAGAGAACGTAGGACGATCTCGAGCCGCCTCGTGAACCGGCGTCCAGCGGACCCTGCTTCACGCGAAACCGACCCGCCTCACCTTCACCCCCGTCCGGTCGAGAGCCTCGAGCACCCGTGCGCGTTCGGGTACCCGCTTCGAGCGGCCCCCGAGCGGCATGGCCTCGTCCGGGCCAGGCGATGACGTGGACCGCGGTCCCTCGGTCAGCCCACCGCCGTGCGATTCCCGCGGCGCCCGTCGCGGCACCGGCAGGAGCACCGCCTCGCCGCAGCGAATGACTTCGGGTCGCAGACCGCCGTTCGACCGCGTGGGACCGGGTTCCCGCGCGGCGTCGGCTCTGCAGACCAACACTCCTCCGATGGGTCCCGGAACCCACGCTGCCTGCCGTGCTCGAGCCGTCGAGCCACGGCTGCCACGGCCCTCGCGCCTACTCCAGCTTGGAGACGCGATGGGTCACGTAACCGATCTTCACAGGCACATTGGACTCGAAGGTAGCGGAGATCACGATCTGAAACGCAGGCGGCAGCTCGCCCGAGGGCAGCATGACGCGCGATACGATCTCCCCTGGAGCGCGTCGCGAATGGTCGGGTTCAGGTTGGTCTTGCCGATGAAGATGATGTTGCTGTTGAAGATGTCCTCCCAGCCGAGAAAGGTCGAGTGTTTGAGCACGACGTCTCGATGGAGCAGACGCCCGAGCAGGAACACCGCGTGGACCGCGCCGAAGTCGGCGTAGTCGCGCGTCTCACGCAGCTCCTCGGCGCCCATGGGTTCTCGGAAACGCTGGAACGGCTCCGAGCTCGGGATTTCGGCCGCAGAATTCACCCGATAGTCGGGGACCGCAAGCCCGGCAGCGAGCACATAGAAGAACGGACGAACGTCGAACGAGATCAGGACCGGGGCGCTGCCCGCGACATACGGCCGCCAGAACGCCTCCATTTCGCGCGAGGAGCCGCTCCACTCCTCGCCACCAACGCGCTCGCCCGACCGTCACCCAAGGTAGGCGGACCCAGACGCGAGCAAGATGGCGGCGACGAGGACCGCGGCCACACGGCGCCACCGGCGCGCCATCCCGACTTCGACCACCGGCGAGACCGACGGCTCTCGCCCGGAGGCAACGCTCGGCGCCGGAGGCGGCGGCTCGGCCTTCTCGCAGCGCTCGAAGCGGGGAACATACGCCCCTTTGTCGATCTCGATGCGAATGGCGTGGCCCAGCTGCACCGCCAGCGGGAGCTCGAAACCGCCGTCCGCGGCGACCGCCGTCTGCGCGGAGGGCGAGGTGTCGTCGAGATCGTACCCTCTCACCAGCCCCTCCGCCGGGTCGACCGACACCTAGACAACCGGTTCCGTATCGACGGCTTCTCGGACTTCGACGTGGACCTGGTGCTAGCCTTCGCCGACCAGGTGGCGATCGCGCTCGGCAACGCCGCGCTGCTGCAGGAGCTCCAGCGCCGCAACCGCGAGCTTTCCACCCAGAGCCGGCGCATCGAGGAGCTTCTGCTCGAGCGGGAAGCCGAGGTGGAGCGGTTGACGGAGCAGGTGGCACGGCAGCAGCCGAGCGTTCGCCACCGTCACGACTACGGCTCCATCCTGGGCTCGAGCGCGGCGATCGATCGCGCCTTCGACCTGCTCGACCGGGTGATCGACACCGATCTGACCGTGCTCATCGAGGGCGAGAGCGGCACCGGCAAGGAGCTCATCGCCCGAGCCATCCACCAGGACTCCTCCCGTCGAGCCAGGCCCCTGGTTTCCATCAATTGCGCGGCCCTGCCGGAGGCCTTGCTCGAGGCCGAGCTCCTCGGCTACTGCCGCGGCCCGTTCACCGGCGCGGTCACCCGCCGCGACGGTCTGTTCGTGCAGGCGCGGGGGGGCACGCTCTTCCTCGACGAGATCGGCGAGATGCCGACGACGATGCAGGCCAAGCTGCTTCGGGTCCTGCAGGAGCACGAGGTCCGGCCGCTGGGGGCGGATCGGGCGGTCCCGGTCGATGTGCGCCTGGTCTGCGCCACCAATCGCCACCTGCCCACCGAGGTCGCCCATGGACGCTTCCGCGAAGATCTCTACTACCGCGTGGGCGCGGTGGTGGTCCGCGTGCCGCCGCTGCGCGAGCGGTTGGAGGATCTCCCCCTCCTGGCTGGTCACCTGCTCTGCGTCGGCGCCGAACGGATCGGACGCAAGGCCCCGGAGCTTACGCGCGCGGCGCTGAGGAAGCTTTCGGCGCACGCCTGGCCTGGCAACGTCCGGAAGCTAGAGAATGTGCTCCTGCGGGCCCTGGTGATGTCCCACGGCGACCGTATCGGTCCGCGAGATCTCGAACTCGGGCCGCCGCCCGCTCCCCTACCGCCGTTGCTCGACCGCGCCACGTACGCCGAGCTACGCCTGGCAGACCATCGCCGTCGACGACGAGCCCCGGTCTTCCTCCCTGCGCGTCGAGCTCGAGGCGCTGCCGCCGTTCGAGCCCGATGAAGACTACGCGACCGGGATCGGGCCCGACGCGGATCTCTCCGCGTTCAACGAACTGGCGGTGACGGTGGACACCGAGCTCGGACCCTCGCTCTCCGTGAAGTTCCTGATCACCGCGCTCGACACCGAGCCAGCGAAGCGGCTTGGGGCCGGGGCGGCTGGGGCGTGAACGCATACTATTTGTCCTCCTTACCATCAGGAATCGGGCGTCAGCAATCAGGGTCTCCTCGTTCCACCTGACCGCTGGTCGCTGATGGCCTGTTTGGTCCCGGCTCCGCCGGATTTGCGGGGGGGGGGGGGCAAAATCGCCCCCCCAAAATGGTTGTGACTGCCTCGACGGGCCAACCCCGGATTTCGCGCCTCCTAGTCCGCCATGCCGCAATCCTCGCATCTCTCGGCCTTCTCCGCGCTCGTCGTGCTCGATACTGGCGCGGCTAGTACACTGCGCCTCCGGCGCTCCCTCGCTGGGCTCGCGCCGTGGTCCTCCGTGGACTCGTGCAGCAGGCTGTGCTCGCTCCACTCCGGCTCTGCGCACGCCGAACGCAGACAAGGCTCGAAATCTCCTTCGAATTCCGGCATGTCGGCCGTCGTCGGCGCGAAATCCAGGCCAAAGACACGGCGCAACTCTCGGCCAGTCACTCGTCGTCGGCTGAACCCACCTCGTTGGTTCTCTTTGGCGGGTTCCGATGGGGGTGGGCATCGCCGTCGATAGGTGCGAGGCTCGAGGCGAACCGATGGGGTCTGCTCTACAGAGGTGGCTCGATGGCGGAGAAGATGCGTAGGAGCCGACGAGAATTCCTGATCGACGTAGGAATGGTGGCAACGGGAGTCGCGGCTTCGGCCACCCTTGCCGGTTGTTCACATGGCGACGACTGCAATTGTGGGAACGGGGAGAATCCACCGACCGGCGGCGCTGACAGCAATTGCCCCCCCGCCCAGTCGAACACCGGTGGGACACCGACGACTGGAGGCGCTACGGGGACGGGTGCCGGACCCGGGTCCGGCGGCACGGGTGGAACGTCGATTCCGGAGCAGACCGGCGGATCCCCGTTGGGCGGCGCGGGAGGAACCAGCGGATCCGAGCCAACGGGCGGAACCTCGACCGGTGGGACCGAGAGCGGCAGCACGGGTGGGACCTCGACCGGCGGAGCCGAGACCGGCGGTACGGGTGGGACCGCAACCGGCGGAGCCGGGACGGGCGGTGAGGCGAATTGCCCCGAATGCCCGCCGCCGACCGAATGCGCAACGCCGGCCACCTTGCCCACGGAATGGGCACGAGAAGTCGACGTCGTAGTCCTGGGCACCGGTTTTGCGGGGCTGGCCGCCGCCATCGCCGCGGCGGCCGCGGGAGCGCAGGTACTCGTCCTGGAGAAGATGTCCGAGGCAGAGGAAGGCGGCAACAGCATCATCTCCGGAAACATGTGGTGGACGCCAACGTCGGTGGAGGGTGGAGTCACGTACATCACTGCCCTGTGCATGGGACTGACGGACGACCAGTACATACAGACCCTCGCGCAGGAGATGTACGGACTCAATGACTGGTTGGCAACGTTGGGCGTCACCCCGTCGCCCTTCGGCATATTCGAGCCGGAGTATCCCGAGCTCCCCGGGTCAGCGTCGGTCCGCACCTGGGCGAACACCGGGGGCGGTGGCCTGTGGCAGCCGCTCAGGAACGCGGTTTCCAGCCGCGACGTGGACATCATGTACGAGACGCCAGCGGTAAATCTGATCCAGGATCCCACCACGCGTGAGATCAAGGGAGTCGTCGCCAGAAACGATGGTCAAGACATCAACATCAAATGCAGAAGAGCGCTCATCCTAGCCTGTGGGGGGTTCGAATTCGACCATGCTCTGCAGGCCCAGTACCTGCCGGCATGGCCCGTGTTCTGCCAAGGAACGCCTGGAAACACGGGCGACGGCCTCAGGATGGCGCAGAAGGCGGGCGCCGCTCTGTGGCACATGAACAATGCGCTCGCCCACGTCGGCTGTTTCGTCTCCGATCCGGCCGACCCCAATTCGATACCGATTTCACTGTCTCTTCCCAATGGCTGCATTCTCGTCGACAAGTCTGGCTCCCGATTCATGAACGAGAAGCGCGAAGAGCGCCACGGCTTTGGCCACAAGGAACACCTCTTCTTCTTCGATGGCCTGAAACAGTCTTTCAGCCGGATCCCATGCTTCGGCGTGTTTGACGACACCACGCGTCGGGCGGGCAGGCTCGCCGGCGGCCTCTCGGGCTGGTTCGGGAGACACGGGACGTACACCTGGAGCGCCGACAACTCGGCCGAGGTTGCCAGCGGGTGGATCAGGCAGGGCCAAACCTTGGACGCCCTGGCCGCTGCCATCGGTGTCGATCCTGCCGCGTTGAACGCGACCGTAGCGGGGTACAACGAGTTCTGCGCCGCAGGCCAGGACCAGGACTTCGCCCGGCCCGCTTCAACCCTTCAGGCGGTGGCGACTGCGCCATACTACGCAATTCCGATCTATCCGCTGATGTACAATACCCAGGGCGGTCCCCGGCGCAACGAGCGGTGCCAGGTCATCGACCCGTCCGGGGAGCCCATCCCGCGGTTGTACAGCGCAGGTGAGTTGGGTTCGGGGTGGGGCTGGATGTACAACGGCGGTGGGAACGCTTCCGAGGCAGTGGTCACGGGACGCCTCGCCGGCGCCAACGCCGCCGAGGAAGGCCCCTGGGCATAGTCGTGGCTCGGCGGGTCGGCGCGCATCGGGCCGCTCCCGCTCCCCTCATCCGGCCGGGTCTCCTCTAGGGACCGCAACGGGGCCATCGCGATCCGAGTCGAGGATCGCTCGACGGTGCTCGACGGTCACCAGGTGGGATCCGCTCGACTACCGTCGGGCGTCATCCGCGTTTGGGCGCTTTTCGTGGCTTCTTCTCCGGCGCCGCCTTCGCCGCCGCGACCGAGGACAAGGGCACGCAGTCGATCGGTCGGCCGGCGCTCGCGATGACATCGTGTGGAGAGCGTTCCCCGAG
The DNA here is from genome assembly GCA_016933275.1 of Polyangiaceae bacterium. Classification (GTDB taxonomy): domain Bacteria; phylum Myxococcota_A; class Polyangia; order Polyangiales; family Polyangiaceae; genus JAFGBI01. Next base: position 1,220 of record JAFGBI010000005.1, on the reverse strand, counting down.
GGTCAGCTCTCGCTGGGTCCTCTCGATCATGTCGCCCAGGTAGGCTTCGAGCGCGGGCCTTGGATCGCGGCTGATGCGTTCGCGATAACGAAGCCAGCCCGGCGGCAGTTCAAGCTCCTGGTAGCACCCGAGCTTGCTCTCGAGGTCCTCATCGAGCTCAAGTGGCCTCCTGAAATCGACGACGAGCTCGATGTCGGTGGCGGCGAGGATCGCGTACACCACTCCACAGGTACGGAATCGGATCTGGTGTCCACACTCCTCGACATCGACATCGTCCTCTCCGTCACCGAGGCTCACGCGCATGGACTCGATGGCGAAGTCCCTCACCGCCGGGGAGGGAAGCTCCGGATCCTGGGTCTTGGTCGCCATACCTCAGTCTTCCTTCAGGGAATGCCTCCCCACCTACTCCGCCTGGGGCCAAGAGAGAGTACTCCCGGGGCAAGATTCGGTCCAGCGGGCGAACTCGCCGGTGGAGCCTCGGACCTCGGACTCGATCGACGAAGACGAGGACTCTTGAGGTTTGGGCCCAGCAGGCGACGGTGCCGGCGTCGTGGGCGGTAGCCCGGCACTGCGCGGTGAGCTCGATGTCACCGAGGCCGGGCGAGCGCCGGGTCAGGCGAGCGTCAGAACGTCCACCGGTGGCCCCGGTATGAGTAGATGTACCAGCGGCTCGCGTCGATGATATCCAAGTCCAAGGTCGCGTCGAAGACGACCGCATCGAAGGCGACGGTCCCGTCGTCTGCAACATGGGTCGTGACCTCCTTGGCAACGGCAGGGTCCCCGGCGCTGCCACCGGGTTGGAGGAAGACGTTGCCGGTCTCCGGGAGACGGTAGGTGTTGGAGACGAAGAAGGACGACTCCGACCTGCTCAAGACATACTGCCCCATTTGGCGGACGGTCATCGCCGCCTCGTCGATGTGATAGACCACCGCGCGCGAGAAGCTCGCATACGGCGGACCCCAATGACGGCTGCAGCCGTTGTCGAACAGGAGCAGATCGCCGTTGGGGAGCAACGCCGGCGAGTGCTGTCCAAAAGGCCAATCGAACTCCGGGGCCGACGGATCCCCGGCCGGCTCGTTTCCGAGCTGTACGGATTCGCCGTAGGGCGTCCCGGAAGCGTCCACGGCGGTGAGAAGCTTCTGAGACTGCGGCTCGTTCCACCCTTCGTGCGGCGCCAGCAGCCAGACCAGGGTTCCGTCGCGACGGATCTTCCCGACGCC
>JAFGBI010000086.1 GCA_016933275.1 Polyangiaceae bacterium | reverse complement strand
GCTGGGTGGATGCCATCCAGGCGGGCCGTCTCTTCGGTGGCCGGGTGCGCCCGTGCCCGCCAGGGTTTTCGCGAGTGCGCATCGCAGAGCGGGCAGCAACGACGCTGCTCGAGCTCGGGCGGCCCGTAGCCGGCTCGCCTCTTCTCGGATCGACATGCCCTCGCCTCTCGTTTTGACGAGGGCAAGAGATCACGTTCGGGATCGCCGCTCAAGACGCACACGTAAGTGATCGAATGTGTTCCATCTTTGATGCGTTCGCCCTGGGCTCGAGGGGGACAGGGCCGCACGGAAAGGAACCGCCGGTTCCGCTTCGAGCGGGCGGGTCAGCTCGGGCTTTTCACCTTGGCGAGCAGCTGACCGATGAAGCCGACCACATCCGCCTGAAGCTGCTCGTCCTTGCCACCGGTGACGAAGGCCGCGACCCGCATCGGTCCGACCGCGTCTGGCTCGGAGAAGTCGCGCTTCAGGATGGTCAGGGCGCGCTTCGCATCGGCATCGTCGAGCAGGGGTTGCAGCTTCGACGCGACGTCCGTCGGGCCGGCGCCGTAGTTTCTGACGACGTAGTAGAGGTCGTAGGCGTCCTTGTTTTCGCCGCGGCTGTCGAACGCGAGGGCCTTCAGCACCACGTACGCGCCGGCGTCGCACACCCAGATGTCTCGCGTCGCATTCTCGCCGAAGAGGGTCGTCCCCTTGAGGGTCACCTGCTTGCGATCCCGGAATGCGCAGCGCAGCCCCGGGGCGATGATTGCCGCGAAGTCCGGCTCGAGGTTGCGGAGCTTGCCGCCCTTGTCCCCCTCGAGCGTCGGCTGGATGAGGAAGTCTATGGTCACGCGCTCCGCATTCGCGATGGCCCAGCGCTGACGGGTCGGGTTGCCGGCGTCGTTCTTGTCTATCTCGAACCCCGCATCGCGCAGGCGCTCGGTGAGCTGGCGGTAGCGGCCCTCGTTCAGCAACGCGACCTGAAGTCCGACGTCGAGATCCATGGTTCCGACGTGCGGGTCTACGTCCTCGCCGAGGTGCTCCTGGTCGATGATCAGCGACGGCACCAAGCCGCCGACGATGAGCAGGTCGTCCATCATGTCGCCGAGCTTCGTGGCGACGTAGAGGCACATCGCGCGAACGAGCTCGACCAGCTCGCTCTTGTACTCCGACGCATGCTTGGGTTTCTCAGCCATCATGCCTCCAGCTCAGCAGCTCGCTTCGCAGACGCTCGGCCGCCTCCGTCGCGCGTTCGGGGTGCGCCTTGAGATCGACGTAAGCCTGGACTGGGTGGACGCACCGCAGGCCGTCGCGCGTCTCCGCTCCGTGGAAGACGCCGGCATCGTTCGGAAGCACGAGCCAGAGGTTCGCACCGCGCGCGTCCTCACGGAAGCCGAGCTTCTCGCGCAGCTCCTTCGAGGGGGACTCGACGAGGAAGAAGGTCGCGATGCGAAACGCAGCAAAGTGCGTCATCTGCCAGGCCGCCGCGAGGCCGGTTGCTGCGTGCTCGATCGAGCCTTCCGCGAGCGTGTCGCCGACGAAGCGGGCGAGTGCGTCGCCGGAGCGCGCGGCGACGTGACCCTGGAGGAGCACATGCTTGTCGAAGCGGTACTCTTCGCGCCACGCATCGAGAAGGAGCACCGGGTCCTTCACGCGGAGCGCGCCGCCCGGCTCGCGCAAGACGTAGCTCTCGTGCTCGAGGCGGGAGGCGATCCGGCTGACGAAGCCGTCGGTCATGTCGGTCGCGCGCGCGATCTCCCGCTGCGTGAGGGCGCGACCTTCTTTCTCGAGCAGCCAGCGTACGACGCGCGCGCTCTTGGGGGCGAAGATGCTCGCCGGACGGCCCGGCCCACGGAAGCGGTTCGGCCGTCCGTCGACGATGATCCGAAGGCCGGGCGCGACGATGTGCGCATTCCCGCTGAGGTCGAACCACGGGATGCTCGCGGCTTCGCAGACCCTGCGCCCCGCGTCGCCCATGAAGGGAACCACCACGAGCGGCACGGCCTTTCGGCGCTGGCGGCGGGCAGCGGCGGCTACCTGCGAGGCGTGGGCGGCCAGGGCACCAGGCGACGCGGCACCGAGCACCTCCACTACGAAGGAGTGCCCAGCCGCGCTCACGAGCAGGTCAGCCTCGCTCCCAGCCGCGACCTCCACGTCCTCCTGGGGTACGTCCAGAAGGCTTGCCAGCGCCGCGGGCACTTCCGCAGCGAGCTGCTTCTCCGTGGGTCGGACGGCCATGCTTCACTAAATAGCACGGCTTCACCCAATGGTGAAGCAGACCTATTTAATGAACCTCGCTCTCCGGCCAGGCGCAGCGACTTCACTAAAACACGGAGGTATACCGCTCAGGTGAACCAGGTGGTTTTAGTGAAGTTGGGGTCGCCGCCAGCCGTCGAATGGGCAGCGAGAACGCCCCGCCGGCGCCGGGGGGCAACCGGCCGTCACTGCACCAGCTGGAAGAAGTCGTAAGTCAGCGTCACGGACTCGATCACGTTCTCGTCCGCCTCGTTGTCCCATTCGCCCGCGACGAACTTCACCGGCCAGGCGCGGGTGAGCGTCCACCGGCGCAGCGTGGTGCCGTCGCGGTCCTGCTGGACGATGTCGAGGTTCCGCTTGTAGCTGTAGTCAGTGAGCCCGAGCCCGCTCGAGGTCACGGCGACGTCCTGGAACCAGTCGAACAGGTCGTGGTCCTCGGTCGCGCCGCGCTCGAGCGTCACGTCGGAGTGGCCTCGCTCCCGCTGCCGAGACGCTGAGAGTCGCCCCAGCCCCCCTCCAGACGCGTCCGTGGGCGCCGTCCGCGCCGGGCACGGGTTATCGCTCGCGCCGCCCCGAGACGCGCGCCCCGCGCGAAAACCCCGCCCCCTCGCGTCGCGGCCCCGACAAAGCGAAAAAGCCCCGGAGTTCGTGCTCCGAGGCTCTTGGTTGAGCGAGCGGGTTGGCTGCGCGAACGCTCTCGCGGCGAGGGGTCCGGAGAGGCGAGAGCAGTGGAAAAAATGCGGTGTCGATT
>JAFGBI010000085.1 GCA_016933275.1 Polyangiaceae bacterium | reverse complement strand
TACAGCCTTCAGCCTACAGCCTTCAGCCTACAGCCTTCAGCCTACAGCCTTCAGCCTACAGCCTTCAGCCTACAGCCTTCAGCCTACGGTCTACAGCCTTCAGCCTACGGTCTACAGCCTCAGCTCAGAAAATCTTGCTCTCCCGCGACGCCTCTCGACGTTAGTAGTACAGACGATTTTCCCTTCTTTGTGTATGTATCGCTTCTCGAATTCCGGCTCGCTATAGTCGCCGGACACCACGGAGCGCGGAGCCGAAGGTTCGAAGCGGCGCGAAGAGGCCATCAGGTTTCGGATCCGGGCCCGGCCCCAGATCGGACACCTTCGTCCCGAACGCAGTGTATTGTGGGCCGCGTTCGGCTCCAAGCTTCGACGTCACCGTACCGCGACAGAGCTCGCGGAGGATCGCTCAATCGCGCTTCGGCGTAGAGGGTGTCCCAGGCTAGGTTCGGGATTTGGGCCCGGATCCGACGAACCAGAGCCCGATCCGCATATCGGGCGCGGTGGCGACGATGCGGACACGGGCCGCTTCGAGCCCAGGATGGAACGAGGTCAGCGAAGCAGGGGGTTTACGGGGTAGGCTGGCTCACTGTCGCGCAGGCGACACACCTCCCGGTCGGATCGCCGTGGATCGCGGCATGGGGAGTGGTCGCCGCGGTGGGCACGTTCCTCGCAGGAGAGGCTTGGGACTGCTGCCATGTGTCTCCGCCTCACCCTTTGGGTCCTCGTCCTTCTCGCGACCGCTCTCGGCTGTGCCCGAAACGGGGCGGGGGCGAGGTACAGTCTCTTCGATCAACCCCATCGCGGCGCCCGTCGCTGCACCCCGGTCTGCGAGGCCTACCGCTCTGGAAAGCCAGCACCGGACGACTGGGCAGGAAGCGCAGCCGTGGTGGAATACGAGCACTGCCTCCAGAAATGCCCAGGGATCCTGTTGCCGGCGACCGGCGAACGGTCGGAGACCGAGGTTGCTGAATGGGAGACCGAGGAGGGTGAGGAGGCCGAGTGGGAGGCCGAGTGGGAGGCCGAGTGGGAGGCCGAGCGAGAGGCCGAGGCCGCGAGGGAAGCCGCTAGAGAGGCCGCGAGAGAAGCCAAGTGGGAGCGTGCGCGAAGCACGGCAAACTTCGCGGCGGCGGTGCTGCAGACGGCCTCGGCGTTCGCAGGACTCGCGGCTCGCCGCTCCGACCGGGAGGGCAACCACCGAAAGGAGGAGAGGTCTCGAGACCACGACCGACGCCCCGAGCGGAGGCGGGCTTCACCTCCGTCATCCTCCCCGCAACGACGCTCGGCCAGCCCTCGAGCAGAGTCGAAACCCGACCGTGCGCGCGCGACACCGCAGGTCGAGTCGAAGGAGTGAGGAGCCTGCGCCTGGCTCTCGGCCCCCCGGAACCTCAACGATGGGTCGAGTCCATGGCGGGACGGTCCCCTCTTCCTCGACAATGCTCTCCCCGACCACGAGACGAGCATCGAGGTGCGCCTCCGGCAGTTCGTGGAGGACCAGGTGTCGACCGTCACCACGGTCCTCGACGGCACCACCAGGTCCCTCGAGTCCTTGATTGGGCGCCGGGAGGGCGCCGAATCGCGACACCGAGTGACGGGTCGCACGCTCCATCGGGTGTCCGCCGAACGGGCCGGTGGTAGTCTCCACACCGCGAGCCAGCCTCCGAGGAGATCTCCTTGTCCACGATGGATTCGGGACCACCGTCGACACACCAGCAACGCGAAGCGCAGCCAGAACGTCGCCGATGTCAGGCTGGAGCGGGACGAGCCCGAACGACGACGGGCCAGGTGACCGTGAGCGCGCTCTGGATCCTCGCCCTCGCTGCGGTGGGCTCGGCCTGCGGCGGTACTACGACGAAGGACGACGGACCGACATCGAGTGGTCACGCCGGAGAGACCAATGGACTGCACGCTGAAACGTCGGGTGGATCGGGCGTGGGCGGCGTGGGCGGCGCCGGCGCACCGGTGCCGCCGTCGACGACCTTCGTCATCGCAGACTACGACGAGGACGCGCTCTCGATCGACGACCCGACACCAAGCGAGGCGGAGTGTAGGCAGCCGGCGGACGCCTACCGGTCGAGCGACGCCGAGGTTTGCCTGCTCGAACCCCTCGCCTGCGAGGCCGAGCTCGCGGCCTTCGTCGACTGTACACGCGCCGCTGCGCGAAGGTCAGCACCGCAGCAGCAGACCGTGCATCGCGTCCTTGAAGCGGGCGGCGGCTTTCGGACCCTCCCCGCACAGCTCTAGCAGCGGCATCGCGAGGCGGGCGAGCATTAGCGCCGCCCGCGCGGGATCGTCGCCGCGCAGCGCCCCGCGCGCCGCGGCGCCCGCGAACACCGGCAGGATGTGCTCCATCAGCGCGCCGTGCAGGGGGGACAGCTCGCCGAGCGGCATCGCGCGCGCGTGCTGCATCACGCGGAGGGCGTCGCGGTGCCCACACCAGAGCTCCACCCACACACCGAGCACGGCGTCGACCGACGCGACGCCACGACCGCGGTCGATAGCGGACAGGGCGGCCACCGCGTGCTCTAGCGCCGGGCGGACGATGGCGCCGACCAGCGCCTCCTTGGTAGGGAAGTGGCTGTAGAGCGTGCCGCGGGCGATGTCCGCGGCGTCGGCGATCGCCTCGAGGCGGACGCGGTCGAGCCCGTGCACGATGATGCCTGAGCGGCGGCCAGCACGGCGGGGCGGCCGCCGCGGAGGGGCCCGTGCCGTTTGAGTGGTTCGTGGCGTTGCGCTTCCTGCGCGAGGGGCGGCTGCAGACGCTGCTCATCTTTGTGGGCGTCGGGGTCGGCGTGGCGGTCATGGTCTTCCTCACCGCCCTCATCGACGGGCTGCAAGCGAGCCTGATCAAGAACACCCTCACGATCCAAGCGCACGTCGTGATCCGACCCCCCGAGGAGGAGGCGCGCGTGCTCGCCACACCAGCGGAACCGGTTGCCGCGCGGGTCAAGAAGCGCAACCAGCGCGACCGCACCCTCGACCAGTGGCCGCTGGCCCTGGCGGCGGCCACCCAGGTGCCCGGCGTCGAGGCGGCGGCGGTCACCGTCGCCGGGTCGGCCTTCGCGACGCGGGGCAACGCGAGCCGCTCGATCGCGCTGCGGGGCGTCGAGCCGGAGTCCTTCACCCGGGTCATCGCCATCAGCGACCGCATGCAGAGCGGGGCCTTCCGCGTCCTCGGCGACGAGACGGTGGTCGGCGCCGAGCTGGCGAAGGATCTCGGGATCCGGGTCGGCGACAAGATCCGCGTCAGCTCCAGTGACGGGCGCGCCGATGTCTTCGTGGTGGCCGGCGTCTTCGACCTTGGCAACAAGGACGTGAACCAGCGCTGGGTCTTCGTCTCCATCCGCGCCGCGCAGACGCTGCTCGCGCTGGGGCGCGACGTCTCGACCGTCGAGCTGAGGGTCACCGACCCGTTCCAGGCCGAGACGATCGCGCAGGAGGTCGCCGCCCGGACGGGCATGGTGAGCGAGAGCTGGATGACGCTCAACCGGCAGCTGCTCGTCGCGCTCTCCTCGCAGTCGAGCTCGAGCTACATGATCCAGTTCTTCGTCGTGCTGGCCGTCGCGCTCGGTATCGCCTCGGTCCTGGCGGTGAACGTGGCGCAGAAGTCGCGCGAAATCGGGATCCTGCGGGCCACCGGCACCTCGACCTGCAGCATCCTCGGCATCTTCCTGGTCCAGGGCGGCATCGTCGGCGTCGTGGGCGCCGTCTCGGGCTGCCTGCTCGGCACTCGCGCTCTTTTTCGCTGGGCTCGCCACCAGCCTGGACGGCTCGCCCACCTTCCCGGTCCGGCTGGACGCGGCGCTGATGCTGACCGCCTCCGCCATCGCGATCGCCGTCGGGCTGCTGGCGGCGGTGATCCCTGCGCGGCGGGCCGCGCAGCTCGATCCAGCGACGGTGATCCGCAGTGGCTGAGGCGCCCTCGCCGCCCGTCCTCCGCGTCGAGGAGGTGGTCAAGAACCACGGGACCGCGGTGGTCACGCCCGTGCTGCGCGGTGTGTCGTTCGACGTCCACGCCGGGGAGTTCGCCGCGCTCATCGGTCCCTCCGGCTCCGGCAAGAGCACGCTCCTGAACCTCATGGGGCTGCTCGATCGGCCAACCTCCGGCCGCCTGTTTCTCCAAGGTCAGGACACCTCCCACCTCGACGACCACGCCATCACCCGCCTGCGCGGCCGCAGCATCGGCTTCATCCTCCAGTTTCACCACCTCTTGCCGGCGTTCACCGCGACGGAGAACGTGCTCCTCCCGATGTACTCGGCCTACGGCGAGCGGCTGCCGGTGCTGGTCCACCGGGCCCGCGAGCTGGTCGCCCGGGTTGGGCTCACGGACCGCGCCGACCGCCTCGCGAGCAACCCCTCCGGCGGCCAGCAGCAGCGCGTCGCGATCGTGCGCGCCCTGGCCATGGATCCGCCCCTTAGGAGTTGATCGAGAAAAAGTTGATCACCGCTGCGAATTTCTAGGATGAATTGTG
>JAFGBI010000084.1 GCA_016933275.1 Polyangiaceae bacterium | reverse complement strand
GGCAGAACATTTCTCAATGTTCTCGCGGCCATCAGCGCTCAGGCGTCAGCGCTCAGGGTCTCCGCGTTCTACCTGACCGCTGACCGCTGACCGCCTGGCCTGTTTGGTTTCGGCTCCGCCGGGTTAGGTTGTTGATTTGATGCAGCAATCAACCCGATTGCTGCTCTAGTCCGCCATGCCGCACTCCTCGCATCTTTCGGCCTTCTCCGCGCCCGTCGTGTTCGAATTGGCGCTGCTAGTGCACGGCGCTTCCGGCGCTCCCCTCGCTGGGCTCGGGCCGTGGTCTTCCGTGGACTCGTGCAGCAGGCTGCACTCGCTCCACTCCGGCTCTGCGCGCGCTGAACGCAGATAGGGCTCGAAATCTGCTTCGGATTCCGGCATGTCGTCGGTCGTCGGCGCGAAATCCAGGTTGAGTCCGCCACGGGGAGTTGGTTGAGCCATTTCGAGACGGTGGACGGGCTGGGCATCCAGTGTCGTCGGTGTGGTGACTGTTGCCGAGGCGCTCGCGTCCCACTGACGGACCGTGACCTCTGGCGTCTAGTGGCGGCCACGGGACTCGACCCAGCCGCCCTCGTCGATTGGCTGGCTCCGAACGAGATCGACATGACCGGGGAACCAGAGACCTTCGTGCGACTGCGGGAGGGGCGTCGGTTGATGGTCCTGCGTCACGAGCGCGAGGGTTGTCCCTTCCTCGTCGAGGACGTCTGCTCGGTTCACCCCCACCGCCCGCTCGCCTGCGCCACCTTTCCCTATGATCTCGATCTCGGTCTCGGAGGGGAACCCGTCGTGATCGGACTCGCCGGCGCTTCCTGCGTCCCCAGGGGGCCCCCCGACGTGATGCGCGTCGCCGACTGCTTGAACAGGATGCGCGCGGAGCTCGCCGACTACGCGAGGCGAGTCACCGAGTGGAACCGGCGACAACGTCGTCGCCTGCGGCTCGCTCGTTTGCCGGAGGACACGGACCGGCTCTTCGCCTTTCTCGCTCGCGCCCGCTCGTTGTCCGCTATCCCTCGTCCGGCGGGGGCGGCGGTCGACTTCGCAGGTTCGATCGCATCAGATCGACGATGAGGTGGGTGTCCCGGGCAAGGAGGACACCGAACGCGAGCCCGAACACGCGGCCCCGCGACCAGCGGACGGTCGCGGCGAGGCGTGACTTGTCGCGGGCTCCGGGCAACTGCAGAACGACGGTGAGCGGCGAGCCGGGCGGCGGGGGATCCATCGACTCGAGTCGCGTTCCGCCGAGCCCGATGTCAACCACCGTCGCGGGACGGGCCGCTACCCCCGGGATCTCGTACTCGACGGCGAGGGTGGCGGGTACGCGAAGGTGAGTACGACGTTCTTGGGTCCCCCCTTCCACTCTCCCATCATACGCCCTCTCGCGGGTTCCCTCAAACTGCCGCTTCCCGATCTACGAGCTCCGAGAATTCGCCCATCACGCGCGGATCTTCGGACCGCTTCGGAGCGGCGCCGGAGGCGCCCGCCGGTCATCGAGCGGCGAGGAGGGGGAGGCCGCGTGTCGCGGCCGAGGCAGGGGAGGGCTCGCCTCCTTCGCCAAGAAGAAGCCTAGCGCGGGCAGGATCCTCCGACGCGCTTGGTTTGGGGGGCCAGGCCCGCGCCGGGGAGCGGTGAAGCTTCACTCGACCCTTCCGGTGCCAGTGGACGAGTGGATCGGGGACCGAACCTCGTCCGCGACGAGTGCGGCCATCAACGCATCCACCGCGGGGACGAGGCGCACCACCCCCCGCTTCTCTGGTGTGACGAAACCTCCGACGACCATGTGGTCCAAGAGCGCGGCGAGCGGGGCGTAGTACCCAGCGACATCCAGCACGTAGACCGGCTTGTGATGCAGGCCGAGTTGGGCCCAGGTGACGACCTCGAACAACTCCTCGAGGGTGCCGTAGCCGCCGGGGAGCGCCACGAAGGCGTCGGCGAGCGCGGCCATGAGGGCCTTTCTCGCATGCATGTCCGCGACCACGTGGGTCTGCGTCAACCCCGGGTGGAGGAGCTCGACGGTGGCGAGGGTCTCCGGGATCACGCCGATCACCTCGCCCCCACCGCCGAGCACCGCGTTGGCCAGGATCCCCATGAGGCCGACGCTCCCTGCCCCGTAGACGAGACCGAACGCCTGCTCGGCGAGGGCATTGCCGAAGGCGGCGGCCGCCGCAGAGTGTCGAGGATCGTGCCCCGTTCGGGCGCCGCAGTACACCGCCACTCGCATGTGGACCTCCTTGGCCTGGACCGTGGTATTACGCGTCGACGATGTCCGCCGTGGACGAGGATCTAGCGCTGGCCGGCGCCGTACTCCAGCAACGCTGGCGTCTTCTGCAGGCGGTGGGCGCCGGCGGGCTGGGCGTGGTCTACGAGTCCGCACCCCTCAGCGGCGAGGGGCGTTTCGCGATCAAGCTCCTGCGTCGGGAGTTTTGCGGCACCGAGACGGTGGTCGATCGATTCCTGGGTGAAGTCGAGGCAAGCTCCCGGGTCGACCACCCGGGGGTGGTGCGTGTCGTCGAGCACGGTCGTGCCGAGGACGGGACCCCCTACCTCGTGATGCCATTGCTCGAGGGTGAGAGTCTGAGCACGGCGATGAACCGCGGACGCATGCCTGTGCAGCGCGCCACCGCCATCGGCATCGGGCTGCTCGACGCCCTCGGCGCCGCTCATGCGTCCGGTGTCGTGCACCGCGATCTCAAGCCGGACAACGTGTTCCTCGTGAAGGATACGTCCGGGACGGAGCAGGTGCGCATCCTCGACTTCGGGCTGGCCAAGGTCGTCGACGTCGCGGGTGGGCCGACTCGCCGCACGCGGACCGGCGTGCTCCTCGGAACCCCAGGCTACATGAGTCCGGAGCAGGTGCGAAACGCCAAAGAGGCTGGTCCGCAAGCCGATCTTTGGAGCGTCGCGATCATCCTGTTCGAGATGCTCACCGGAGTCCGCGCCTACGTCGCGGCCAACGAGTTCGAACGGATGACCAAGATGCTCGTGGAGGGGCCGCCCTCGATCGCGAACGTGGCGCCCCAGTACGCCCACTGGGAGACGTTCTTCGCGCGGGCGCTGGCATGTGAGGTCGGGCAGCGGTTCGCGGACGCGGTTGGCATGCGCGCGGCGCTCGAGCACGTTGCGCGCGGGGGTCGCTTGGCGAGCGCGACGGACTCCGGAGGGACCCTCCTCTTCGCCCCGGTCCACCCGAGCGACTTGTCGGCGCACCGGACGGGGGTCTTCGGCGGCGTCAACACCACCGTCTCACCCGGGGCGAGCGGTCCGCCGGCGGCGGGGTCAGCCGAACGCGCCAACGTCGACGTCCGGGTCGTGCAGCTGCCGCCTCGTGGTTTTTCCCTCACCATCCTGCTCATCGTCGCCAGCGGTGCGTGGGTGTTCGGATTCGTGGCAGGCTACCTGTTGGGCGCGCGATGACGGATTGTCTCGGATCGGAGCTCCACACTCGGGTGCGATGATGGACCGCCGCCACCACCTCTGGGCAAGCGCTGGCCTCCTCGCCGCCATGGTGACGGGCTTTCCCTCCCCGTCCGCCGCCGACGGCGAGCTTGCGGTGCCCGTGGTCGACCTGCACGTCGACCTTTCTTACCAGCTGAATTTCAAGGGCCGATCGGTCGGGCGCGGGACTGGCCAATGGCTGTCGACCGAGCTTGTACGCGCCGGCGTGGCGGGTGTGGTCCTTCCCCTCTACGTTCCGCACGAAGTCGCTCCCGGTGGACCGCGCCTCGGCGACATCGAACGCTCCTACCAGCAGCTGTTCTCCGCGCTGGCGGTGACCGAGCCATTTGGCTTGCCAGGCACGGTGCCCGGCGTTCGTCGCGTACGGACCTGGTTGGCCTTCGAGGGTGCTGCACCGTTCGCGGGGCGGGCCGACGCCCTGGCAGCTTGGGTGGCGCGGGGGCTACGGATACTTGGGCTCGTCCACACTCATGACAACGCGCTCGCCACCTCGTCCGGCGCGGGTCCCGAGTTCAGAGCCGTTGCGACCGGGCTCACCGTTGCCGGTCGCGAGGTCGTCGAACGAGCGCTGGCGCTCGGTGTGGCGGCTGACGTATCCCACGCGTCGGATGCAGTGGTGGCGGACGTGCTGGCCATGGCCCGCGCCGTTGGCCGTCCGGTGGTCGCCACGCATTCCAATGCTCGTGCATTGGCGGCCCACCCACGAAATCTCACGGACGAGCAGATCCGCGGGATCGCCGCCACGGGTGGGGTGGTAGGGGTGAATTTCCACGGGCCCTTCCTCGCCGTCGGCCGGCGAGCGGCCCTCGATGACGTGGTGCGCCACGTGCGCCACGTCGTACGCCAGGGTGGGATCGAGCACGTGGCGCTTGGCTCGGACTTCGAAGGCGGGATTTTGGCGCCGCGCGGGCTCGAGGACGTGCGCGGGTATCCTCGGTTCGGCGCCGCCCTTCTGGCGAGCGGGATGTCGCGGAACGACGTCGAGCGGGTGTGTGCGACCAATGCCCTCCGAGTGCTGGGCCACACCTGAAGTAGCGGCGCGCGATTTCGGGTTCTCGGCGGGCGATACCGGTGATATCTCCGAGGTGACCCTAGGAGGGAATGAGCAATGACCGACCCCGACGTCCGGTACCTCGATGCATTCCCAGAGTGGCTGCTTGGGCTCGGCGTCGATGCGCGCGCGCTGGCGGACGTGGTGGAGCGTGAAGATCTGCCCGACGCAGTGCGTCGGCAGTGCGCGGTGGCTCTAAACTACCTGTTCAAGTCGGTTGATCTGATCCCCGATGGGATCGAGGACCTCGGGTACATCGACGACGCCTTTGTCTGCCGGGTCGCCGCCGTCGGTGCCCTCGAGTCGAGCCCCAAGGCGCGTGGGCTCATCGAGGACGACACCCTCGCGCGGCTCGCGGCGGACGCCCAGCTCGTGCGGGAGTTCCTTGGCGACGACTACGGGCGGCTCGTGGTGTACATCCGCGCCCTCGAGTCGGTGAGCGTGCGGGGGCGGAATGTCGACGACCTGTTTCGCGATGAAGAGGCTCGCGCCGGGCTGGTGAGCGAGGCTCGCGCCTGGGCTGCGGCATACCGCCCGCCCACCTTCGCACGGGATACGAAGAACCTGGTGAAGCTGCGCGCGTTCCTCAACGCGAAGCTGCCCGTCTGAGCGCGGCGCGTCGCTCCTTGCGTGGGGACTCAACTTGGCCCTTCGGGGGCCGGGCGTCAGCTGTCGAGGGGGCTCTAACGCGCCGTGTCACCGAGGTCGGGTAGTTCGCCAGCGCGCCGGCCAGCTCGGTGGTGACTCGCTCGACCAATTCCGGCGGCTCGATCACCGTCGCGTGCGGTCCCCACTCCAGCACCCAGCTCGTCACCTGGTGCAGGCTGCCGATCGTCATCGTCAGGCGCACTCCGCCGCCAGGAAGCGACGCGAGGCGCTGCGTGGCGTGGACCCTACGCATCCGGACGAATTCCGCCGCGTGGGCATCGAAATCGACGACGACTCGGCGACGCTCCTCCGCCCGCCACACCCCGAACTCACCCTGGAAGTAGTCGTCGATGGAGAAACCCTCGGGCAGCGTGAAGCGCTCGGTCACGATCGAGTGGGAGTTTCGCATGCGATCGAGCAAAAAGGTGCGCACCTCGCTGCGGTCGACGTGGTAGCCGACGCAGTAGATCGAGTCTCGGTGCAACACCAGCGCATACGGGTGGATGGTGATCCGTTCCTCCCGCGCCTTGCCGCTGCTTCGGTAGAGCGTCACGAGGGGTTTCAGGTCGGACACCGCCTGGAAGAGCTCGTCGAGCTCGTCGGTCTTCTGCGAGTAGTCCTTGGGGGCGTGCGGGAGATAGACGAACCGGCGTTCCAGCTGGGCGTCTGCCGGACCGGCGTTGGGGCCCCGCCCCGGCCGATGGGCGAAGGTTACTAGCTTCTGCACGGCCATGTCGATCTCGTCGAACAGCGTCGAACCGCGCAATGGCTCGAAGACGCGACGGGCCGCCAGGAAGGCGTAGGCCTGGGTACGCCGGAGCTCGACCTTGCGAGGGATCTCGCCGGCCCGGACCCGCCAGAGCAGCGGCCCGCCGCCGCGAGTGGGGAACTGCTCGAGCTCGAAATCGTGGCGGAACTCGTTCAGATACCGCCGCATCGTGCGCGGCGTCACGTCGAGCTGGTGGGCGAGATCGTACAGGGTCAGCCCTTTCGGGTAGCGGCTGAGCAGATCGCGGAGCACGTCGAGCCGGCGGTGCTGAGTGAAGCGACCTTTGGGCCTGCCAAGCGCCTGGGGCATGGTGTCGCGATTATGCCCGCGAACCGGGGCCGGGGGAAGCTCGGGGGCACGGTCCTACTTCGGGGAGAGCGAGTCCCGTCTTGGCCGAACACCGTTTGGCAGTTCGTGGCCCGTTACTGCGGCGTTTTTGGGTTATCCTCGCCATGCACCCGGCGCATGGTCCTGCGAGGAGAGTGATGACGACCAGATGCGGAGCCAACCCTATCGAGTTCATCGCCAAGAAGCGCGACGGCGGGCGCCTCGGGGCAACCGAGATCCAGGATTTCGTCACCGGTTTCATGGAGGGTCGAGTCACTGACTATCAGATGAGCGCTTGGTTGATGGCTGCCCTCTTGGTCGGGCTCGACGACGCGGAGACGGTGGCCCTCACGCAGGCGATGCTGCATTCTGGGAAGGTCCTCCGCTTCTCCTCGTTGCGTCTCCCCAAAGTAGACAAGCACTCGACCGGAGGTGTGGGCGACAAGATCAGCATCTGCCTGGCGCCGCTGGTGGCCGCTTGCGGCGTGGCCGTCCCGATGATCGCGGGGCGCGGACTCGGCCACACCGGCGGCACCCTCGACAAGCTCGAAGCGATCCCTGGCTACGATACTCGCCTCGAGGCGCGGCGATTCCAGGCGGTGGTTCGCGACGTCGGGGTGTCCATCATCGGGCAGACCGCAGAGCTGGCTCCTGCCGATCGTCGCATCTATGCGCTGCGCGACGTCACCGGGACCGTCGAGTCGATTCCGCTCATCGTCGCCAGCATCCTCTCGAAGAAGCTGGCTGCGGGACTCGATGGCCTGGTGCTCGACGTGAAGGTCGGTCGCGGTGCGTTCATGAAGGATCTGGTGGCTGCTCGGCTGCTGGCCCGCACGCTCGTGCGGGTGGGCAGAGCCGCCGGCAGGCGGGTCGTTGCGCTCCTCACGGACATGTCGGTCCCGACCGGTCTCACCATTGGCAACGCCCTCGAGACGCGGGAGGCGATCGAAGTCTTGGGTGGTGGCGGACCGCCGGACACCGTCGAGCTGACGCTCGCGCTCGGGGCGGAGATGCTGATCATCGCAGGCGTCGACGCGCGGCGGGGGGATGCGCGTCGTCGTCTCGAGCAAGCTCGGCGTTCGGGAGCCGGGTTGGAGCGGTTCGCCCGCATGGTCGCCGCGCACGGTGGTGATCCGCGTGTCGTGGAGGATCCCGCGAGGCTGCCTCGGGCGCCCGAGCGAGTCCCCGTCCCGGCACCCGTGAGTGGCACGGTAGCCGCGATCGACCCGAGGGAGCTCGCCCTGGTGGCATTGGCGTTGGGAGCGGGGCGCACTCGAGCGGATCAGGCGATCGATCCCCGGGTTGGGATCGAGCTCTCGGCGCGGCGCGGGACGCGGGTGACCCGAGGGGAGCCGCTCGCCTGGCTTCACGTAGCTCGTCGAGATCAGGCCAATCCTCACCTTTCCCGCGTGAGCGCCGCATTCGCCGTGGCGCGGCGCGTGGCGGATGTCTCCCCTCTCGTTATCGGTCGCGTGACCCGCTGATCCCCCCGCGCCGGATCGACCCGAAAGGGTCACGGTCGCCAACGGGACCGTGTACGTCAGCGTGAACCGGCCGGTGGCCGAGGACACCCGGAGCGGCCTCATCCTCGCCTATCCGGCCAATGGCGGAACCCCGGAAGAGGTCGTCTCCGTTCCCGACCGCGTCTCGAGCCTGGTCATCGATGGCGAGGCGATCCACTTCGGGACCTGCTCCGACATCGGGAACGAGGCCACGTTCCTTTGGCAGCCACTCGCGGGCGGCAGCCCGGCGGCCGTCGAGCGGGGTGGCGTCTGCTTCGGGGGCGTCGCCGCGGACGAGGAACGAGCCCACGTCGCCGACTTCGGCCGGCCCGCCTTCGCCCCTGCGCGAGACTGCCGGTTGCTCGCTGTCGACCGGTGCGGCTGCGAAGGAGGGCTGTTCAGCGCCCGTAGCCGCCGGAATGCCTGTGCAGGATGGCGGGGCCTACCGCCAGCGCGTCACGTGCCAGGCCTTCCTGCCGCGCCGGAGGAGCGCTACCGAGCCGTGGAGCAGGTCGCGCTCCGTGAGGCGAGCCTCGATGCTGGTGACACGGTTGCCGTTCAGGGCGATGGCGCCGGCGTCGAGATGCTTGCGCGCCTCGGTCCTGCTCCTTGCCAGGGTCGTCTGTGCCAGCACCTCCACGAGCGCCACGCCGTTGCCAGCGAGGTCTGCCCGCGGGTGCTCCGTGGCCGGAGCGAGCGCGAAGACCTCCTCGAGCGTCGCCCGATCCAGGAGCTCCACGGTGCCTTCGAACAGCGCCCGCGCCGCGTCCTCGGCTCGTCGCATGGCCGCGACGCCGTGGAGCAGCGCGGTCGCTTCGCGTGCGAGGGTCCGCTGGGCCTCACGTTCGTGCGGGGCCGAGGCGTGCCGGGCGACGAGGGCCTCGATCTCGGCGACCGGGAGGTCGGTGAAGGTGAGCAGGAATCGCCGCACGTCCGCGTCCGCCGTGTTGAGCCAGAACTGGTAGTAGCCGTAGGGTGACGTTCCCCGAGCGCCCGATGGGCGGTGGTGGCTGAGCCAGATGGCGCCCGCCTCGGTCTTGCCGAACTTGCCGCCGTCCGCTCGGGTGAGGAGCGGAGCGGTCAGGCCGAAGGCCCGCGGCCCGCCGGCTGGGTTCGTCCCCTCTACCCGTCGGATGAGATCCACCCCAGACACGATGTTTCCCCACTGGTCGGCGCCGGCCGTCTGGAGCGACACGCCGCGCTCGCGGTGGAGGTGCAGAAAGTCGTAGGCTTGGAGCAACAAGTAGCTAAACTCCGTGTACGAGAGGCCCTGGCCCTCGCGCTCGAGGCGGTTCTTCACCGAATCGCGTGCCAGCATCTGGTTGACCGAGAAGTGCTTGCCGACCTCGCGAAGGAAGGTGTAGGCGCTCATCTCGCGAAACCAGGCATCGTTGTCGACGATCTCGACGTCGGTGCCGAGGAGACGCTCGAAGATCGGTCGCTGTCCGCCAAGGTGGGTGGTGATCTGTTCGTCGGAGAGTAGCTGGCGTTCCGTGTCCTTCCCCGAGGGATCCCCGATGCGGCCCGTCGCCCCACCCATCAGTACGATCGGGTGGTGGCCGTGGCGCGCAAACACCCGCAGCAGCATGATGGCGACCAGGTTGCCCACCGTTAGCGAGTCCGCGGTCGGATCGAACCCATTGTAGACGACCGCGGGCTGGCGGAGGTGGTCTCGGAGCGCGGCTTCGTCGGTGGTTTGGTAGAGAAGCTCGCGCGCGTTGAGCTCGTCGATGACGGCGGCAGGGTCGATCATGGCGGGGGCAGAGGGTAGCGGAGAACTAGAACTGCTGCACCGGGGTCGCAGAGATGCCCGTCGTCCAGTAGTAGAGGACGGTCACGGCGGTGCTGTAGGCGACGCAGGAGACGAGCGTCAACACCACCGCGCGACTGGCCTGCATCGGCACTTCGGTCGGGGAGCTGCCGACCTGGAGTCCGTAGTGACAGGAAACCCAACCGACCAACAACCCCAGGCCGGTCCCCTTGACGACGAAGAGCACGAGGTCGAGCGGCTCCAGGGCGGCCGCGAATCCCGAGCGCAGCGAGCCGAAGGTGGGCGAGGCGACGAGCATGCTGACGATGTAGCCGCCACCCACCGCGATGGCGGCGAAGTAGACCGTGAGCACCAGCACGCTCACCACCGAGGCGAGGACTCGCGGCCAGACGACGTACCGCGGGACATCGATGCCGAGCGACGCGAGGGCGTCGATCTCGGCGTTGACTTTCATGTTGCCGAGCTCTGTCGCGATCGCCGTGCCGGAGCGCCCGGCGACGATGATCGCGGTGAGGAGCGGTGCGAGCTCCCGGATCACCACCGCGACCAGGATGCTCCCCAGCACCTCACCTCCCGCGCCGGGAGCGATCAGGCTAGTCTGGATGATGATCGTCGTTCCCATCAAGAGGCCGACGATGCTCACGAGTGAGACCGCATCCACGCCCGTGAACAGGATCTGCGTGAGCGTGATGTTGCGGACCGCCGCGGCTGCGGCGCTGCCGGGAGCATTCACGCTGGCCAATGCCTCGCGCAGCGTTCGGGACAGGGCCGCGATCGTGCTCAGGGAGGACAGCACCTTCCCACCCAAGGCCGCGATCCACCCCCGTTCACCGCCGAAGTGCCGGCGTGGATCGTAGGGGAGCGTCGAACGCACGGGTGGAGTCTAACCTGGGCGGCCCGCCAACGTCACCGTCCGGGCGCCCTCACCCCCACCGGCCAGCCCCGACCGGGCGTTCCCGAGAACGGTCGCCGGCACGCGCCGGATGCGCTAGCCCCTGGCGATGGCCAGGATCACGGTGGTGGGGGCGGGGATGATGGGCACGGCGTTCACCGTTCCGTTCGCGGATGCGGGGCACACGGTGAGGCTCGTCGGTACGCATCTCGACAAAGCCATCATCGAAGCGCTGGAGCGAACCGCCGTTCACCCTGGGCTCGGCGTCTCTCTTCCGCCGAACGTCCAGCCACTGCCGGATACGGCGCTCGGCGACGCGCTCGCGGATGCGGAGGTGATCGGGGTCGGGGTGAGCTCCGCCGGGGTGCCGTGGGCCGGTGCGGTGCTCGCCGAGCATCTCCGGCGCGAGGTGCCGATCGTGATCATCACCAAGGGGCTCGCGCTTCACGACGGCGAGCTGCGAATCCTCCCGGACCTCCTTCAAGCCTGCCTCTCTTCGGAGCTTCGTCGAACCGTGTGTCCGGCGGCGGTCGCTGGGCCCTGTATCGCGGGCGAGCTCGCGCGTCGCGTGCCCACCACCGTCGTTCTGACGGGACGTGACGTTGGGGTCCTCGACCGCCTCGCTGCCTCGCTGACGACGCCGTACTATCACCTCTTTCCCAGCTCCGATGTCATCGGCGTCGAAACCTGTGCTGCGCTCAAGAACGCCTATGCCATGGGAGTCAGTCTGGCGGCAGGGATCCACGAGCGCCATGGTGGCGTCGCGGGCTCCGTCGCCTTGCACAACCTCGAGTCCGCGATCTTCGCCCAGAGCATCTTCGAGATGCAGGTCGTCGTCGGGGCTTTGGGCGGCGATCCGGCGACGGCCGCGGGGCTCGCCGGTGTCGGTGATCTCGACGTCACCTGCAACGGTGGTCGAACGGGTCGCTTCGGCAGGCTCCTCGGTACGGGGATCGGCGCCACCCGTGCTCGGGCCGC
Source organism: Polyangiaceae bacterium (assembly GCA_016933275.1). Classification (GTDB taxonomy): domain Bacteria; phylum Myxococcota_A; class Polyangia; order Polyangiales; family Polyangiaceae; genus JAFGBI01. Next base: position 17,812 of record JAFGBI010000084.1, on the reverse strand, counting down.
CATGCCCGGCGTGACGTTGGAGTGCCTCGAGATCCTCGGGGTGCTTCGGTCGGCGCTCCCAACGCTGGAGCGCTCCGGACGGCTCGTGTCTGCGGATCTCCCGCTGCTCCGGCATCTCGCCGCCGTCGCCCTCGATGACGAGCCGGTCGAGGTGCCGATTTCGGCCTTCTTCGGGCGCCGCCGATCGCAGCTTCAAAGAGCCTCCCCACCATGACATGATCTACCCGGTTCAGGGGACCAATGGCCGACCCGCCCAAGATCCGCCGCTTCCGCTGCCCCGATGAGCTTTGGGAGGCCTACGAACGAATGGCCGCGGATCGCGAGCAGTCCCTCGATGAGCTCATCACTACGGCGCTCTACGATCACCTGCGGCAGAACGAGCAGTCCTCCGATGGCCCGCGGAGGGTGGCGGGGAGGGAGGCCGGCGCCGGGCTCGAGCGCCCCGCGTCATCCACCTCACGTCCGGATCCGAGGGCGCCCCGTTCGTCCACACGACCGCCGACGCGTCCGCCGACCATCTCCCCGCGCCCCGTGGCGGCGGCCTACCCCTCGACCCTCCCACCCGTGGTCCAAACGCCGGGTCCCGCGCTGGTGCCACCGCCGATGGTTATGCGGGGTTCGGCCCCGCCGGCGCCCGTGCCCCTCTCGTCGCTGCCCCCCGTCGTGGCGCCGCCCTTCATGGCCCGCTCCGTACCGCCACCCGCGGTGAACCGTGCCGCCGTGCCGATCCCCATCCCACCGCCGCCACCCATGCAGGCGCCGGCCGCAGCGGCAGCCTCCCAGCATCACGGTATGAGCCCGACCGGCGCGCGCTCGCGGACGCGGCCGCGTCTGCCCACCCTCTGGCTCACCTACGGGGGCGCCCGTTTCCCGGTCGAGAAGGACCGTTTCATCATCGGTCGGGTTAAGAACTCGAGCGACCTGGTGATCAAGGATCCCAACGTTTCTCGGCACCACGCGGTCATCGAGCGTCAAGGTGCGGAGTACGTCATCCAGGACATGGGCTCCACCAACGGGATCGTCTTCCAGGGGCAGCGCGTTGCGCGCCGCACGATCCAGGACGGCGACGCCATCTTCGTCTGCGAGCACGAGATCCGATTCTCGTTCGAGTAGGCGCGCTCTGGAGCAGCACTCAGGTTGTTTGCTGCGTCGGATCAACAACCTGGAACACCGACGCGGCAGCGGACCTCGCCAACGGCGACGCTGGAAACGCGTCCTCGCCCTGCATGGACGAATTCCCCAGCGCTGCCGCTGCTGCCGGCAACCTGGTCGGTGCTCTCACCGATCATTGCGACACGTGTGCGGTGATCGGCAGGCGGAAGGACAGATCGCGTCCGAGCGGGGGGAATTGGGTGGTGCGCGCCACGTCGAGTAGGCACTGGCCGAGCGGAGTGTTCGAAAGCGTGGGCGGCGACAGCTCGGCGCTCTGTACCGAGCCGTCCGCGCCGAGGCGGAAGCGCAGCCCGATCTCGGGGGCTCCGGTCAAGTGCTCGACGTGCGCCTCGAAGCACGCTTCGATCGCGGGCTGCCGCTCGGCGAGGGTGGTGGCGATGGCCGTCGTGGGCTCGGTCTTCCCCGAGGAGGCGCTCGGGGCCGCGGTCGACGCGGCGGGCATCGGGTCGTGGTCGATGGGGATCAACGTGGGGCCTGGGCGGCTCGACGTGTTGCCAGCGTAGTAGGAGCCCTCGACCAGCTGCGCGGGTCCCCGGCGCAGTGCGAAAAAAAGGATCACGAAGGATACGACCAGGACCAGGCTGGCGCTGCCCGTTGCGAGGGCGATGGTGCGCCGCCGGGCCCGTCGTCTTTCTCTCGCTGCCTGGCGCGGCGGGCGAGCCGTCTCTGCCTCCGAGGGGGAGGCAACGGCGGGCACTACGGCGGTCGGCGCGTCAAAGACCTCGTGCGGACGCCTCACCAGCGCTGGCGGCGTCGAGCTCAGCGCGACGGGCGTTCCTGCCTGTTCATGGCGCCACGCCGCGTCGCGGTCGACAAGCGGGTCGAGGTCGAGGAGCAAGGGCAACCCGCCGTCGAAGTCCTCGCGCACGTGCTGGGCGAACTCGCGGAACGCATGTTCGTCGTCCGCCTTCCGCAGCTTGCGGAGCGTATGCGCGAACTCGGCGGCATTCGCGAAGCGTTCGGCAGGGTTCTTGGCGAGCGCGCGGAGCAGCACGCGGTCCAGTTCCGCCGAGAAGCCTGCGCGCAGCGCGGAGACGTGCGGTGGGGGCAGCGCCACCACCCGCTGGACGGTTTCGCCCATCGTCTGCCCCTTGAACGGATTCTCGCCGAGCAGGATCTGCAGCAGCACCACGGCCAGGGAGTAGAGGTCGGCGCTTGGCGTGGGCTCGCTCCCCTGTACGAGCTCGGGGGCGCTGTAGGCGAGCTTTCCCTTGAACGTGCCGATGCGTGAGCGATACTCCCCAGCGTCGTCCGCCGCGCGCGCGATACCGAAGTCGGCGAGCTTCACCTGACCGTCCAGGCTGATGAGGATGTTGCCCGGTGAGATGTCGCGGTGAACGATGGAGAGCTTCGTCCCGTCCGGACGCTGGTAGTTGTGCGTGTAGGCCAGCGTGTCGAGCACGGACAACACGATGAACAGCCCGTCACTGAGCGGGAATGGCGACTGAGTCTGGGTTCGGTAGCGGCTCCACGCGCCGAGGTCATAGCCGTGGACGTATTCGAGGACCATGACGTACATGCCGTCCTCTTCGCCGAAGTCGAGGACGTTCACGACGCCGGGGTGGTGCAGGTTCGACAGCAGGCGCGCTTCGCGGGCGAACAGCTGCACCATCATGGGATCGCCGAGGAGGTCGGCGTGGACACTCTTGATCACCACCGGCTTCGCGAACCCCGCCGCGCCTTCGGTACGAGCGAGATAGACGGTGCCCATCCCACCACGACCGATCGGCATCACGACGCGGTAGCGTCCGAGCAGCGTCTTGCCGGCCAGGACATCGAAGGCCATGGTCATCGCCGGATCGTTCGCCGTAGATAGTAGTGGGTGCCCCGGGTCGGATGCTCGAACCGAATCGGGAGCGCGGCCCCGTCCGTCGGTGACTCCGCCTCGCCCGCGAAGCGTTGCTGGGGGTCGAGCGGCAGCTCCTGGTCTCCCAGGTAGACCCGCCACCCCGGCAGTGCCGTTCCAGTCACCGGGACCTTGGCCCCCGGTTCGACCTCGAGGGGTCCGGCGATGGTGGCGGTGGGGGTCGCGTTGTCGAACCGCAGCGCGATGGTCGTGGACCGGGAGCGTCGAGGTGGGTCCATCGCGGCTTCGAAGTACACCTGGTACGTCCCCTCCGGCAAGCTCCCAGATGGGAAGGACGCCTGGGCCGACCCCGAAGTGACCTTCTTGTTGAGCGGTCCCGTGAGGACGAGGGTGAACGAGGTGGCGGCCGGAGCCGTGGCCCAGCCGATGCTCACTTGGGGTAGCTGGTTCTGGTATAGGACCGTGTAGCGTCGCCCATCCGTGTTGACGTGGCTGCTCGGCGCGGCATAGGACGCGATCGTCTTCTGCCCCGAATCCCGCACCACGACGACGGTGCCTTTGGCCACGGGGGTTGGATCCGGGCCCTTCCGGGTGAGGCAGCGCACGCGGTAGGGGAGGCTGCCGATCGCGAAAGGAGCCGTCGCGGGCTCCTCTTGGCTAGCGAAGGACTGGCCGCTCACCTCGACGATGGCCCCCTTGGGGCATCTGCCGCCGAGGCGGAAGCCCACCACCGTCGGGGGGGTCGGGTCATGTACCGTGCAGCTGTCGCCGCCGTTGATCACCAGATTGGCCGGGGAAGGGGCACGCCCCGTGATCTCGACCTCGCCCTTGGCGCTCAAGGTGCCCGTTTCGCCACCCCTGGCCTCGTCTGTCCGCGCTCCCCGCAGCTCCACCGCGCCGAGCAACACGCGCACCCGAGCGCTCTGGTCCGCGCCAAGCTCGATCTCCGCGGTAGTGTCCGCGCTGCCCTTGGGGACGATCACTCCGCCGGGCACCGTCACGGCGCTGCCGGATGCGGACAGGCGAACGGGACCCGACGCCTGCACCAGGGTGCCACCGGGCAGGCCGATGACGAACTCCCCTTGGGTCAGCTCGGCATGGGCTTCGCCTCGTTGGATCGACACCTGCGTCTTCCCGGTCACCCGGACCCCGGTCCCTGGAGCGAGGCGGGACTCCCCGGCGGGCAGCGGCTGCCAGGCTTGGACACCGGGAACGCGGTGCTGAGCGCCGTTGCCCCGGGTGGTGGCCACGATCTCCTGCGGCGGGGGTGGTAGGGTGGCGGACGCGGCCGCGGATGTCGAGGCGACCGCCGCGGATCCCAGAGCGACCGGCTCGAGGATCACGCCCCCGAGCTCCACCGATATCCCTTGCCCGGCTCCCACCTCCACGGCGCTCGGTCCCTCCTCGCCCAGCGTGATCTTGCCGAGCTCGACCGAGTAGCTGAGGGCCTTGTCGGACCGCTCCATGACGACTCGCGACTGGGGATCGATCACCACCTGCCCGAAGGACGAGCTTACCCGGACCCGCTGTCCACTGGTCTCGAGCACTGCCTCGCCGACCTCGACGTCGAGGACGAGATACCCCAGCGGTCCGTGCGGGAGGAATCGGATCGAGCCCCCGGGCGAGACAAGGAGTCGAGCCTCTCCCGCGAGCGCCAGGGTCGCGTGCGATGCCGCCGCGGCGCGGATGCCATCCCCCATCTGGAACCGCGCGCCTGGGGCGGCTGGGCTCCAATTTCGCTCGTGACCGGCGAAGTCTCGCTCGACCGTACCGTCCATCTTGACGAGCTCCGCCACCGCTGGCGCCTTCGAGCAGCGACAACCCGTCAGGGGCGCCAAGGTGAGGAGGACGGCCAGCAGGCAAAGGATCGCTGCCCTCATGGCCCCGGCCGCAGATCGGCGTTGAGGATGGTTACGCCGCGGTTGTCGATGCGCACGGCCCGGCGCTGGCGCGCGAACCCTTCCGCAACGACCTCGACCGTGTAGCTGCCGGGGGCTACTTGCATCGAGAAGGAGCCGTCAGTGCCCGTGGTGGTTTCCAGGTTGGTGCCGATGACACGGATGCGGGCCGCTATCGGCCTGCCATCGAGTGCGCGAACCAGGCCTCGGAGCTCTCCGGCTGGCACGGCTGGGCGCAGCAAGATCTCCACGACAGTGCCCGGCGCCTCGGTGAGCTCCACGTCGCGCGCACCGGGGTCGAAATCGACGGCGGTGACGGCAAGCTCGCCCTTCCCGCAGGCCTCGCCGCGGAGCTCGAACTGGCCGCCTGCGTCCGTCCGTTCCTCGAGCACCTTCTCGCCGACCGTCGCCTTGACGGCGGCGTCCACGATCGGCGCCCCGCTCTCATCGACGACGGTGCCGGCGACCGAGCAGAGGATCGGCTCCCCGGGAGGCGGTGGCGCGAGGACCGCGGGCTCGGGAGGCAGCGCAGTGGGCCCTTCGGCCAGCGTCTCGGTGGGCCCGACGAGCGGTGCCGCTTCCGGCGCAGGCAGGGGTGCCAGGCGGGCGCGCAGCCCAAGGTAGAAGGAGAACCGCGGCTCGATCGGCGCCATCGGTGCATCCGCGGCTACCGATGGGCGTGCCGTGGGCACCACCTCCCCGAGCGCCTCCCAGGCGAGTCTCCTGGACAAGGAATGGCGCAGACCAGCGGTGAGGCGCAGTGGCGAATGACCGAGCCCCGGGGCACCCTCGCCGACGAGCCAGTCGGCGCTGACCTCGCCCAGGATCTCGACCGAGCTCACTCGTTGGCTGAGCCCGATGCCGAGGAGCAATGCGTCGAACTCGCTCAACCCGAGCGCCGCCCGATCGCCCACGCGCAAGCTCGCAGGGTCGGGCTCCGAATCCGCGCTGTTGTCCCAGCGGTAGCCCACGATTCCACCCACCGTCGTGGCCCCGCCCCCGATAGTGGTCCCAACCAGGCCGCGAAAATCGAGGGTGGTCGCGGCGAAATCGACCGAAGGGGCCTCGCTGCCCGGAAGCCAGGCCGCGATCTCGGCGCCGAGGCGCAGTGCTCGCCAGGCCTGCCCGACGCGGGCGGCCAAGCGCGGCTCGCCGACCCCACCCGAGTCGCGACCACGATCATCCGCGGGGTGTGCGTCGTAGCGACCGTCGAGCCGCAGCCCGAGCGCGAGCCAGTCGATCGGTGCCACCGAGACGGCAAGGGTCCCCGCCGCGCGGTGGTTCGTACCCGACTGATCGGCCTGTGCCTCGGTGAACCCGTAGCTCCCCGTCCCTGCGAAGGCCGCGACGCTGGTTCGCTGCCCGGGAACGCCGACGCGGGCGATGCCCGGGAGGGCGGACGCCGTGTCTCCCACTGGATCTAGCGTCGTTGCGGGCCGGTCCTCGGCCGCGTGGGCGACGTGCGGCAGCGTGACCGTGGTCGCCCAGGCGATCACCGTCGTGGCCCGTTTCGCCCAGGCCACCGCCGAGCGATGCCGACCTCGATCGGCACACCCCGGGCCCTCGATGCTTCCCCGTCTGCTGTCGTGGCGTGACGACACCGCAGCCACTCTACCACGGTCACGGTCCAGTCTTGCAGATGCCAGCATCGGACCCCTGCCAGCGGGCCGCTTCCAGGCCAGCATCGGTCCCTCGCCCACTGGTGGCACCCTGGTGAGGCCGTGTGGGACCAGGTTGGCAGGGTTCCGACCCCTTTCGAGGCCAGCTGGGCGAAACCAGGGGTTCGGACAGGGGATGAGGGTGCTCTACGGACGCTCGTCCGGGGGCGTTCGAAGGGGACGTCTGCGCCGGCGGCAGCTGCCCCAGGCGTTCAGGTTGAGTCGGGCAAGCAGCCCACTATTGGTGACCAGATCCGTCACCCCCGAGCACCCGGCGCTGCACCCCAGTGGCCTTGGTGCAGACGATGCGCGACAGATTCACCACCAGCTGGAGCGCCAGCCGCGGGTTCGACTCGGTCAATGCCTCGAGCGACCGCTGGCTGATGGCGAGCAGTCGGGCGTCATCGCTCGCCGCGAGGACGCGCGAGGTCCGCGCGGCTCCGAGCAGGAATGGGACCTCGCCGAGCACCGCTCCCTCTGGGATCCTGGCTCCTCCCCGCTCGCCGCGGAAAAGCTCGACCGTCCCCGAGAGGACGACGTAGAAGCACTCGGCACGATCCGTCCCTTCGACCAACAGGTCACCGGTTCGCCCCGTGACCACCTCGCTCTCGTTCAAGAGGGCCTGGAGCACCTCCCGTCGGATTCCGTCGAAGAGGGACACCTCACCGCTCGTCGAGGAGCGAAATAGGTTCTCCACGCGAGCGCTGCGGACCTTGAGCTCCGCCCCCCGTCGGGTAAGCTGCAAAGCTGCGGCGGCGGGTGCGTCGCGGGCCGCCTGCAAATACCGCTCCACCGCCTCTGCCGTGCGTCCCGCGGAGGACAGCGCGTCGGCGAGGCGCACGACGACCTGCCAGCGGTTCCCGTCCGCGGGGTCGCCGAACGCGAGCGCCAGATCGAAGAAGTGTACGGCGCGGGCGAAGGCCAGGGACGCTCGCGCCCGCTCAGCAGCGCGCATCGCATGTTCGGCGGCGACCGAGCGCTGGCCGGCGTCGGCGAAGTGTCGAGCGAGCGTCTCCGGCTCGGCGCGGCCCGTGGCCGCGAGCTCCACCGCGATGCGGCTGTGGAGCTCGCGGGTCTCGCGCAGCGTGAGGCGATCGAGCATCACCTCGCGCAGCGGCTCGTGCGCGACCTCCACCACTTCGTACCCCTGCCGGCGGCTGGTTTCGACGAGCCGCTGCCGGCGCAGGGCAGCGATGGCGAGTCGTGGCTCCCCCACGTGCCCCGCGACCTTCGTCAGGATCTCCTGCTCGATCGGCGTGTCGGCCACGGCGAGCACCGCCAGCAGGCGTTGGTCCGCCACCGAGAGCTTGGCGATCCGGGCGACGAGCGCCTCCTCGAGGGTCGCGCCCACGAGGGCGCGGCGGTCAACGAACTCGTCGCTCGCCACCATCGCTGCGACATGGCGACTCAGCTCGGCGATGAAGAGCGGATTCCCCCGTCCCTCGCGAGCGATGGCCTTGGCGAACATCCATGCGTCGTCATCACAGCCACCGAGCAGATCGAGGGCCAGGCCAATCCCAGACTCGAGGTCGAGCGGTCCTACCCCGAGGATCCGGCGCAGCGCCTGGATCTGTGGCGTCTGGTTCTCTTGGAGGAGGCCCAGCATCGCGCTCGTCTCCACCGCTTCGGTGCGGAAGCCCGCCACGAACAGCAGGGCGGGCGCGTCGGGGGCGCTCAGGAGCTCGACCAAGAGCTCGGCGCTGTCGAGGTCACCCCAGTGCAGGTCGTCGACCACGATCGCCAGCGGCTGGCGGTCGGCGATGCGAGCGCACAGCTCCTTCAAGGCGGCGAAGGCACGCGGACGGGGATCCTCCACGTTTGGAGCGGCGCCGCAGCGCGGCGCGCGCTGCACCGCCTCCACCCGATCGAAGACGGGGAAGAGCCGCACGATCTCCCGGACGTTGCGGGGCAGGAGGGCCTCGACCGTGGAGATGGGCAGTCGCTTGAGGTAGTGGCTGAGGGCGTCGATCACCGCGTCGAACGCCTTGTACGGGACCGACTCCCGCTGGTAGCAGCGCCCCGTGAGCACGACCGTCGAGGGCATCTTGCGGAGCCGCTCGACGAACCTATCGAGCAGCATGGTCTTGCCCATGCCCGGGGGACCGTGCACGTAGATCATCACGGGGCTGCCGCGGCGCGTGTCCGCGAGCCCGTCCTCGAGCGCGGCGAGCTCCCGGGTGCGTCCGACGAACGGCGGCGCGACCTCTTGGGGTTCGCTCGGCAGGCTCGTGCCCCGTTGGGGCGGCATCACGACGACGGGACCCAGCCGCAGTCGCGCCGCCACGTCTCCGAAGCCCGGACGCAGCACGGGATCGCGGCGCAGCAACGCCTGACACAGCTGGTCGAGATCGGGCGGCACCCCGCCGGCGAGCCGCGACGGCGGCACCGGGTCGACGTGCTGCTTCTGCGCCAGGACGTGGGAGACGGTGCCGCGGAACGGCAGCCGCCCCGCGAGCGCTTCGTAGAGCATCACCCCGACCGCGTACCAATCTGCGGCTGCCGTCGCCGGCTCGCCAGCGGCCTGCTCGGGCGCCATGTACGCTGGCGTGCCGACGACGGCGGCCTCATCGCGCGAGAGCTCGAGCCCGCTCTCGTCCCGCTCCCTGACCAGCCCGAAATCGAGCACGACCACCCGCCCTTCCGCGGCGACCAGGACATTGTTCGGCTTGAGGTCGCGGTGCAGCTTGCCGGCCGCGTGGATCGCCTGCACGGCCTCTGCGAGCTGGCTCAAGGCGCCGCGCAGCTTCGCGAGATCAGGGAACCAGTGGCGTCCCTCGCGCACCGCCTCGGCCAGGCCTGACGCGGCTTCGGTGCTCTCGAGCGGCCCGACGGCGTCCGGTGACCGTAGAGTGAGCAGACCGGTCGGCTCGCGGCGCCCCGGTGGCGGATCGGTCGCGGGGGGTGGCGCGCCGCGCACGTGCTCGATGAAGCTCTGCCCGCGGACGTACTCCATCGTGAAGAACCAGGCATCACCCTCGGACACGAGATCGTGCAGCGCCACGAGGTTCGGATGGACGACATCGGCGAGCGAGCGAAACTCCTGTTTGAGTCGGTAGATCGCCGCGGGATCGACCCGGGTGAGGGTCTTCAGCGCGACGTTCCGCTGGCGGTCGCGGTCGAAGACCTCGTACACGACCCCCATTCCACCTTCGCCGATGCGGCGCCGGATCGCGTATCGTGTCGTTCCGTCGAAAGCTTCCGGCATCAGGCCTCGTTCAGCCGTCGTACGATACCTCGAGGATGGTCAGATCGAGGTCCCCTGCCGGACGTCGCACCGTCACCGTGTCCCCGACCCGCCGCTTGAGGAGCGCCTGCCCGATCGGCGAACGGAAGCTTACCCGACCTCGGTCGGGATCCGATTCATCTGGCCCCAACAGGACGTAGGTGCGCTGCTCCCCCTCCTCATTCTCCACCAGCACGCGGGCTCCGAAGCGGATCTGGTCGTTCGCCACCTCTGCCGCCCGCACGATCTGCGCGCTCTCGAGGCGCTTGGTCAAGAAGCGGACCCGTCGGTCGATCTCCCGGAGCCGCTTCTTCCCGTAGATGTACTCGGCGTTCTCCGAGCGGTCGCCCTGGGCTGCCGCCTCTGCGACCTCCTGCACGACCCGAGGGCGCTCGCGTTCGAGCAGCTGGCGGAGCTCGTCCGTGAGTCTCTGGGCGCCTTCCGGGGTAAGGTAGGTAGTCTCGACCATACGCGCCTCGCGACGAAGAAGGTGGAGCGGGACCGATGCCACCGACGCCGCCTCGACGGTGAGCATTCTACGGAGGGATTCGGGGGCGAGCAAAGCACCTGTCGGGGTGAGACCTGGGCTATGCTCCCCCTCATGACGCCGGCTGCCGCCAAGGATTCGCTCACCCCGGGCAACTCGGCCCACGCCGGGGGCTCGGCTGCGCCCGCTCCGCTTCCCCGCCGACGTCGCCTCTTCTACCTCTTTGGGTGCGTTGGGGGGCTCGCGGTCGCGCTCGGCCTCGGGGTGGTCGTCGTCGCGATGCTCGTCGCGGTCCTCCTCCCCCCGTACCTCGAGCGCCGCGTGCAGGACGAGGCACGGGCGAGGGGCTTTGCGATCGAGTTCGCGCGCATGGACCCCTCGCTATCGTCGCTGAAGCTCGAGGAGGTCAAGCTCCGGCTCGTCGGGGTGCCGGGCATCGAGGCCGAGCTCGACGAGGTGGTCCTGCGCCTCGAGAGCCTCGAGCCGGTCGCCGCGGCGGTGCATGGCGCAAGGGTCCGTATCGTCGGTGCGGCTCCCGTGCTAGCCCTCGCCCTGGCCGAGTGGACCCGTGCCCATCCGGAGAACTTCCGGGTGCCCTTCACCGCGAGCGGCGCCGCCGTGGAGTGGCGAGAGGCGGCCAAGGCGGCGCCTTGGCTCGTGCTCGGCAAGGGCGCGGTGTTCCCGGCCCCGACCGGGGGTGTGTTCTCGGCTGAGCAGGCGCGGATCGCGGGGATCTCGGTCGGCCGCGTCACGGCGAGCTATGGCTCGGGCAAGGCGCAGGTCGAGCTCGGGTTCGGCGCTGATTCGCCGGCGAACGCTCCGGTCGAGATCGTCGTGGAGCACGCCGCGACCTCGCCCGCAGCGACCGTCACCCTCCGTCCGATCCCGCTCGGGCGCTTGGCTCGGCCGCTCGGCGTTCCGCTCCCGATCGCCGGCGTCACCGCGAGCGGCACCGCGAAGCTCTCGTTGCCGAAGGGCATCCAAACCGGGCCCATCAACGGCACGCTGCACCTCGAGCTCAAGGGCTACCTCCCACCCCATCCCGTCGAGCTTAGCGGCTTCGTCTTCGGCGACACGACCATATTCGACACCAAGCTCGCGGTGAGCACGGACCGTCTGCGGACAGAGCTCACCGAGACCAGCGTTACCGCTGGGCGCTTCGTGGTGAAGGGGAAGGGCGAGGTGGTGCGCGGTCCGGAGTCGGCGACGGTTCGGCTTGCGCTCCGCGGCGACCTGCCCTGTGCAGCGCTGGCCGACGCCGTGGCCGAGAGCCGTCTCGGTCAGGAGCTCGGCCGCATCGCAGGGCGCATCGCTCGGGAGATGGTGAACGGTTCGGTCACCGTGTTCGTGAAGGTGGAGGCGGATACGAGCAGGCTCGCCGAGGCGAAGCTCCTCCGCACGATCGGCGTCGGCTGTGGCCTCAAGCCGATCCCCATCCCGGGCCTGGGTACCATCGATCTGTCGAGCCTCGATCTCTCGAGCACCGATCTCGCGGACCTGCCCTCCCTACCCCCTGGTCTGCCCACGGACCTGCCGACCCTGCCTTCGGCGCTGCCTACGATGCCCTCCGCCTGGTCGTTGCCGCGGGTACCGACGAGCTTCCCCTTGCCATCGCTCGGCGCGACCGCGCGACCGCGCGGGGTGGCGTCGAGCGAGCCGTGAGTCCGCGGCCGCTCTCGCCTAGAGCACCGATCAGGTTGCCAACAGCAACGGCAGCGCTGGAAACGCGTCTGTGCGAAGCGAGGACGCTTTTCCAGCGCTGCCTCTGGAGCGGTCTGCTGCCGGTTCGGTGCTCTAGGTCGTTGATTTGACGCAGCAATCAACCTGATTGCTGCTCTAGGCACCAGCGTTCCCCGCGCCGCGCCCGGCGGCGCTTCGCCCGGCGCCAGGTTCGCCCCGGCCTGGTTCGACTGCGGTGGGCAGGGTACGCTCGGTCGCTCCCGTGACGCGGTCCGCACCATCGTTCGGTGTCCCAGCTCGCCGGAGCGCCGACTCTGGCGCGACCTGGCGTGTTCGGTGGCTCGGCGCGGGCGCCCTCGTCGCGGCTTGCTCGCGTCCGATCACGGCGGGTCCCTCGAGCGCCATCGGCGAGTCGGCGGGGCCTCCGCCGGAGGGCCAGGCCGCGGTCCAGGGCCCCGCGCCGAGGGCCGCTGCGGAAGCGGCAGGAGGTACGGCCGGGAGCGACGGGAGCGGCGCCTCGCGCTCGGGGCTCCGCCCGCTCGTTGATCGGCCGCCGCTCATGGAGCTCGAGGTGCCCGATCACGCACCTGCCGTGGTGTCGCTCCCCCTCGGCGCGACCGAGCCGCGGCCCCTCGTCGTGGCGACGCATGGCAACTACGATCGGCCCGAGTGGGCCTGCGCGGTCTGGCGCGACATCGTGGGCGATGCGGGTTTCGTGCTCTGCCCGCGGGGGGTCGCCCGCCGCGATCCGCCCGCGCTCGACGATCCCCGCTATCACTACCTCACGAACCAGCACCTCGAGCGGGAGATCGAGCAAGCGCTCGCGAGCGTCGCCGAGGCGTTCCCTGGCTACATCACGCCGCCGCCGCACGTGTTCGCCGGGTTCTCGCAGGGTGCGATCATGGGGGTCGCGATCATCGCGCGGCGGCCGACATGGTTCGACCGTGCGGTCCTGGTCGAGGGTGGCTTCGATCGCTGGACCCGCGCGAACGTGACGGCCTTCGCGGCCAACGGGGGAAGTCGTGTGCTCTTCGCTTGCGGGCAGTGGGATTGCGATCACGGGGGCCGAAGGTTGGCGAAATGGTTCGAGACGGCCGGCATCGAGTCCCATGTCGTCTTCGCCAAGGGCGAAGGCCACACCTACGGCGGCGCCGTGGCCGAGCTCATCTGGGGCGAGTGGGCGTGGTTCGTCGCGGACGACGAGCGGTGGGCTGGATCCGTAGGGGCTCCAACGACGGCGCTACCGGTTGGTCCGAGAGGATGAATGATCCCTGGGCGGTGTGATCTTGGCCGGATCTGGCAGAAGACTCCCTGGCGCGGGCGAGGCCCAGAACCCGAGTAGAGTGGCGGATCGCGTCTGCGCTACGTTTCTTCTCGGCGGGGGAGGCGGGCCCTCCCCCGCGTCGGCCGCGACCCGTGGTCTCCCTCTATGCCTCGTCGCCGATCGCTTGCCCGTCCGGCGCGATCGACCGCGAGGGCCGGATGCGGGAGAGGGCCTCGGACAGGGTCAGCAACGTGAAGGGCTTGGCGATGAAGTCGGACGCCCCCTCGTCGATCAAGGACTGTGCGGTCTCGTCCCGGCTGAAGCCGGAAACGAGGATTATCGGGACCGCCGGATCGATCCGGCGCAAGGCAAAGAAGACGCTCTTGCCGTCAAGCCACGGCATGACGAGGTCGAGCAGCACGACATCTACCTCTCGCCGGGCGCGGCTGAAGTGCTCGATGGCGTCGAATCCATTGGCGAAGCAGGTGACATCGCACTCGAGTCGCTTCAGGAAGCGAGCTGACACCTCGCGGACGGCCTCCTCGTCGTCGATCACCATGACCCGGAGCGACACCGGGGTCTGGGGCTCGACCGCGGGAGTGGCGACTGCCCGTTCGGTGCCCCCGTCCAGGTGCGGCAGGTAGATGAGGATGCGGGTGCCTCGTCCCGGCGCACTCTCCACCGAGATCGCTCCGCGGTGGCTCCTGATGGCGCCGTAGGTGGCGGCCATGCCGAGCCCCGTCCCTTGGCCTTCCTGCTTGGTGGTGAAGAACGGCTCGAAGAGGTGGCTCATCGCCGCCTCGTCCATGCCGAGTCCGGTGTCCATGACCGCCAGTTCGACGAATTCCGCGGGCAGCGGCGGGTCCAGATCTTGGAAGCCAGGGACGTCTTTGCCAGGTACGAGCCGCGTGCAGAACGTCAACACGCCACCCTCGGGCATGGCATCTCGCGCGTTGAGGGCTACGTTCAGGATCGCGTTGGCGAGTTGGGTGGGATCGCCCTGCACGACGGCGTCCGTCGCCCCGAGGTCGAGGTTCAGATGCACCCGCTTGTCGATGCTCCGCTGGAGCATCGACACCGTCTCGTGCACGAGCCCATGGAGATCCACGTCCCTCGCGATGTGTGGGCCCTTGCGGGAATATGCGAGCAGCTGGGATGTGAGGCCGCGGGCACGCTCTGCCGCGAGCATGATGCGATCGGCGCACTCGCGCAGGGTCGGCAAGCCCTCGGTCTCCCAGGTGAGGACCTCGGCCCAACCCATGATGCCCGTCAGCTGATTGTTGAAATCGTGCGCGATTCCACCCGCCAAGCGCCCGATGGCCTGGAGCTTCTCGGATTGGCGGAGGCTTTGTTCGAGTTCGCGCTGCTCGGTGACGTCCTGCCCGATCAGCAGCAGGCCGACGTCGCTCGTGTCCGTGACGCTCAGCAGCTGCTCGTGACAGTGAATCTCTCGCACGTTGCCCGTCTTGGTTTGGATGCGGCAACCGGCACCGTGAATGGGCACTCCCGACATCGCCTGCCGAAAGAGGTGTTCCGACCGAGAACGATCGCCCGCGTGTACCACGGTGTCTACCCAGGACTGCCCGAGGAGTTCGTCGAGCGAGTACCCGGAGATCGTCTCTGCGAAGCGGTTGGCGCGTATGACTCGGCCTGCCGAATCCAGGACGGCGATCAGAATCGGCGCGGTGTCGATGAGGCTGGCCGTGAGTGCATGCTCGCGCCGGTGCGCGTCCTCGGCTGTCCGCCGGGCGGCGATGTCTCGGGCGAAGGCGCAGCTGAAGGTCTCACCGCCCACCTCCACGATCGACGCCGAGACCTCCACTGGGATCGTGCGACCGCCCCGGGTCGTGTGGTAGGAGACGAACCTGCGCCGTCGTTGCTGCGTCAGGGCAGCCCAGATCGTCGCCCAGCGCTGCGGGGAAACCTCGGGGTTGATCTCGTACATGCGCATCGACAGGAGCTCTGCGCGCGAGTACCCGAGCATCTCGCAGGCCGCAGGGTTGACGTAGATCAGGCTGCCGTCCTCCCGAATGAAGTAGACGGCGTCCTCCACGTGGTCCCAGGCTTCGCAAGAGAACTGCTCGAGGAGCGGCGTCATCCGTGACGGACTCGGCTCTCGTGCCACCAGGACGTAGAGCGCCTCGTTGTCGAGGGACAGGAGCGTCAGTTCGAGTTCGACCCGGAAGCCGTCCCCCTGCCAAGGGAGCACGGTGGCCTCGAATCGAACGGGCGAACCCGACCGCAACGATTCTTTGGTGGACCGCCATCGTTCTGGACGGAGTTCGGGAATGAGCGCATCGACGCACAGGGACGACAGGAGGTCTTGGCTCAACCCGAGGCGGGTCAGGGCTGCCGGATTGGCGTCGATCACCGCCCCGCCTCCGTCGCAGCACAGGACCAGCAACGGCAGGTGGCGGAACACGTCCGCCTGCTGCTCGATGGCGCCGAGACTCCGATCGGATTGGCTCATTCGGAACGCCTGGAGCTATGCCGGTTTCCACCACACCGGCGAGGGAGAAGCCCGGATGGAATCCTCGCAGACGAGGCACGGGCGTCAATCGGTCTCTTGGCCCCCGCTCGCCCCCCCGGCGCCCGGCACTGGAACGGTTCAATTCAGGGGTTTTTGGCGTGCCGCCGATGGGCAGAACCCTCGGGGTCGATGACGCTACCTCCCGTGCTGGCGTGGCACGGGCCGCGACGACACGCGGGACCAGGCGGGTTGCGCGGCCGGCAGTCGCAACCCCCAGACGATGACCGGCGCCGGGCGTCCTGTGGCTCGGCGCTCGCGGCGAGGCTCTGTCGTGTTGCCTCGAGCCGAAGGGCCATCACCCAAGCCGGCGGAACCGGAACCATACAGGCCACCAGCGGTCAGCGGTCAGCCATCAGGTTGAACGCCGCGTGGACCGTCGCCTCCCCTTCGCCACCGTCGCGGACCTCGACGTTCGCGATCCGTTCACAGGCTTGATTTGACGTTCGCGACCGGGAACTCGACAGTCCCTTGCCCGCCGCCCGTTTCGACCAAGACCTTGGCTTCGAGAATGTTGTCCATGTTCATGCCGGCATTCTTCCACTCTTCGAAGTGCTTGGTGATCGTCATGACGCCGCATTGCCGACCGCGCTGACGGACGCTCCAGTACTGCGTGAAACTGCCGCCCCCGGCGCAGCGCGAGCCACCGGTTCCACCAGTGGTACCTGAGAAGAACTTGTAGACCTCGCCGTCGATGGTGGCCGATCCTCTTTGTTGCATCCCCCAGGGACTGACGGGCATCCCGTTGAACGAGTCGTCGATGATGTAGTATTCGACACACGGATTGGTCGCCCAACCGTAGACGCCAATGTATGAGTAGCCGCCGCCGGACCCCGTCTTCCTGTACGTGAACTCAGCGGTGATTTCGCCCAACTGGGCGATGGGCTTGCCACCCCACTCGATCCCAAGACGCGCCAAGAAATCGCCGTTGTTGTTCCATCTGGCGCTGAAGGCCGGCGTGTCGTAATACGTGATACAATCGTTGCCGTTGTTGCTGTTCGACCAGAGCTCCCAGGCGAGGTCGCCCGCCCTGCCCGTTCTGTCGCTCCCGCAGTGAGTGGTGCCGCTGCTCGTCGGCATCGGGGCTTCACAGTCCAATGAAGCGCCCGGGGAGCCGCCTGCTCCGGCGCCCGCGGCTCCTGCGCCCCCTGTTACCCCCGAACCGCCGTTTTCCGTGCCCCCCGTCACCTCGGAACCGCCGGTGGAAACCCCGGCGGTCGCCACGCCGCCGGTGGCCACCCCGCCGGTGGCCACGCCGCCGGTGGCCACGCCGCCCGTGGCCACGCCGCCGGTGGCCACACCGCCGGTGGGCACCCCGCCCATGGGCACCCCGCCCATGGGCACCCCGCCCGTAGGCACCCCGCCCGTAGGCACCCCGCCCGTCGCCACACCACCCGTGGCCTGTCCACCCATGGGGCTGCCTCCGGTCGGCATTGCACCACCGGTGCCCGTCGCGCTACCCGTCGCCGTTCCGCCCGAGTCAGCGGCGCCGAACGATCCACCCGACCCGCCGCTGGCGCTCGAACCACCGGTTTCGAGGCCGCCAGTCCCCAAGCTGTCGGCCTGCTTGTCGTTCTCCCCGCCACTGCACGCTGCCACGAGGATCACGGTGAGAATGAAGTACTCTTCAAGACGTCGCGCCACTGGCTACCACCTCTGATAGGTTTCTCGATCGGAGTAATGCTCTCCTCCCAAACCCAAGGATGACAGGGTTTGGGGGGTGAGGAGAGGGGAGGCTTCTTTCCCTCCGCGCCCGGAGAATTGCGCTTGGGGGGGAAGGCGCACCGTTGGCCCTGCAATTCGTCTGAAGTGGCCGTGAACCGCCCCGGGAAGCTCGGAGGCTCCAGATATTGAGCGGATGGTGCAACGGGACGACGAAGCAAGCAGTCGCCGGCGGTGTGTGAGCGGGCGGTGAGGCCGGTGGCGGAATTGCCAGCGCGGCGCAGGCTTCCAGCAGGGTTGCGGGAGTTGCAGCGTAGGTGCCCGATTGAGATCGTCGTCGCAAGCCTGCCGGGTGGCCCCGGGTCGTTGCCTTCCCGGGGCTCCCACAGATCCGGACGTGCGGGACTACCGCATCCGGCTCGTCAGGACGGGG
>JAFGBI010000083.1 GCA_016933275.1 Polyangiaceae bacterium | reverse complement strand
TCTAGAGCAGCAATGAAGTTGATTGCTGCGTCCAATCAACGACCTAGAGCGCCGAACCGGCAGCAGACCTCTCCAGAGGCAGCGCTGGAAACGCGACCTCGCCTCGCATGGACGCGTTTCCGGCGCTGCCGTTGCTGTCCGCAACCTGATCGGTGCTCCAGTCCGCCATGCCGCACTCCTCGCATCTTTCGGCCTTCTCCGCGCCCGTCGTGCTCGAATTGGCGGTGCTGGTGCACTGCGCCTCCGGCGGTCCCTCGCCGGGCTTGGGCCGTGGTCCTCCGTGGACTCGTGCAGCAGGCCGCAATCGCTCCACTCCGGCTCTGCGCGCGCCGAACGCGAATAAGGCTCGACGTCTGCTTCGGATTCCAGCATATCGCCCGTCGTCGGCGCGAAATCCAGGCTCGATCGAGCCTCGCTCGGGGAGTCGACCAGCAGCCCCGTGGTCATTCTGAGACCGCAAAGCAGTAGATCCCACCATAACCACCGGAACAGCCGACACAGTCGCCACTACCGGCGCCGTTCTGCCGCAGGTTCACCCCCGGGGCGCAACCCGGCATGTTGTGAGCGGAGATCCAGTTCCTCGAAGGCCCACCTGGCCAGGAATGGCCAGCCACTGGGCGTCCCGCACTGCCCTGGGCGCTCGTCCAGTCGTTGCACGTGGCCGACGCACTGCCAGAGTACCTGCCCTGGGCGTTGCTCCCGGTGAGGGTGTCGTGGTCGTCGATCGACGAGTCCAGGGTGTGTTCTTGCACGCCCTTCTCGTTGGGCAGATCGTTCACGGCGGCGGAGTCTCCGTCGGGCCGCTCTTGGAGCAGACCATCGATATCGTCGGCGATGCGGCGGCCAAGCCGATCGTACCAGGGCCCGTCACCGATTCGATCGCGGGCGTCTTCCGAGGAGGTGCTCAAGAAGGCACGCCAGGTCTTGTGTCCGAAGCCCTCGTTGGCGGCGATGGTCTGACAGATCTTGTCGGCTCCCGCGAGCCCCGTGGCCTCGCCGAAGCGCAGATCCCCACCGAATCCGTCCTCACTCCCCGAGAGCTGCTGCATGGCCTCGAGGCTCGTCACGAAGAAGCTGAACGGGTCGTCGCTCCCGCCCGTGCCATTGTTGCCCCCGGTGGCCTCTCCACCAGTGCCGCCGCCTCCCGTAGTGCCGCCATCGCCGGTGTCGCCACCCGTGGGACGACGCCCACCGGTCGGACCCACGCCGCCGGTGGCGACCCCACCCGTCGGATCGACGCCGCCGGTGGCGATCCCGCCCGTCGGACCCACGCCGCCGGTGGCGACCCCGCCGGTGGCGACCCCGCCCGTCGGACCCACGCCGCCGGTGCCGCCCGTGGGACCCACCCCGCCGATGCCGCCCGTACCGCCGATGCCGCCCGTGCCGCCCGTGGGAGGATTGCCGCCCGTATTGGCCACGCCGCCCGACGGACTCATCCCGCCCGTGTTGACGCCACCCGTGTTGACGCCGCCCGTCGCCACACCGCCCGTCGCGGCGCCGCCCGTCGCGGCACCGCCCGTGCCTCCGGGGACGCAAGCGCCGCCAACGCACGACTGACCGTTCGCGCAGACATTGCTGCAGGTGCCGCAGTTGGTCGGGTCCGTGCTCACGTCCACGCAAGTGGCCCCGCACTGGAGGGTCCCCACCAGGCAACCCGCCACGCCCCCGGTTCCGTCCTCGCCGGCGTTCTCGTCCCCCGCACAGGCGCCCGCGAGACCCAAGACAAGGCTCAACGCAACCAGATATGTATTCTTTGGAGCTCTCATGATGCTTGATTCCCTGGTACCCGGAGCAGTCCGCTCCAGGCGAGGCCTAGAGAGAAGGGCCGTCGTGCGGTCCGCGACGCACGGGCCGTCTGGCTCAGCCGCAGGTGAGGTTCTCGAGGCAGGACTGACCGGTCGGGCACCCGTCACTCGAGCCGATGAACTGGCAATAGGTGACGCCCGCGATCTGCACGGCGGTGCCCTCCGCAACCACCGTAGACTGCACCAGGAGGTCGATGCACCCGGCAGGCACGGAGATCGAGTCCGCGGTCTGCCGGACCACCGTCAGCCGTGGATAGCCGGCGATCTCGAGGTCGACGAGCTGCGAGAGGAGTGACGCCGGGATCTCGACCGAACCGACGTCATCGACCACGCACTCGAGCTGGACGCTGTCCGTGCCGTGGCTGCTCAGGTTGAGCAGGACACGAACCTGACCGACGGGATCCGCGGCCGGCACCCATTGGATGGTGGCCGGGGCGTCGTTGCCCACGGTGATGCTCGTCGTCGTCACCTCCAGGGCTTCGATCCCAGGAGCGGAGAGCTCGAAGGCGGGGAAGTAGTCGCCGGAAGCGCTGAACCCGATCGTGCTGTCCGCGGTGAGCCCCGGGTTCGGGATGGCTTCGAGGAAGTAGTAGTTCTTGGTCACCTCGTCGGCGGCGATCTCTACGGCGGTGGAGAGGCCAGTGATCGTGACCGTCCCGATGCTCTGCTTCTCGGGCGAGTCGATGCAGGTGCCGCCGGTCGAGCAGGTCTGCGGCGTGATGCACTGCGGATCGCAGAAGAGCGAGGGGCGCTGGAAGATGGCGCAGTCACCCTCGCGCGCCGTCTCCTCCCACACGAGCATCGGCGTCACCCCGCTGTACACGGAACCGCCCACCACCGTAGAGGACTCGGTGTACTGAACGATGAAATCCCCGAGGAGCGTCTCGGTGCTGCACGCGGCTCCGTCGTTCGTGCCGGTGCCGCCCGTGGCGGATGCGCCGGTGCCGTCGCCCCCCGTGTTCGAGCTACCCCCCGTGGCGGCTCCGCTCGTCCCCCCGGTCCCCGCCTCCGAGTCGGAGTCGGATGAGTCGCACGCGACCGAGCAGATGGCCGCAAGTGCGGCAGCCACCGAGAGACGAGGGAGAGCCTTGGACGAATGGGTCCGCAGGGAGGGATTCATGGTGAAGAGTTGCGCGACCCCGCGCCCGGCTTGCGCTGGAACGCGGGGTCGAGCTGGGCGAGGTCGTTTCTTGTCGGTTGGAGGCCAGCAGCGCCGCGGAACGCCTCCCAGGTGGAAGGCGCACCCGAGACACCATGCCGGCCACTCAGGGTTAGGTGCCATCAGGCTCCACGAACGGCTCACAACCGCCATCCTTTTGTCACGGATCGGTAACCCGCGGCGAAGCCGTCGTACCACCCCCACGAAGCGCGGGGGCTCGAGTCGTCGGCACCCTGGAGGCCGCGCCCAGAGCACCGATTGGGTTGCCAGCTGCAACGCCGCCGCGGGGGAGATCTCCTACTGGTTCGGTGCTCGAGTCCCCTAGAGCACCGATCAGGTTGCCAACCGCAACGGCAGCGCTGAAAACGCGTCCATGCGAGGCGAGGACGCGTTTCCGGCGCTGCCTCTGGTGAGGTCTGCTGCCGGTTCGGTGCTCCAGTCCCTTGGCGGTGTGATCTTGACCGGATCTGGCAGAACATTTCTCAATGTTCTCGCCACCATCAGCGCTCAGGCGTCAGCGCTCAGGGTCTCCACGTTCTACCTGACCGCTGACCGCTGACGGCCTGGCCTGTTTGGTTCCGGC
>JAFGBI010000082.1 GCA_016933275.1 Polyangiaceae bacterium | reverse complement strand
CTGCTGCTGGGGATACGCCCCGGCTTGGGGATATCCGCCCTGCTGCTGGGGATACGCCCCGGCTTGGGGATATCCGCCCTGCTGCTGCGGATAGCCTGCTGGCGCGCCCGGTGCTGGCTGGCCCGGACCACCGCCCGGCGGGTATGGGTAATTCGGATTCATGGTAGGGCATCATCGGCGGAACGTTCTCGCTCCGTCAAGCGCCGGCGGACGGCACTGCCTTCGCGTCGCGGCGAGCTCGGGGAACGCTCTCCGGGCTCTCCCGAATCCCTCGGCCAATTGGGTGACGAGTCTGCCCGTTGGACCACGGATCAATCGTACGCTGCGCTCGCGATGAGCTCGAGCAACGCACGGAGTCGTCCTGCTCGATGGTGATCGAACGCAATACCCAAGCGGGTGGTACCTCGGTCGTCGGGTGCGGAGGTCCAACACACGGTTCCCTCGACCAAGAGCGGGTCCCAGAGACTCGGAGAAACCACCTCGAGCTTCACTCGGGTCCCCGCGACGCGTTGTCCCCGCACCAGCAGCCCTGCGCCGCCCAGCCCAAGGTCGACCACGCTCACCTCGGTTCGCCACGATCCGTCTGCCGCGAGCAGCGTGGCTGGGAGGCTGACGGGCCGACGAGCCAGCGCACGGAAGTGATCGGCGGCCATGCGGGCCCGAGGGTATCACGGGAGGCGGGATCTCGCGGTAGATCGCCCATCATGAGGGCCAACTCCGCTCGAATGCCGCGTCGAGTCATCGGGGCGGACTGGGCGAATCCCGGCTTCTTCCGATGCCCGCCGTATTCGAGTACGCTGCTGCTGGTGTCTGGAAGCGGTCCCGGGATCGCGGCCGGGCGCCGACGGCCTCGCCCTGCCGGAGGGCACGGCGAGCAGCCGCTCCGCAAGGGCAGAGCAGGGTTCTCCCTCGACGAGGTAGCGATTTCATGGCTCAGGAAACACGCAAAGACCCGCGCGCGAAGGTGCTGACGATGACCGTCCGCTACAAGAGCGCGACCCTCGACGAGTTCATCGAGCATCACTCCCATGACGTCAGCCGCGGCGGGATGTTCATCAAGACGCCGTCCCCTTTCCCTCCGGGCACGCTGCTCAAGTTCGAGGTCAAGATCGCCCAGGACCAGCGGGTGATGCAGGGGGTGGGCCGCGTCGTGTGGAAGCGCGAGCCGCCGGATGCCGGTGGGGATGATCGCCCCGCCGGGATGGGCGTGAAATTCATCAAGATCGACGAGGAGTCCCGCACCATCATCGACCGGCTCATCGCGTCGCGCGCCCAGGAATCCGGGGCCTACGAGGCGGGCCAGGAGGTTGGGGGGACCGCAGAGGCCAATCGTGTCGTCGCACCATCGCCGAGCGACGCGAGACCCAACGTGTCCGCGAGGGAAGTGGCGCGGAAGCCCACCATGATCGGGCTAGGGGCCGTTTCTTCGCCGCCGGTTTCGGAAGCCAGCTCCCCAGCGGCATTCGAGCCGCCCGAGGACGAAGGAGGCGGTTTCTTCCCCAAGACCGACTCCGAAGGAGACATGCCACCGCCCGAGGACCGGACGGTAATGAAGCAGGCGGCCGAACTGCTCCAAGACGCCCTCCGCGAGGTGGGCGGTTCGATGGACGAGGTTCGGGCGAAGGATACGCCTGAAGCGCGGCCGAGACCCAAGCCTGCCGCGGGAGAACCGCCAACCAAGGCCGAGCCGACCAAGGTCGCCGCCTCGCTCCAGCCGAAGCCCTCGCCAAGGCCTGCAGAACCGCGAGCCGGGGCACCGAAGCCATCTGCTGAAGGCGGACGGGAACGTGATGGCGCATCGCGGCGACCCCCCGCCAAACCTGCCATCCCCTCGGGTGGTTCGAGCGATGTGGCCACGGGGAGGGAGCGTCGGGTCTCCCTCGCCGCGCCGCCCGAGCCGAGCGGCGGGGGACTCGGTCGGACCATTCTGCTTCTGGTCATCCTTGCTGTCGTGGCAGCCGTGATCTTCGCCCTGACCAGACAGAGCACGGGCCCCGACCAAACTGCCGAGCCGGTACCTCCGACGCCGCCACCCTCCACGCTCGCTACCGCCGAGCCGGGAACCGCAACCGAGACGGCAGCGATGCCCGCGGAGCCGGAGCCCTCGGCGGCACCACCGGACTCGGCGGAGTCTCCGCCATCAGCAGTCGAGCAGCCCCCCGTCGAGGAGCCGACCCCCGCCGAGGTGCCGGCGCCGTCCCCGCCCCCGCCGACCACCAGGCCCGCCCCAAGGCCAGTCCGACCGACACCAAGGCCGGCACCCCCGCCGACCACCCCGCCCGAGCCCGCCGAGGCGACGCCAGAGGCGACCACTCCGCCTCCTGCGACTGCCGCTACTGGCCCAACCGGGACTGCGGCGGCGCCGCCTGCGACCACGCCGCCAGCGACGCCACCCGCCACGTCCAAGCCGGTGGGGCCCACCCCGGACGAAAACCCGTACTGACGGCAGAGGGGCTTGCGGGACAGAGACTCCGGCCCCGGCGGCTCGCCCTTGCGTGATGACTCGCGCATCGGCACGGTGCTGGCCGACCGCTACCGCATCGACTCGCTGCTTGGGTCGGGGGGCATGGGCCATGTCTATGCGGCCGAGCATGTCCTGATGCGCAAGCGGGTCGCGGTGAAGGTGCTGCACCGCGAGCTCACGGTCGTTCCGGAGGTGGTGGCCCGTTTCGAACGCGAGGCCATGGCGGCCGCCAACATCGACCACCCGAACGTGGCCGGAGCGACCGACTTCGGGAAGCTGACCGACGGCTCCGTGTTCATGGTCATGGAGTACGTCGAGGGTCGCAACCTCCGCGACGAGATCGCGGCTGGTCCGATGCCGGTGGAGCGAGCCACGGCGATTGCGCGTCAGATCGCGTCGGCGTTGGCGAGCGCTCACTCCCTCGACATCGTGCACCGGGACCTGAAGCCCGAGAACGTGATGCTGGTGGCGAAGGGTGCCGATCCGGACTTCGTCAAGGTGCTCGACTTCGGCATCGCGCGGGTGCCGATCGCCGAGGCAACCGACGGGCGAGACAGCCCGATCACCAAGGCCGGGATGGTCTTCGGGACCCCGGAGTACATGGCGCCCGAACAAGCGTTGGGGCAGACCGTGGACGGGCGAGCGGACCTCTACGCGCTCGGGGTGATCTACTACGAAATGCTGGCGGGTGTTCGTCCATTCGTCGCCTCCAGCCAGACCGGAGTGCTCGGGCTGCAACTGTCCCGACCCGTACCGCCGTTCGCGGAACGGGCGCCGGGGCTGAGGGTGCCGCCGGTGATCGAACAGGCCATCGTGCGCCTGCTCGACCGCGAGGCAGCCGCGCGGTTTCCCAACGCGACCGCCGTGGTGAGCGCCATCGATGCTGCCTTGGGCGCCCTCCCCGCCGAGCCCGCGCGCCTCTTCACCCGGATCGGTGGCACCGACTCCACGGCGATCGGACCAGGTTCTTTGCCCGCTTCCCGAGCGTCTCGCCTCGACGGACCCCCGGCCGCGCCGAGATCGGCCGGGATCGCTGGCGGCGGGCCGACGGCCGAGGTCGCGGCGCGAGTGGAGGTCGCGGCCGGGTCACTGACCACGGCGAACGCGGCGGCGCCAAGCGCGGTGTCACCGCCGGGAGCCGAGCCTCCGCGGGCGCTCCGGTTCCTGGTCGTCCTTCTCGACTGGATTGAAGTGCGTCGCCCGCTGTTCCCGCCGCCCCTCAAGGACGTGCCCTCACCCTTCTTCCTCGGCGCATCCGCCCTCCTGGTGTTGTCCGCGACCCTCGGCGGGATCACGCTCGGGCGCTCCTGCGGCGCGGACGCTCCGCGAATCGGCACGACGTCCTCGAGCTGGGTGCCCGTGGCGACCTCGGCGCCGCCAGCCACGGATCTGGAGGCCAGCCCGTCCGCCGCGGCCCGCGAACTCGAAGTCGCTCAGCGTC
The DNA here is from genome assembly GCA_016933275.1 of Polyangiaceae bacterium. GTDB lineage: Bacteria > Myxococcota_A > Polyangia > Polyangiales > Polyangiaceae > JAFGBI01. The sequence goes on along the minus strand of JAFGBI010000082.1, from coordinate 49,337 downwards.
GTGGTCTCGATGCGTTGAGGGAGCACGTTCGACGCCATCCCGATCGGGCCCCGGCGCAGCTCGCTCTCGCCCGCGTCCTCGCCGCGGATCGCCGCTTCGTCGAGGCCGTGTCCGCCCTCGGCCGAGCTCTCGAGCTTGGACCGGAGCTCCATTCGGCACCAGAGGTCGAGGACGTGTTGCGCCAAAGCATCGCCGACGACCAGGCTCGCAAACCGGCGTTCACGCTGCTGAGTGGTCCCATGAAGAGCAGTGGTGCCGAGATCATCTACTCGCTCGCCACCAGCGATTTCGCGCGGCCGGAGGTGCGCAAGCAGGCGGACGAGCTCGTGCGCCACCCCGGCTTCGCTGACCGAGCTTCGCCGGCCCTCGCGGTGGTCGTGCGGCTCCGCGTCGCACGGACGTGTGCTGACGTGGCGGGCGTACTGGAAGCGGCACGCACGGACGGCGATGCTCGCGCGCTCCGCTACCTGCGTAGCTATCTCGACACGAAGGGGTGCAAGGTCCGGCGGCGTCGAGTGGACTGCTGGCCCTGCCTTCGCGGCGACCGGAAGCTCTCCACGGCGATTTCGGCGATCCAGGCGCGCGCGGGCGATGCTGGCTGAGCGCCGCCGCCTTCGACGCCCATCGACTACGACAGCCGCGTCCGATAGTCCTCGTAGCCAAAGCGGCGGACCGTTCGGAGCTCGTCCGTGTCCGGATCGTAGACGACGATCGACGGGTGGCGTACGCCGTTGAACATCGTGGTCTTGACCATGGTGTAGTGGATCATGTCGGCGAACACGAGGCGATCGCCGACGGCTAGCGGTGCCGCGAACGAGTAGTCGCCGATCACGTCACCCGCGAGGCAGGTGAGTCCCCCCAGTCGATAGGTGTGGGGCAGCACTCCCGGCAGGTCGGCGTCGAGGATCCGGGGACGATACGGCATCTCGAGCACGTCCGGCATGTGCGCCGAGGCCGAGGTGTCGAGGATGGCGATGGGGCCGTCGTTCTCGATGACGTCGAGCACCGAGGTCACGAGGACGCCCGTGTCGAGCGCGACCGCTTCGCCCGGCTCCAGGTAGACCTCGACCCCGTGGCGTTCCCGGAAACCCTGGACCAGGCGCGCCAGCGCGTCGAGGTCGTAGTCCGGACGGGTGACGTGGTGGCCTCCACCGAAGTTCACCCAGTCCACGCGCCGCAGGTACTCCCCGAATCGAGCTTCGACCGCGGCAAGGGTGCGCTCCAGCGCGTCGACGTTCTTCTCGCAGAGGTTGTGGAAATGGAGCCCCGAGAGCCCGGAGAGATCGCCTCGCTCGAGCGCTCGCCGGGTCACGCCCAGTCGCGAGCGAGGTGCGCACGGGTCGTAGAGTGCCACCTCGACCTCGCGGTGCTCCGGGTTGACGCGCAGACCGCACCGGATGGGTCGTGCCGCGGCCTGGACGAGCGATCGAAAGCGCTGCCACTGTCCCAGCGAGTTGAACACCAGATGGTCCGCGATGGGCAGGAGTTCCCGCAGGTCCGTTGCGGAGTAGGCAGGCGCATACACATGGATCTCGCCCCCATGTTCCTCCCGCCCGAGCCTCGCCTCGGCGACGGAGCTCGCCGCGATCCCGGGCAGGATTTCCCGGACGAGAGGGAAGACGCTCCACATCGCGAATCCCTTGAGCGCAAGGAGGATCTTGGCCCCGCTCCGGCGTTGGGCGTCACCGAGGATCGCGAGGTTGTGACGGAACGCGCCCAGGTCGAGCACGAACGCGGGCGTCTCGACCCGCTTCGGATCGAGACGCATCACGAGGGGTGTGCGCGGAGTCACGGACATGAATGATGCGCTCGTTATGCTGGCGGTACCTCCTGCTCGGCACCGACCGCGATCTCCTGGACCTGCCAGGGGAGCCCCATTGGACCCAGAGCGTCGAGGAACGGCGCCGGGTCGAACTCCTCCATGTTGAACACACCCGCCCCGCGCCAGCGTCCGGTCAGCATCATCATGGCGCCGACCACGGCGGGCACGCCGGTCGTGTACGAGATCGCCTGGGCACGCACCTCGCGGTAGCAGGCGGCATGATCGCAGACGTTGTAGATGAAGATCCTGCGAGGGGCACCATCCTTGCGTCCCTCCACCAGGCAGCCGATGCACGTCTTGCCGGTGTAGGTGGCGGCCAGACTGGCCGGGTCGGGGAGGAGGGCCTTCAAGAACTGGATGGGCACGATGCGCTGGCCTCTGAATTCCACCGGGTCGATCCGAGTGAGCCCGACGTTCTGGAGGACTCGGAGGTGGGTCAAGTACTCGTCCCCGAAGGTCATGTAGAAGCGGATCCGCTCGAGCCCGCGGATGTTCTGGGCGAGCGACTCGAGCTCCTCGTGATAGAGGAGATACGACATCTGGGGCCCAACCTCGGGGTAGTCGAAGAGCCGCCGCTCCGACATCGGCGCGATCGAACGCCACTCCCCGCGCTCCCAGTAGCGGCCGGGCTGGGTGATTTCTCGGATATTGATCTCCGGGTTGAAGTTGGTCGCGAAGGGGTGACCGTGGCTCCCCGCGTTGCAGTCCAGGATATCGATGGTCCGGATCTCGTCGAAGAGCGATTCCTGCGCGTACGCGCAGAAGACATTGGTCACGCCCGGATCGAAACCCGAGCCGAGGAGCGCCATCAATCCCGCCTCGCGGAACCGCTCCCGGTAGGCCCATTGCCACTTGTACTCGAACTTCGCTTCGTCCAAAGGCTCGTAGTTGGCGGTGTCGAGGTAGTCCACCTTCGCTGCCAGACACGCCTCCATGATCGAGAGATCCTGGTACGGAAGCGCCACGTGGATCACGAGGGACGGGCGCTCCGCATCCAGCAATGCCACGAGCTGCCGCACGTCGTCGGCATCGACGGTGGCAGTGCGGATCGTCCGCCCCGTGAGCTCGGCCACCGAGCGGGCAACGGCGTCACAGCGCGCGACGGTGCGACTCGCGACGACGATCTCGGAGAAGATGTCCGCACGCTGCGCGCACTTGTGGACGACGACGTTGCCGACGCCACCCGCCCCGATGATGAGGACCTTCTTCATGCGCACCTCCGGCCGGGCACGCTAGTGCAGGGGAGCGACGCGAGCAACCGCTCGGGCACGCTTCTCGGAACGAGGTCAGCGCTCCGTGACCAGGACGACGCCCTCGCCCGGACGGAGATCGTAGTGGAAGGGTTGGTGGACGTACTCCATCGGGTTCTCGGGCGATACGCACTGGAGTGCCGCCCCCGACTGGACCAGGTTTCGGAGGTTCTCGGTCCAGAATTCGTGGCGGTGCCAGATGTCCTTGTTCAGGATGATCAGTGCCTCGTCCCGGGTGCGCGTGGAGCCTTTCCAGAGCACGAGGACGTTCGGATCGCCGTACTGGAGGACCTGGGTTGGCGCGTCCTCCTGGAAGACCGCGTAGGAGGTCTTGACGCGGTTGACCCGGCGAATGAAGTCGCGAAGATCGGTCTCGGTGTGTTCCCATTCGTCCGGGGTCGTGTGGACGACGTGGGGGCGGCGGCGGAACCCGAATTCGAAGCCCATCGGCATCATGACGCCGCCCGAGTAGAGCGCAGCGAAGAGGTAGCGCTGCTTCAGGCCGTCCACGTTGCCCTGGAGCTCCTCCGCGAGGCGCACGGTGTCGTGGCTCTCCGGGAAAGCGATGGAAGGGGCGATTTCGCGGACCAGGTTATACTGCTCCATCAACCAGTGGTCGTGAAAGTTCCAGTACTTCGCGCTGTTGAAGACGAAGTCGAAGCCACAGCGAGCCGTGTCGCGTGTCTGGTCGGGGGTGCAACCGAGCGTCTCGGCGACGAAACACACGTCCGGGTGGCGCTCCCGTGTCTCGGCAATCAACCGTCGCCAGGTGTCGGGGGGTACGAGGTAGGCCGCGTCGCACCGGAAGCCGCGGAACCCGAGATCGACCAGGTGCTCGACGACGCGGACGAAGTATCCATGAAGGCCATCCCGATCGCGGGTGTGCGCGTGATCGAACTGGGCAAGATCCTGCCACACGACCCGGCGGCCCCCCTCCTCGACGCAGGAGGCGTGGGCGATCCGGCCGTCTTCCCGGCGGTACCACTCCGGGTGCTCTGCCAAGAGCGGTGAGTCGTAGGCGCTGTGGTTGATGACGAGGTCCGTCATCACCCGAAGGCCGAGCTCGCGGGCCCCTGCCAGCGCCCCACGGAGCTGGGCTTCGGGCTGGGTATCGACCGTTCGATCGACGAGCCGCGGGTGGTAGTCGAAGTAGTCGGCGATGGAATAGAGGCTCCCCGACCCGCCAGGGCGCTGGACGGGGTTCACGAAGACCCAGTCGAACTCCATCGCGGCCGCTCGCGCGAGGTGTGCCGTCCACTCGGTGAACGGGCCGGCGAGGAGCGGGAAGAGGTTATAGACAATCATGGCCTCGAGATAACACGGCGGGCGTCCGGGTTCACGGCGCCCCGCGGACGTTCTTCGCGAGTCGCGCGCTCGTGGCCCAGCCACGGCCACCCGGTCCGCCTGTCAGGGCGGCATTCCCGAGCGATGGTCGGCGAGCGCGAGCCGGACCGCGCGGCGGAAGGCTTGGAGGCTATCGGCTCCCGATACGAGATAGCCGTTGACGACCGAGGTTGGCGTCCCGTGGATCCCGGCCTGGTTCGCGACGTTCGCGCTGGCCTCGACGGCGGCGGTGTGTCGATTCTGATCGAGGGCGGCGCGGAAGCGGCCCAGATTGAGCCCGATCTGACTGGCGTAGGACTCCAGCGCCGGCCGCTCGAGTCCGCCCGGGTCGGCCTGGTGCTGGAAGAGTAGGTCGTGCATCGCCCAGAAGCCGGGGTTGCCCCGTTGTGCGAAGGCCTCACGGGCGGCCTCGCTGGCGAGCTTCGCGTGGTGGTGAAACTCCAACGGCAGATCACGCCAGACAACCCGGAGCTCGGTGGGAAACTCCTGGAGGAGGGCATCGAGCGTGGGCTCTATGCGTCTGCAGAACGGACACTGGAAGTCGGAGAAGAGCGTCAGGACGACCGGTGCGCCCCGCGGCCCGCGGCTCGGCTCGGCCACCGTCGGTGGGGGCACATGGAGGATCTCCGGTCTCGGTGGTCCCTTCCCCCGCTTCAGCACCTCCTCGTAGATCCGGGTTCGCGGCACGCCGCTCGCGAGCAGCGCGCGCGCCTCGACGAGCCGCGCCTCCACCTCCTCCACGAACCTCTCGATGGGCTGAGCACCCGCGAGACGGTGGCCGTTGATGAAGAAATGTGGGGTTCCCCTGGCCTCGAAGTCGGCCGCGAGCTCCATGTCCTCCTCGACCTCGCCACGGTGCGCTTCGCTCGCGATGGCCTGCATCGTCGCCGGAACGTTCAGGCGGAGGCTCCTCGCGATCGTCTCGAGATCCGGGTCTTCGAGTGCAGGTGTCGAATCCCACAGGCGGTCCGCGGCGTCCCAGAAGCCACTGACTCCGCGCTGCCGCCTGGCTTCCATCGCGAGCATCGCGGCCGGCATCGCCCGCGGATGGAAGGGCATTGGATGGTGCTTGAAGACGAACCTGAGCTCACCGGGGTACCGCCGCTCGAGCTCATCCAGCGTGGCCTCTGCGCGCTTGCAGAAGGGGCACTGGAATTCCACGAACTCGACGATCGTGACCAGCGCCGTGGCGGGACCGCGTACCGGCGACTTCCCCACGGGGATCGCCCAGACCGTCGTGTCCCGGGAGGAACGCGCCCCCGTCTCCGCGGCGCTCCCTCCGTCTCCGTCCGGGACCTCGAGGTTCTCGACGACGCGGCGCGCGTAGACCTGTTTCGCGGGGGTCCCTTCGGCAATCAGGAGCAGCGAGGCGAGTCGCTCCGCCACGACCACCGTGGTGAAAGCCTCGAGCGGTCGAGCGCCAGACACCTCGACCCCGTTGATTCGGAATACGGGCGTGCCCCGCACGCCGATTCGGCGGGCGAGGGCCATGTCATCCACGACCTTCTGGACCACGCGGGGATCCTCGAGCGCGGCGCGGAACGCCCGACGAGAGATGTCCAGTCGTACCGCCTCGCGCTCGAAGAGCTCTGGTGTTAGGTCTTGCTGCTGGGCGTAGAGCCGCGCCGAGAAGTCGAAGAAGGCGGGGTCGCCGGCCAGCAACAACACGGCCTGCGCGGCGTGCGCGGCCGGCAGTGCCTCCCGGTGGAACGGCAACGGGTTGTGCTTGACGACGATGCGCAGCGAATGCTCCGGGTTGGCGCGCCGGAGCTCGTCGAGGGTCGGCTGCACCCGCGCGGAGAACGGGCATTGATAGTCAGTGAAGAGGACGATGGTCACCGGCGCGTCCGAGGCGCCCCAGACGGCATCGTCGGGGCCCACCGGTAGCCCGTCGGCGGTCGCCTGCGCGGCCCTCTCGATGGGACGACTGGTCTCCGCCGTCGCGGTTGCCGGCGGGGAGGTGAGATCGACCTCCGTCGGGGCCACGGCTGGGGTGGCTCGAGGCCCCCCGCTACAAGCGACGAGCGCGCCCCCCAGCCACGGGAGCAGCGCGCTCGTCCACCAGGGCGCCGACCCGGGCGAGGTCGTCCCCCCTTGGTGAGGGGAAGAACGACCTCGCGCCGAGCCGTGACGCCTCACTTCGCTTCTTTCAACGCCATCTCGATGGCCCGCTTGAAGGCAGGGAACGGCTGGGCGCCGCTGACGAAGTACTTGTTCACCACGGTGGCGGGGGTCCCGGTGATGCCGGCGCTAGCGCCAATCTTGGCATCGGCGTCGACCTTCGCCTTGTGCTTGTGGGAGTCGAGCGCGGCCTTGAACTTGGCCATGTCGAGGCCCTGCTCCTGGGCGAGCTTCTCGAGGCCCTCCCGCTTCAGTGCGTCTTTCTCCTTCTGCTTCGCGAAGAGGGCGTCGTGGAACTTCCAGAAGCCAGCGTTGCCCTTCTGCACGAAGGCTTCGACCGCGGCCTCGGAGGCGAGCGGGGCGTCCTTGTGGAACTCTAGCGGCATGTGTCGCCACACGATCTTCACCCTGTCGCCATACGCCTCCGCGACCTGGTTCATGGTCGGCTCGATGCGTGAGGAGAATGGGCACTGGAAGTCGCTGAACACCTGGAGCACCACCTTGGCGTTGGCTCCACCCCTGAAGGGGCTGTCGGGGCCGGGCATGGGGACGTCCTTCGTCTCGGGCGGCGGAGGCCCCTTCGCGGTCTCCATGATCTTGTCGTAGACGCCGTCCTTGGGCGTGCCACCGCTGACGAGTTGCTTGGCTTCGGTGAGGCGCTTGTCGATGATCTCCTTGAACTTCTCGAACGGTTGCGCGCCGCTCAGGCGCATACCGTTGACGAAGAAGTGGGGCGTCCCACGGGCGTTGAGGTCCGCGCCCTGGTCCATCACCTGGGTGAACTTGGCGTCGTACTTTTTGGCATCGATGGCGGCCTTCACGTCGGCCCAGCTCAGGCCGAGCTTCTTGCAGACGGCCTCGAGGTCCGCGTCCTCGAGCTTCGGCGCGCTCTCGAACAGCGCCTGGTGGGCATCCCAGAAGAGCTTGTCGCCACCCTTGTCATAGGCGGCGCGCCCGACCGCGGCCGCGGGCTTGGCCCGGTTGTGGAACGGCAGGGGGTTATCCTTCCACACGATCCGGACGTCGTCCTTGTAGGTCTCCACGACCTTGTCGACGGTCTCCTCGACGCGCTTGCAGAAGGGACACTGGTAGTCCGACCACATGACGATGGTCACCAGGGCATCCTTCGGACCGCGGATCGGATCGTCCTTGTCGACCGGCACCTTCCAGATCGTGGTGTCTTCTGGCTGCTCCTTCTTCTTGTCGGGCTTGGCGTCGTCCTTCTTGACGTCTCCGGCGTTCTTCTTGAGGCGCGAGAGGTAGATGTCGCCCGGCTTGGTCCCCGACGCCTCGAGGCGTTTGGCCTCGGCGAGTTCGTTCTCGATCACCTCCTTGAACTTGGTGAATGGTTGCGCTCCGCTCACCTCGACCCCGTTGATGCGGAAGTTCGGGGTGCCGCGGGCGCCGATCGAGCGAGCCATCGCCAGATCCTTCTCGATCTTGGCCTTGGTGTCGGGGCTCTTCAGCAGCTGCTTGAACTTGCCCATGTCGACCCCTGCCTGCTGCGCCCACTGTTCGAAGTTGCCCTCCGTGAGCGCCTTCTGGTTCTTGAAGGCGGTCTGGTGGAACTTCCAGAAGGCCTCGCTGCCCTTCACGCCGCCACCCGCCGCCTGGAATGTGGCTACGGCTGCCTCGTGCGCGGTACGCGCGTTCTTGTGGAACGGCAGCGGGTTGTTCTTCCAGACGATGCGGATCTTCTCGGGCCCGTACTCGCTCTTGACCTGCTCGATGGTGGGCTCGACCCGGCTGCAGTACGGACACTCGAAGTCGCTGATCTCGACGATGGTCACGGGCGCGTCGAGGTTGCCCCAGACAGGATCGGTGGTGGGATCGACGGGGATGGACGCGGTGGTGTGGTCGACCGGTCCCCCGGATCGCTCAGCACCGATCGCACCCTCATGGCGGTTTCCTATGCCCCACATGAGGCCCATTCCTGCGAGGAAGCACAGGAAGAACCCGACGATGGCGGTTCCTTTGTTCATGGAAATCTCCTGCTCTCTTTAGGCTTTGCTGATTCGCTGGACGGGAGCTCCGCCATCGGTCGCCCCGCAACCCGGCGACGGAGAGCCCTCGGTGGTCATTCGGCGAGGTGCCGACGGGCCGCTAACCCAGGTGGAGCGGGGCGGCAACCCGCGGTCGGGGCCAATGCCCCGAGGACAGGCAACGGAGGGAGCACGGCGGGGTCGGCGGACCATCTCCGCCGGACGTGCTCGACCCTCCGTTCCTCAGCGGAGGTCGCCTCGCGGTGGTCGGTAGATCCCCTGGTCTTCCGCTTCGGCTGGGGCCTCTCGTTCAGCCGGAGGCATCGCGCAAAGGGCCCCTGGTCGGGTCGGCCAGTGGACCGACTCGGCGCAACCCCGCTCCAGCGGATGGGTGGGCGGGGGCGGGCTCGGGTCGTGCACGGGGTCGGCGACGTCCACGCTGGGTCGGAATCTGATCTCGCACACGCGATGCGCCCGCATCTCCGCGGTCTTCACCGCCACCATGGGTGCGGGCGCGAAATCGGTGGTGGCCTGCTCGCTGCAGATCGGCACCGAAGCTCGCGCCGCCGACGGGAAGAGCAGCCCGGCGACCGCGAAGACCAGCAGGAGCGCTGACCATCCGCGGTGGACACACCGTGGCATGACGGGAGGCCGAGACATGCGGCGGACGGAGTCTAGTCCCCTGTTGCGGCCTCACAACTGGCAACCGACCCTCCAGGTTGGCCGGTGCGCCGCCAGGTTTCTTGGCCACCTACACCTACATTGGCACCATGGCCCTATGGACCCCCGAGAAGCGGCCACCTTCGATCCCAAGCCCAGGGACTCCAACGCCCCGAGTCCGGCTGCCGAGCCCACCGTGGCCCACCCCCCGGAGGCCGAGCTACCCCGTCGCTTCGGGCGCCTCGTGCTGCTCAAGCACATGGCTCGCGGTGGCATGGGGGAGGTGTTCCTGGCCACGGCGGGTGGCATCGAGGGCGCGGAGCGTCCCTGCGTCGTCAAGATCATTCGGCGGGAGCACGCGGCCGATCGCTCCTTCCTGGCTCGATTCCTCGACGAGGCCCGTATCCAGTCCCAGCTTCACCACCCGGGAGTCGCGCAGATCCAGGAGGCCAGCACCGATCCGACGGGCAAGCCCTATGTGGTCATCGAGTACGTCGAGGGCCGGAACCTCGGCGAGGTCCGGCACCGCGCGACTCAGCTCGGCACGCGGGTGGCTTGGCCGGATGCCGTCGCCATTGGCGTCGCTCTCACCGAGGCGCTCGCCCACGTCCACGAGCGGACGGACGTGGCCGGTCGCCCTCTCGAGATCGTGCACCGTGACCTGAGCCCGCAGAACGTCATGGTCGGGTACGGCGGTGAGGTAAAGATCATCGATTTTGGCACCGCCCGGGGGGAGAACCGGCGCTGCCACACCGTCGCCGGAGTGGTCTTTGCCAAGCCCGGCTACGTCGCTCCCGAGGTCGCCAACAACACCCCCGGCGACGCGCCCGCGGACCTCTACGCAGTCGGCATCATGCTCTGGGAGCTCCTGGCTGGGCGACGCTTCCTCACTGGTGAAGCGAGTGAGCATCTGTCCGCGGTGGCGGTCGGCGAGCGGCGTCCGGCATCCCTCGCCGAGGAGATCGACGCCCCCCACGAGCTCGATGCCATCATCGCCAAGCTCACGGCTCACCGGCTCACGGCGCGCTACGCGTCGGCTCGGGAGGCGATGACGGACCTCGTCGCGCTGCTCAAGCGAGCGCCCTCGGCCGAAGACGGCGCGCGGAGTGTCCGGTCCCGGGTGGCCAACCTCCTGCGGCGTCTCTACCCCGCGGAGCCGACCCGCAGTCGCGCCGAGTTCTCCCGGCTGGTATCCGAGGCCCGGCGCTTGAGCGCCGACTCGGCCCTGTTCTCCACCCACGCGCCGCGCGTCACCGAGGACGGCGATCCCGCGCTCCTGTCCGGGACACGATACCGCCTCGTCCGCACCCTCGGGCAAGGGGCCATGGGCACGGTCTACGAGGCCGAGCACGTCGACCTCGGGCGGAGGGTGGCCATCAAGGCGCTCACCGCGCCGGGCAGCGGAGCGGCCGAGCACACGGCGCGCTTCCGGTCCGAGGCACGCGCCATCGCCCAGCTCCGCCACGATAACCTGGTCACCGTCTTCGACTTCGGAGTGGCGGGGGACGGCCGTCCATTCTACGTCATGGAGTACCTCGACGGGGAGCCGCTCGATCAGCGCATGGCGCGCGAGCCTTGGCTCACGTGGCTAGAGGTTGTCGAGCTCGGCGTACAGGCCTGCCGGGCCCTCGAGGTGGCACACGCGGCATCGATCGTCCACCGCGATATCAAGCCCGGGAACCTCTTTCTCACGCGCAACGGGACCCTGAAGCTGCTCGACTTCGGCGTGGCCAAACACACGCTCATCGAGCCCGCCACCACTGGGAATGGGGACGCGATCGAGATCTTCGGCACCCCGGAGTACATGGCTCCCGAACAGACCCTGGGGAACGCTGACGCTCGGAGCGATCTCTACGCGTTGGGCGCCGTGCTCTACGAATTGCTGAGCGGAACGTTACCGCATGAGGCCAAGAGCGCCGTCGCGCTGTTCGAGGCGAAGCGCCGTGGAGACCCGGAGCCCGTCTCGCGTCGGGCACCAGAGAGAGGAAACCCAAAGATGCTCGACCAGACGATTCAGAAGGCCCTCGCCCGCTCGCCGGAACACCGCTATCAGTCGGCGGGCGCACTCCGGGAAGCGCTGGAGGCCGCGCTCGACGAGCCCCGAATCGCCCGCATTCGACGCCGCCGGCGCGGCACCATCTCCACCGCCGTCGGCCTGTTCGCGCTCGGCGGGCTGCTGGCCTATGGGGCCACCCACCCGGAGTCCTCGCAGGTTTTGCGGGAGCGCACCACGCCAGCCATCGCCTGGCTCGCGCGCTGGGTGCCGAACCAGGGCGACGCCGCCCCGGCCCCGGAGGCCGCTCCGCCCGCGACCCCGCTCTCGGTCCTGGCCGCGGCCGCCCCAGCTCCCCAGAACGCCGCCAAGCGCTTGGCGGTCGCGGGAGGAGAGCTCGATGAGGACGTAGAGGCCGGAAGCGAAGCCGGGGCCGCTCCGCCCGAAGACCCCGAGATCGTAGAGGACGAGGTCGCCGCCAATGGGACTACGAACCCCGGGCCGACCCCCGAAGCCGCTCCCTCGCCGGTCGGAGAGGACCCCGTCGCCTCAGAGGTTCGGGCGGCTGCGGACCTCGTCGCCAACGGTCGTGCGATCAAGGCCTACGATCAGCTCCGACGCCTGGCCAGGAACCACCCGAACGATGCTCGGGTCCTCGCCGAGCTCTCGCACGCCGCGGCGGCGACCAAGAGTTGGGGAGAAGCCTATCGCGCTGCCCAGCGTTGGGTCGCGGCCGAACCGGGAGTGGGATCGCGGCTCGAGCTGGCGCGCATGGCGCGCGCGGTGGGCAAACGAGACGAGGCCGTCGCAACCCTGAAGGCCGTGCTGAAGGAGCAGCCCGACTGCCCCGAGGCGCGTGAGCTGCTCGGGCGCATCAGTCCCTCCGCCGTCGCCATGAAGTGAGCGCCGGGAACGGACCCAGCTCACGAGGCGCCGCTCCGTTGGAACGACCTGACGGCGGCACCAGCGCGCCGAACGGGGCGCCCCGCTATGGCTCTTCCGCGGCGGGCGGTGCGGTGACCACGGTCGGGCGGTATCGATCGCGGAGTTGTCGAAGGGAGGCGCCGAGCTCCTCACTGATCCCGTCCGGCGGCAGTCGCCACCCCCAGTTGTCGACGAACGAAGCCGGATCGTTCATGCGGGCGCGCCCGTCGAGCACGAGGAGATCCTGCATCGGAATGATGGCGACGTTGGACCGGCATGCCACGGCGGCCTCGATCAGCGACCAGGTGACCTTCCCTACATCGTCTTCGGGGCTGATCTGGTAGTAGGCTGCGATCTCCACGCGTTGCTCCCACCGGTGCGACTTCCACCACCCCGCCACCGTGTCGTTGTCGTGGGTTCCCGTGTACGCGATCGAGTCCGGCGGGAAGAAGTGCGGACGGTGCACGTTGTCGGGCATCCCGTCGAAGCCAAACTGCAGGATCCGCATGCCGTAGAGACCGTTCTCGTCGCGGAGCCGGTGGACGTCCTCGTCGAGCGTGCCGAGATCCTCGGCGACGAAGGGAAGCGTCGGGAACTCGGCGCGGAGGACATCGAAGAATGCCTGGCCTGGCCCCTTCACCCATCTCCCGTTCCGGGCGTCCGTCGCGTTCCCTGGCACCTCCCAGTAGGCCGAGAGGGCACGGAAGTGGTCGATGCGCACGATATCGGTGAGCTCGACGCAGCGGCGGAGACGTCGGATCCACCAGGTGAAGCCGTCCGTCGCCATTCGGCTCCACTCGTAGATGGGGTTCCCCCAGAGCTGCCCCTTCTCGCTGAAGTAGTCCGGAGGAACCCCGGACTTTACGGTGAGCTTCCCCTGGTGGTCGAGCTTGAACTGGTCCTGGTGGAGCCACACGTCGGCCGAGTCGTGGTTCACGTAGATCGGCAAATCGCCGAGGATTCGGACCCCCTTCTGGTTCGCGTACTGCTTGACGTCGCGCCACTGCTTCTCGAAAAAAAAGAAGAGAGCGCGATAGACCTCGAGCCTCGACGCGAGCGCGCGCTTCGATTCGGCGACGGCCGAGGGCTCGCGCTTTCGCAGCGCCACCTCCCACTTCCACCACGGCGTGTCGAGCAGCTCCTCCTTCAAAGCGAAGAAGTGGCAGGTGTCGTCGAGCCAAGTCTCTCGGGCGCAGAAATCCGAGAACTCTCGCCGCCAGGGGTGGTCCGGGTGCGAGAGGAAGGCCGCCGCGGCCCGGAGCAGGTGAGGCAGCTTGAGCCTGGGCAGATCGGGGAAGGGGATCCGGTGGTCTCGGTGCCCGGAGTATAGCGGGGGATCGTCGAGTAGCTCGGCCTCCGCCAAGAGCTCGAGATCAATGAGCCACGGGTTGCCAGCGAAGGCGGAGTAGCTGAAGTAGGGGGAGTGATACTGGCCATTCGGGGTGAGCGGGAGGATCTGCCAAAGCGTCACGCCGCTCGAGCTGAGCCAGTCGACGAACTGGTAGGCCGTCTTGCCGAGGGTGCCGACGTCCTCTCGGTTGAAGAGCGAGGAGGGGTGAAGGAGGATCCCAAGTTCGCGGCGCGCGAACGGCGATGGTGGCTTCGTCTGCGGAGCTGTGTTCATCGATTCCGCGATCCCTGACGAGCTAACGGGTGGATGCCCGCCAGCCAACGACCCTAGACGACGTGAAGAATCGCGCAGATCCCCCCGCTCCACAACGTCTCCGTGGCGGCCAGGTTGGTCGTGCTCACGGGGTGTCGCCATCCGCCAGGATCGCGCAGGCGACCGCCGTCCGCACGTATGGATCGTCGTCGCCGAGCGCGGTCGCGGCGTGGGCGTGGTTGCCGAGCGCGACCAGTCCTTGTGCCGCCAGTCTCCGTCGGAAGGAGCGCGGCGCCGACAGCTCGGTGCGGAGGGCCGAGCTCACGGACTCGTCTCCTGCCGCGGCGAGCGCGGAACGCGCCTGCAGCGTGATCGGATCACCGGCCTCGCCAGCCGCCAACTCACGGAGCGCAGCCATGGCCTTCCCCGGGTCCTGGCGTCGATCCACGAGGTGCGCCAGGGCCAGGACGCGCACCGCGCGTTCGGGGTCTTTGGCGGCTTCCGCGAGCGCCATCTTCACCTCCGGACAAGAGGTGGGGGCGAGGTTCATCGCCAGGCGGCGCTCCGCTGCCGAACCGATCGCGATCGCGCTGGCGAGCGTGGTGGCACCGAGCTCGGCCTCTCCCTCGGTCCTGCCCACCAGCGCTCCAGCCGCTACGATGGCAGGGATCCCCGAGGAGGTCTCGATGACGCGTTGGATGCGTGCGCGTCCGCCGGCTACGTACGATGAAGGCTCCGCCCAGGCCTCGATCAACGCGCGCCGAGTGTCCTCGTCGGCCGTCGCCCATCGATCGGCCAGCGCGAGCACCGCACGTTCGCCGCCGATCCCACCCACCGCCCGAATCGCGATCCGTCGTGCCTCCGGATCTGGGTCGACCCTTGACGCCTCGAGCAGGCTTTCGAGGTCGTCGGGAGCGGGACTGGCGACGGCTGCCGCGAGCGCGGCGCGGCGGACCCGCTCGTCGGGGTCCGCCATCGCGGTTCGGCGCGCGAGGGCATCGGCTGGCGTCAGCATGGCTCGAGCAGCCACCGCTCGCCACGCGCCGCTCCGCGCATCGCGGAACTCGCTCACCAGGTCCGCGGGCAAGATCGCACCGGCCTCGAGGAGGATGATGGTGGCGGTCGCCCCCGCGTCGTCACGGCGACGGGCGCGGTCGCGTACCACGTCGAGCAGGTGACCCGCGCAGGGCCTCACCTGTTCCAGGCGGCGCACCGCGGTGACGCCGGTGGCGGAGCGGACCTCCCGGGCCGCCACGGCGCCCGCGAGCGCGACGACCGTGGCTTCGTGGAGGTCTTTGCCCTCGCGGGCCTTGGCGATCTCGCGCTTGAGCGTGCCAAGATCGCCGTGCAGGGCGGACCTTACCACCTCGGGCCGTGCGCACCCTGCCAGGCACGCCAGCAATGCGACGGCGAACAGCCGCTTCATGGTCCAGCTGAATACCACAGTGATCCACCCGCGGGTCAGCTCCTCCTTCCCGGACGATCGGGCCTGCCGGGTTCGTCGGGTCCGAAGCAGGCGGTCCCTACCTCGACCCCATGGCCGAAGGGATCTTGGCCTTCCCTCCATGTGGCGCGCAGACGAAGAACCCGACGAGTCACCATTGGTCAGTGGGCCGACCTAGCTCGCCTCCTTCCCCCACGACGTTGCCGCGGTGGCCAGGGTCGTTCGATGGTCTGGGGGCCCACCCGGTCTTCTTCTCGCTCGAGCGATCCCCGAGGCTGCCGGCACCCTCTCTCGATCGACCCGCGCTGTGCACGACCGGCCAGGCCGTGCCGAGCTCCACGGGTTGGCCATCAGCCTCGTCGCCGCCTTCTCATCCAGTATTGCCGTAACCGCGCCGGGTCTCGTCCCTCTGTCGCGTCCGCAATGGTCTCGGTCAGCGCGGCCTTTCGGCGAGCAGGATGGTTCCCTTTACCACGCGGTCAGGTTAGCGTGCGTCTGCTTTCGAGGCGGGGTCGGGTGGACGCCCGACGTCTCGGGCGACGCGGGCTCGAACATGATCCTGTGCGCCACATCAGAAAGGGAAATGTCGATGATCAAGCTCAATCGGTTCGAGAAGGGGCTGTTTGCGGTGGCCGTGCTCGGGGTGCTTCTGGCGTGCAAGAACCCGCTCGGTGGGTCCAAGGAGGAGAAGGCCGAGGACAGCAAGTCCGAGGGCGCCAGCAGCGGGGACAAGGTCGGCGTGCCGGAGTGCGACGAGTACATCGAGAAGTACGAGAAATGCTTGACGTCGAGCTCCAAGATCCCCGACGCGGCGAAGACCACCATGAAGCAGTCGTTCGACCAGATGCGCAAGAGCTGGAAGGATTCGGCGTCGAATCCAGCCGCCAAGGCAGCCCTTGCCACCGGCTGCAAGCAGGCCATGGAATCCGCGAAGACTGCCATGGCGGCCTACGACTGCCAGTGGTGACATGAGGCGGAGGTCGATGTTCGGCGCTTGGCGTCGGTCATCGCTCCTTCCCCCGAGCCGAGGGGTCCCTTGGGGGCCCCTCGCCCCATTTCAGGACCCATTGAGACCCCCTCGAGCCGGCGCCGTGTGGATGCGGCGGCTTCTCTTCGGTGTCGCCATGACGCCAGCGCTGCCGGCGCTGGCGAATCCGAGTCCCCTTCCCGACACCGAGGCGGGCATCGCCGTGACCGTGGTGAGCGACGAGACGGCCACCGAGCCGGCTCCAGGGAAGGTTGGTTTCGCCCCCGTCGTGGGCTTGACCTACTCGAACGAAACCGGCGCCATGGTTGGCACCGCTGGCCTCCTCTTCTTCAAGCCGCCCCCCGCATCCGATCGTCGAACCTCGCAGATCACCGCCGCGGCTGCCTACAGCGCCCGGCGTCAGTTCGTCGCCTCGTTGAGCGGTGACCTCTTCCTGTGGCGGGATGCCGTCCGGATCCAGGCGGCCCTAAACTACCTCTTCTTCCCGGATTCGTTCTTTGGGATCGGCAGTGACACGCTCCTTGCAGATCGGGAACGCTTCACGCCGCGCATCTACGAGCTCCGCTTCAGCCCGCAGCTGCGCGTACTCCGTGACCTCTTCGTCGGACCTGCGGTGCGGATCGACGACATCACCATCCTGGAGGTCGAGCGCTCGGGAGTGCTCGCGACGGGCGACGTGCTCGGGAGCGCGGGTGGGTTCGACTGGTCCTTCGGTCTGGGGGCGTCGTACGACACCCGTGACAACACCCTGTACCCCCTTCGCGGCACCCTGCTCCAATACTCCACGCTGGTGAGCGAGCCGGAGCTCGGATCCGATTACCGAATGTCACGGACCTGGCTCGACTACCGGCGCTACTTCTCGCTCCCGGTTCCCGATCACGTGGCGGCGATCCAACTGCTCGGGCGGTTCAGCACCGGCGAGGTGCCCTTCTTCTCGCTCGCTCGGCTCGGTGGCGAGCGCCTGCTGCGGGGTCACTTCAACGGACGCTATCGGGATCGCCAGCTGCTTGCCGTCCAGATCGAGTACAGGTTGCCCCTCGTCTGGCGGCTCGGCGCCATAGCCTTCGCGGGCGTTGGCGATGTCGCGCGGCGCCTGGGTCGATTCGAGTGGACCGAGACGAAGTACTCGGTCGGCGGAGGTGCGCGCTTGAACGTTTCCAAGCGCGATCGCGTCAACATGCGCGCGGACTTCGGCTGGGGAGGCGATGAGTACGGCGCCTACGTAGGAGTCGGCGAGGTGTTCTAGAGCACCGATCAGGTTGCTGACAGCAACGGCAGCGCTGGAAACGCGTCCATGCGAGGCGAGGACGCGTTTCCAGCGCTGCCCATGGAGAGGTCTGCTGCCGGTTCGGTGCTCTAGGTCGTTGACTTGACGCAGCAATCAACCTGATTGCTGCTCTAGTCGACCTTCTCACCTCGATCGACGGGTCGATCGCAGGTCCGGCGGGAGCTTCCGATGGATGGCCTCCTCGGCCTGGTCGGGTCTTCGACCGTCCCTTTCGGACGGTCTTCTGGAGGGGTCGACGCGGCCTGCGCGCAGCGCGCGCGGCCCCCAGCCTCGCTCCCCCGCCAACCCGTAGCGGCCTTCCGCGACCCGTCATTCCAATGGAAACGGGGTACGAGCGCACCGGTCGGGTCACAACCCCCGCAGCGGAGACCGAAGCACCCTCGATACCTCAGGTGAGCAGCCGCAGCACGTCGGGCTGCGAGGGCTCGTCCGACGGCGGCTTCGCGTTCGGATCGACCAGGTCGCGGCGGTACACGCCGGCGGCGACGAAGGCGGAGAAGAGCGGGTGGGACGCGAGCGGGCGGCTCTTGAACTCGGGGTGGAACTGGCACCCGATGAAATGCGGGTGGTCTCGGAGTTCCACCATCTCCACCAAGCGCCCGTCGGGGCTCGTCCCGCAGAGCACCAGGCCCGCCCCGAGGAGCTGCTCGCGATAGGCGTTGTTGACCTCGAAGCGGTGTCGGTGTCGCTCGCTGATCTCGCGGGAGTCGTAGACGCTCTCGGCGAGGCTCCCCGCTTCCATCACGCAGGGATAGGCGCCGAGCCGCATCGTGCCGCCCTTCTCTTTGACACCCCGTTGGTCGGTCATGAGATCGATGACGGGATGAGGGCAGTCGCGCACGAACTCGGTCGAGTTGGCACCAGGTAGGCCGCACACGTGGCGCGCGTACTCGACCACCGCCAGCTGCATGCCGAGGCAGATCCCGAAGAAGGGGATCTGCTGCTCGCGAGCGAAGCGTATCGCCGCGATCTTTCCCTCGACGCCGCGATCCCCGAAGCCCCCCGGTACCAGGATGCCGTGCACCCCGGTGAGCATCTCCTCCGGCGAGCGACGCTCGACCTCCTCCGAGTCGATGTACTGTAGCTCCATCACGACGTCGTTCGACAGTGCCCCGTGCACCAGGGACTCGTGGAGCGACTTGTAGCTGTCCTTGAGGTGGACGTATTTGCCGACGATGGCGATCCGTACCGTTCCCCGCTTGGGTTTCTTGAACTTCTCGACCGTGCTCTTCCATTGCGTGAGCACCGGCTGGCGCGACCAGATGTTGAGGCGTTCGGTGATGGCCTCGTCCACCCCCTCGGCATGCAGCACCAGCGGGAGCTCGTAGATGCAGCTGACATCGGGCGCGGCGATCACGCGTTCCACCGGTACGTTGGAGAACAACGCGATCTTCTCCTTGAGGCCGCGAGGGATGGGCCGATCACTCCGGCATACGAGGATGTCCGGCTGGATGCCGATCTCGCGCATGTCGCGGACCGAATGCTGGGTCGGTTTCGTCTTCAGCTCACCCGCGCCGGCGATGTACGGCACCAGCGTCACGTGGAGGCTCACCGCGTTCTGGGGGCCGACCTCGAGCTTGAGCTGGCGCAGCGCCTCGAGGAACGGTTGCGACTCGATGTCGCCCACGGTGCCCCCGACCTCCACGATGCCGATGTCGGCGTCCGCCGTACCCTCGTAGACCCGCGCCTTGATCTCGTCGGTGATGTGCGGGATCACCTGCACCGTGCCGCCGAGGTACTTTCCTTCGCGCTCCTTGGTGATCACCGACCAGTAGATGCGGCCCGTGGTGACGTTGGCCTTCTGGGTCAGGCGGCAGCTCGTGAAGCGCTCGTAGTGGCCGAGGTCGAGATCCGTCTCCGCCCCGTCGTCGGTGACGAAGACCTCGCCGTGCTGGTACGGGGACATCGTTCCCGGGTCGACGTTGATGTACGGATCGAGCTTCATGTGCGTGACCTTCAGGCCACGCGCTTCCATCAGCGCACCCACGGACGCGGAGGTGAGCCCCTTCCCAATCGAGGAGACGACTCCACCGGTGATCAAGACGAACTTGGTTCGTCGACTCACCGTGAAGCCTCCATTGGGGCCGCTCGTTAACACGAATCGGTCGCGTGGGCAATCGTCACGCGGCCATTGTCGTGACCGACGCAACCCCTTCGGTCAGAATCGACCCCTGACGCCAAGCCCAACCCCTGCGCGACCGAACGCCATCGGCGTCGCACGGAACCCAGTCTTGTTGCGCGGGGCAGTGCGTAGCCAGGCACTCTCGCTCGCGATCGCCAGGCCACCGACCTGCGCGACGGCGTCGATGGAGGTGAGGACCGCGCGCAACACGACCGGAAACAGAGCACAGTCCGGTTCATCGTCCGGGCAACCAGTCTCGGCCAGCGCCATCCACGGGCCAGCGACTGGTATCGCCAGCGAACTCGCGCCCGGGGCGTCGGGGTGGAGGGATGAGGCGCCGAGCGACAGCGCCCAGAAGCCGGCCGTCATGGTGAGGCCGGCGATCGCGATCCGCGCGCGAGCGACCCTCGGTGGATAGACCTCGGGGCGACTGGAAAGGGGTCGGATGGGCTCCTCCGCGCTAGCGAGGCTCGGCGCTGCCAGCGACAGCGCCAAGAGCACAGGCACGGTTCGAGTCCACTTGGCCAAGGCGCGGCACTTTTTGCCGACCCCGTCCGCGAATGCAAGTGAACAAACGCTCGGGCGATCCGTCGGCCGGACGAACTGGAGACGGCGCCCCTCCCTGGTCGATGCCAGGCACCCGCGTGGGTGCCGGAGTGTTTCTCGCTCCGCGGTCGGGCGAACGGGGTTGAGCCGCCACCGAGCTTTCGGTATCGCGTCACCGTGATCCCTCGAATACCGAGGCGGTGTGGCGCCGTGCCACCGGTCGTCGGCCTCCTGTTGGTCGTCGCGGGGCTGTTTTCGGCGCAGGGCACCCCAGCAGCGCCTCCGCCCGCTGGCCGCGCCGCATCGAACGCCGCTTCTGCCCCCGAGCCCCGAGCGCCCAACGTCAATCCCGCGGCCGTGCAGGGCGCTGCTGCGGCGCTTCACCGGTGGGTGCGCCAGAGTGGCGGCAAGGTCGGTGTGGTCGTGCTCGACCCAGAAGACGGACGCGAGGTCGCGGCCGTTGCCGCAGCCGAACCACTCAATCCGGCGTCGAACGCCAAGCTCTTCACGGCAGCGGTCGCCCTCCGCCGGCTCGGCGCCCAGTACCGGTATGTGACGGGGCTCTACGGGGAGGTCCGTGGCGACCACATCGACGATCTGGTGCTGCGCGGCACGGGTGACCCATCGTTGACGGTTGATGACCTCGAGGGGTTGTGCCGCACCCTGGTTGGGATGGGTGTGCGGCGGATCGAAGGGAGGATCCTCGTCGATGGCTCGCGTTTCGATCCGCAGACGGTGCCTCCCGCCTTCGACCAGCAACCCAACGAATGGGCGTCGTTTCGGGCACCCGTGAGCGCGGTCGCGCTGGAGCGCAACACGGTCATTGCGCACGTCCTCCCGAAGAAGAAGGGTGAACCGGCACGGGTGTGGTTCGATCCGCCGGGGGTCGTGGCGCAAGCCGGCAGCTTCCAGACCGTTCCGGTGGGGCGGGGCCAGGATCTCCGGATCGACTGGCGCGAGCTCGGGACAGGGATCGAGGCTCGCCTTGCGGGGACCGTAGCCGAAGGGCTGCCGAAGCTGAGCTTCGCTCGGCGCCTCGACGATCCGACCCTGGTCTCTGGTCGGGTGCTCAAACATCTGCTCCAGCAGGTGGGGATCAGTGTTCGCGGAGAGGTTGCAGTCGGGGGACAGGGGGTGCGCCGGCGTCTCGCGTCACACCGGTCCGCTCCCCTCGGCCACCTGCTCGCCGAGCTCGGCAAGGCTAGCGACAATTTTTATGCCGAGATGGTCTTCAAGACGCTCGGGGTGGGTCCCAAGGGGGAGCCGGCGACGTTCGGCCGCGCCGCCAGCGTCATCAGCGACTGGGTGCGGTCCGCGGGAATACCCGACGCCGGCCTCCGAATCACGAATGGGTCGGGGCTCTTCGACGCGAATCGCGCCAGCGCCAGAACCATCGCCGAGACGCTTGCCGCCGCGCTCCGTGATCCGGCGATCGGCAGCGAGTACGTCGCGCAGCTCGCGGTGGGGGGTGTCGACGGGACCCTGTCGTCGCGTTTCCGCACCGTCCGCGAGGCTCGCTTCGTAAGGGCGAAGACGGGGACGTTGGCGAAGGTGGACGCGCTCAGCGGCTACGCGTTCATCCGCGGCCGCTCCACCCCGCTCGTCTTCTCGATCCTCGTCAACGGGATCTCGGACCACCCCGCGGCTCGCCGCCGAATCGATCGAGTCGTCGAATCGATCGTGGATCCCGACCCGGCGACGCGGACCTCCGCCGCGCCGGATCGGTGAGTCCCGTCGCCGTCAGCGGGCGCTCCCCGCCAGCGTCGCGGAGGAACTCGCGGAAGCGGTCGGTACGGCGCTCGCGGAAGCGGTCGCCACAACCGAGCTCGAGAGCAGAAGGTCGGGGGTGACCCCGGCGGCTCGGGTCTCTCCGGTGACGTCGCCGCCGAGGGCATAGCCAACCATGGCGATGGCGGTGACTAGGACGACCGCGGTCCCCGCGCCAACGAGCAGCCCGATCTGTTCGCGGCGACTCGGGGGCACGGAGAGCACGGTTCCGGCACCGGGGACCGTGCGTTCGGACACCGGTGGGCTGCTGATCCGCGTCGGAATGGGGGTCACCACATCGCGCGCCGCGTCCACCGCCGAGGCGGGAGATGGCCGC
The DNA here is from genome assembly GCA_016933275.1 of Polyangiaceae bacterium. Lineage (GTDB taxonomy): Bacteria > Myxococcota_A > Polyangia > Polyangiales > Polyangiaceae > JAFGBI01. The sequence goes on along the minus strand of JAFGBI010000082.1, from coordinate 27,146 downwards.
AGTGATGGACCCGCTGCCCACTCGGAGAAGGGCGCCATCTCGGCGCTGAACGGATCCGCCGCGGCGCGCACCGTGGGCTGCTCGTCATCGAACTCCTCGGCGGACGAGAGGGGGCCGTCGTCGGTCTCGGTGGCAGCGGTGCGGAAGGGGGCCTCGTCGTCGGCCTCGTCGTCGGCCTCTGCGGTGACGGCGGGCAAGGCCGGGTCGTCCTCGGATCCCCCGCTCGTAGCACCATCCTCCCCAGGCTCGGCGCTTGCACCCGTGAGGATGTCTTGGGTACGGATGATGTCATCGAACATGCGGCTCGAGGAGGTCTCGTCTTCCTCGGCGCAGATCGCATCGCTGAGCGCGCTAGCGAACTGCATTCCGGTGGGTTCCGCCTCCTCGCCGTTCTCCGCGAAGGGATGGGCACCACCATCCTCGCGACCCGCGGCCCCGAACCGGTCCGCCGACGTCGACGAGGACTCGACACCACAGATGCTCCGCAGCTCGGCCGCCATCTGCCGGGCAGACCGGAATCGATCATCCAATCGCCGTGCCACACCCTGCGCGAACCAAGCATCGAACCCAGTCGGAACGTTCGCGAGCCGGGAGGGTACGGGGATCGGCCCGTCATGGATGGCGTGGAGGAGATCCGGCAAATCGTCACCGACGAAGGGGAGCGTACCCGTGATGCACTCGAACGCGATCACGGCCAGCGCCCAGAGATCCGTCCGGTGATCGACGTGTTGCCCGGCGGCCTGCTCGGCGCTCATGTACGCCGGGGTTCCGAGGAGCTTGCCTGCGGAGGTGAGCGTTGCCGCGAAGACTCCTTCGCCGGCCTTGGCGACGCCGAAATCGAGCACCTTCACCAGCTCTTCGTCATCGTCGTTCACGATGAAGATGTTGTCCGGCTTGAGGTCCCGGTGAATGACGCCGGTCTCGTGCGCCTTCCCGATGGCACGCGCCACGTGGGTGAGGATCAGGGCCGTCTCGGCCGGGTTCAGCGCCCGCACCCGGTGGATACGCGTGCCGAGCGTCTCTCCGCGGAGCAGCTCCATCACGATGTACGGAGTGTCGTCGAAGACACCGTAGTCGTGGATCTGAACGACGTGGACGCTTCGCAGGGAGGCGGCTGCCCGCGCTTCTCGCATGAAGCGCGCCAACCCCACGCTGTTGCGCGCGATCGACTCGTCGAGGAGCTTGATCGCGACTTCGGACCCGAGCGTGAGATGCTCGGCTCGCCACACCGAGCCCATAGACCCTTCGCCCAACTTCGCCAATAGGCGGTAGCGGTCGGCGAGGACGGTGTCCTTGGCGATGGTGGCCACGGGATAACCACACGAGAATACCGCGAATCTCTGCCGGGCGGGTAGCATTCGCCGAACCCAATGCCTTCTCTCGTTTTGGTTCTGGCTTCCTCGACTCCGGTGTGGGCTCAACGCTCACCATTCGGGTAGGTCGGGGAGGCATGGGATTGCAGCCTTCGTCGAGGACGATCTCGGCAAGCGTCCTCGGCGCTCGGGCTCGGGCTCGGGCTCGTCGCAGCCGTCCACGTCCAACCTCGGGCTCTCCCGAGTGGCGGCCGGATCTCGGGGTGAGATGTGAACTCCTGTACGGGGCTCTGCCCCCTCCGGAACCGGATCGAACCAAATCGAAGCGGGGCTGCGCGCAATCGCGATTGGGAGCGCAGGATGGCCCGATCCGCGTTCCCCCATCCCAACCCGGCGGAGCCGGCACCAAACAGGCCATCAGCGGTCAGTGGTCAGTGGTCAGCTGTCAGGTAGAACGCGGAGATCCTGACTGCTGACGCCTGATTGCTGATGGCCGCGAGAACGTAGAAAAAATCTCTGCCGGATCCGGTCAAGATCACGCCGCCAAGGGACTACGAGGTGGACGGCGCGTTCGCGGCCCGCGGCTGGTACTCGAGATGGCTCGCCGGCTGGGGTTCGGACCGGTCGACCTACCCATCCTCAGGACCGGCGTTCGCGCCAACGGTGCGGGCGACGTCCCCGATCGGCTCGCGACACCGCGGAGCAGCGTCGGTGCGGGACGTCGCGGTGATCATCTCAGCGTCTTGAGGTACTCGATGAGACCGGCGAGCTCGTTTTCGTCGAATTTTCCTTGGTAGGTCGGCATCGCGGGAGTGTATCCCTTGACCACCTTGGCATGGGGCCGGAGGAGCGATTCGCGCAGGTAGTCGCCGTCGATCTTGGCGGTCGCCCCGTCTTCGAGCTCCGCGTCGCGGCCGAAGACTCCTTTCAGCGTCGGTCCGACGAGGGGTTTGCCATCGACCGAATGGCAGGTCATGCAAGCGTGCTTCTGGAACAGATCCGCGCCAAGCTCCGCGGGCGGCTTGCGCATCGCCTGTTGCTCCCGGGTCTCCAACCACTTCTCGTAGCCGCCCGGTTCATGCACCACCACCGAGGCGCGTGCCGCTGGGTGAGCGGCACCGCAGTACTCGGCGCAGAGGATCGGGAATTTCCCAACCTGGGTCGCCTGGAACCAGAGGTCCGATTGACGACCGGGAACGGCTTCCGTTCTGGTGCGAAACGAGGGGAAGGCGAGACCGAAGGGCACATCCTGGGAGCCGAGGACCACGCGCACCGGCGTGTTCACCGGAACGTGGAGGGCGTCATCGGTAAGGCCATTGGGGTAGGTGAAGAGCCACCTCCACTCTTGTCCCGTTGCGCTGATCTGGATGGCGTCCTGGGGAGCCGTTCGCAGATCGAGGTAGCCCCTGAATCCCCAGTAGAAGATCGTCACCACGATCCCGAGCGGGATCACGGACCACGTCACCTCGAGGAGCGCGTTTCGGTGCGCGGAGACCAGTCTGCCCTCCTCGGGGCGACACCGGTTCCGGTTGCGGACGAGGAAGACGAGCACGGCCGCGACCGTGCCGAGCGTCACCACGCTGGAGATGACCAGCAGCGCGTTGAAGAGCCAGTCGACGTGCGCCGCGCTCGTCGAGCCCGGGGTCGGCAACCACTCGAATGGGGACGCCAAGATTCGGGGGACCGGCGCCACTGTTGTCGCGAGCGTCGCCGGCTCGAACGTCGCCGGTGCTCCTGGCGTGTCGAGCGCGTTGGACCCGAGGCAGGTCATGGCTGGGATTGCCTCCTGGGTACGCGCTCGCGGTGTTCGAGGTGGTTCATCGCTGGGCGCTCGGCGGGTCGGGTTGGGGCGCCGCAGACGCGGCCGTGGATCTGGTGGGTGCCGGTCGGTGAGGGTCTGTCCGGGTGGCGGCGCTGTCGGCTCCGACCCCGACGCTGCCAGCGGTTGCCGGGGCGTCGGTAGCGGCTCGAGGTGTCGCGACGGTTGGGTCGCGCGCCAGCTCTTCGATCACGAGCTCCATGGCGCGATCGATGGAGATCGACAGGATCCCGGCCTGCTGGTCCAGCCATTCCGCGTCTTCGGTGAGATCCGCGCGTTGGGCGTCGGCCAGGTCCCGGAAGGGTCGTGTGTTGACCGCACCACCCTTTCGGGTTCGTTCGAGCGCGGTCCCTTCCATCGCCATCACCGTGACCGCCGCCACGAGCCCCACCAGCGCGAGGGCCAGGATTGCCCCCAACGCGGCGAGGGTACCCAGGTTCACTTTGTTGGATTCGGTTGCCATAGGCTCGCTCACGAGTTCTCGAACGCGAGTGATTCGGCGAGCCGGGGGTCGCGCGAGGGCACGAGGTTGCGCCCCCGCGCCCGGCGGGCGACGTCGGCGACGAAGAGCGCCAAGAGACCGAGCCAAGTGGTCAAATCGGGCACACGCCAGGAGACTCCGCCGGGGTAGAACGTAGGCATGATCAGGAAGTATAGGTCGACGAAGTGGAGCACCAGCAGCCACCCAGCCCAGAAGGACAGGCTGGCGCGGTGTCGTTTCGCGTGACGCGACAAGAGCCCGAAGAACGGCAACCCGAAGTGGCCGATGACCAGGACGACAGCGACAAAGAACCAGGAACCCTGGGAGCGGACGCGGTACCAGACGGTCTCTTCGGGGAGGTTCGCGTACCAGACGAGCAGTAGTTGGGAGAACGCGATGTAGGCCCAGAACACCGTGAAGGCGAACATCATCTTCCCGAGGTCGTGAAAGTGGTGTGGCGTTACGCTGCGGGTGAGGCGCCCTCGGTGCTGGAGGAAGACGACGATGAGCACCATGGCCGAGTGGATCGCGATCACACAGCCCGCGAAGTAATACACGCCGAAGACGGTCGAGTACCAGGTTGGGTCGAGCGTCATGATGTAGTCGACGGACGCGCAGGTCGCGGTGATCGCGAAGCCGATCATCGCCAGCGGGCTGACCTTTCGCGCGCCATCGAGTGGTCCCGTGCCACCGGTCGCGTCCTGGGCGAGCGAGCAGCGAAGGAGCCAGTACCCGAGCGCAGTCCAGAAGCTGAAGTAGATCGCCCAGCGGGCGACGAAGAATCCCGGGTTCAGGTACGGTCGCTTGGCGGCGAGCGCGCTCTGGGATTGCATGAACGAGGGGTCGACCCAGGGGAACAGGCGGTCGCTCTCGAGCAGCACGGACGCGATGATCGGGAGCGACAGGACCGCCAGCGCCGGCATCGACGACGCCAGTAGCTCGCCAATTCGCCGGACGACCACGCTCCACCGCGCTCCGACGAGGTGTTGCAGCGTCACCCACCACAGGGCGCCGAGCCCGAGGCTCAGCACGTACATGAACGCCACCAAGTACGAGTGGAGGAACCGGCGGAAGCCGTCGCCCTCGGTGGCGCCGAGCCCGACACTCACGGCGAGCAGCGCTACACCGGCCGACGTCGCGATGCGGCATACCCCCGGGGCGAGACCATCGAAGCTCACGTCGTCGTTCGGCACGCCTGGCCGTGGCGTGACCGGTCCCGCTTGCTTCGGTTTCGCCACTACCCAAGCTCCTTACTCGAGGGCCTTCCGCTCCGCGGCCGGTACGTCGGCGATTGTCGCCGAGCTTCGGCGCTGCAACGCGCGAACGTACATGATGATTCGCCAGCGATCCTCGATGGGGACCAGCGGTCCGTAGGCAGGCATGGTCCGGATCCCGTCCGAGACGGACAGGAACAATTGCCCGACGGGTTGTCTTCGCAGGTGGTCTTGGTTGAGGTTGGTAGGTGGCACCCAGATCCCCTGCGCGAGGGCCTCGGCCCGCTGAGCCACCATACCGTCGCCGTTGCCGACGTAGCCATGGCAGGGAACGCAGTAGGTATCGAAGGCACGCCGCCCCGCCCCCATGTTTGCGCGGTCTGCCGCGACGGTCGGCGGAAACACCCGGCTCGCGGCCCCCCGGATCGTACCGCGAGTGAGGTGTTCATCGAGCTGGTCTTCGCGGGCAACCGTTCCCCCCACAGCGGGTCGTGCCCCTCGACCGTCGGCGAAGCGGGGGAATGCTTGCTGCGCCTTGACGGTTGGTTGGGCATCCATGTCTCGGACCAAGTGGATGGGGGGGGTCCGGCTCTTGGTCGCCCGAGCCTGTGCGAGGAGACCGAACGGCACGAGCGCCGCGACCAGCAGCACGACGAGCCCATGGATGACGGCCCGCGGGGTGCGGAAGGGCGACGCCGTATCCTCGTGCACCACGTCAACGAGGACCGGCCCGGTTTCGTCGAGGATCGCGCGCGTCTGTACGGAGTCGAACCGCGGGTCCGCGGCCTCGATCAGGAGGAAGAAGCGGTCGATCGTGCTCCGCGCGAAGCGTTTCTCGAGGTCGATCGGGTGCCATGGGTGAGGCAAGTTGTTGAGGACCAGCATCCCGAAGAAGGCAGTGAGCGCGCTCGATAGCACTGCCAGCGCGAAGGCGATGGGCACGTTCGCCGGTAGACTCCAGAAGGGCTTCCCGCTGACAATCCAGGCGTAGTCCACCGCGTTGGTCCAATACTGCAGGAGGAGACCGACGAGGCATCCGGTGACGCCCGCCGCGAAGACGAGCCACGGCAGGACCGTCGAGCGAATCCCCATCGCCTGGTCGATGCCGTGCACCGGGAACGGGGTGAAGGTGTCCCAGCGCTCGAGTCCGGCCTCGCGAACCCGTCGGGCGGCCGCCAGGAGCGTTGCCGCGTCGTCGTATTCGGCCAGGAGCCCGTGGAGCACGGGCGCCGAAGGCGCGACGATTCGGGGTGGGGGCTCGTCGTGGACGGTCATGACTCGAGGAGCTCAGCGGACACGGGCGCTCGGCTGGGTCGCCTTCACCTCGGCCATGGCCACCATGGGGAGGTAGCGGCAGAAGAGGAGGAAGAGGGTGAAGAAGAGGCCGAAGCTGCCGGCCAACGTCAGGTAGTCGTATGCCGTCGGCACGAAGTAGCCCCAGCTCGACGGAAGGAAGTCACGGGAGAGGGAGGTGCAGATGATGACGAAGCGTTCGAACCACATCCCGACATTGACGATGATCCCCACCGCCAGACTGACCCAGACATTGGTGCGGGCAGCCTTCCACCAGAACACCTGCGGTGCGGCGAGGTTGCAGAGGATCATCGTCCAGTAGGCCCATGCGTACGGGCCGAAGGCGCGGTTGACGAAGGCGAACTGCTCGAACGTGACCCCGCTGTACCAGGCAATGAAAAACTCCATCGCATAGGCGTATCCGACCAGCATCCCCGTCGCGAGGATGATCTTGTTCATGAGCTCGAGATGACGGATCTGAATCAGCGACGCGAGCCCGAAGAACTGCCGCGCCGGCACCACCAGCGTGACGACCATGGCGAAACCACCGAAGATCGCGCCGGCCACGAAGTAGGGCGGGAAGATGGTCGAGTGCCAGCCGGGCAGCTGCGAGGTCGCGAAGTCGAACGCGACGACCGAATGGACGCTCAGCACGAGCGGGGTGGCGAGCGCCGCGAGGAGCAGGTAGGCGCGCTCGTAGCGGTGCCACTGACGGGAGGAGCCGCGCCACCCCATGGCGGCGATCCCGTATGCTACGCGGCGAACGGGTCCGGCGGCGCGATTGCGCAAGGTCGCGAAATCCGGGACCATGCCCAGGTACCAGAACATGACACTCACCGTCGCGTAGGTGCCGACCGCGAAGAGATCCCACTCGAGCGGACTCCGGAACTGTGGCCACATCCCCATCTGGTTCGGGTAGGGAAGCATCCAGTACGAGACCCAGGGACGGCCGACGTGGATCCCGGGGAAGACGACCGCGCAGACGAGGGCGAAGACCGTCATCGCCTCGGCGAAGCGGCTGATGGCCGTCCGCCAGTCCTGGCGCAATAGGTACAGGATGGCGCTGATCAGGGTTCCCGCGTGACCGATGCCGATCCAGAAGACGAAGTTTACGATCGGAAAGCCCCAAGCGACCGGGTGCATCGTGCCCCAGAGTCCCACGCCGAACCACGCCACCAGAGCGAGATTCGAGATGAAAATCAGGAGCAGGGCCACCGAGATCCCGAACGCCACGTACCAGGCGGGGGGTGGGCGGGGCGCCTCCGCGATGCGCGCGACGTTCTCGGTGATTCGCGCGAAGACGTTCTCCCCGCCCGGGCGACCCTGGTAGGGGCTCACTGGAGTCGCCGTCACGATCTAGCCTCCCTCCGCATCGTGGTGCCTGGTCATTGGCGTGAGGGCTCGTCGTTCCGGGAGACAGCCGCGGCCGCTGCGAGGTCCGGGTGCGGGTTGCGTACGCGCGCCAGGTAGGCCACCCGGGGGCGGTTGTTCAGCTCGCCGAGAAGCTCGTAGGTGCGACTGCTCTGCCGTTCTGCGACCACACGGCTCAGCCGGTCGTTCAGGTCGCCGAAGACGATCGCCTGCGTCGGGCACGCCTGCTGGCACGCCGTCGCGACATCGCCATCGGCCAAGCTTCGGCGCTCGTTCTTGGCGCTGATCTTCGCGCGCTGGATGCGTTGGACACAGAAGGTGCATTTCTCCATCACGCCGCGCGATCGCACGGTGACCTCGGGATTGAGGACGAGGCGCTGTACCTGGTTCCTCGCGTCAGCGTAGGCCAGGTTCTGGTTGAAATAGTTGTATCGGCGGACCTTGTAGGGGCAGTTGTTCGAACAGTACCGGGTGCCGATACAGCGGTTGTAGACCATGTCGTTGAGGCCCTCGCTCGAGTGCACCGTTGCGCCCACCGGGCAGACCTGTTCACAGGGGGCGTTCTCGCAGTGCTGGCACGCCACCGGCTGAAAGGTGATCTCCGGGTTGTCGGCGGGGCCTCGAAAGTAGCGGTCGATCCGAATCCAGTGCATCTCGCGGCCCTGCTGGACCATCTCCTTGCCCACGACGGGGACATTGTTCTCCGCCGTGCACGCGACGACGCAGGCGTTGCAGCCGATGCATTTCGTGAGGTCGATGCCCATCCCCCACCGGCGTCCCTCGTAGGAAACCGGGTCCTGCCACCAGCTTGCCAGCGACGGATGGCGGATGGTGTCTCGCGCGGTGTAGGTAGGGTTCGCGATCTCCGCCAGCGTCGCCTCGCGCACGATCATGGGAAGGCGTTCGGCTTCGCCTCTTCGTCCGACCGCGTCGATCGTGTGAAGGTGCTGGGTCGGGGCGAGGGCCGCGAGGTCACCGGTCGGGCGCAGCGTCAACCCGGCCGCGATGTACGGCGCTCCGGAGCTGCGGAGTCCGTAGGTGTCCGCGCCAACGGGGGTCACCCCGCGGTTTGGCGCGCCCCCGACCAGACCGGCTCGGGTGCGACCGTACCCGAGGGGAACGTAGATCGAGCCTGGCGCCTGGCCCGGCGCGTGAACGGCTGGGAGCTCGAGCGTCCGACCGCCGATCTCGAGCGTCACCAGGCTGCCGTCCGCAACTCCGAGTTCCTGGGCGGTCCGGGGGGCGACGAGCGCCGCGTTGTCCCAGGTGAGCTTGGTGAAAGGATCTGGCAGCTCCTGGAGCCAGCCGTTGTTGGCGAAGCGGCCATCGAGCAAGCGAGTGTCTGCCCCGAAGGTGAGCTCGAGCGCTCCGTTGGCGACGGCGAGCCCGCCACGTTGCCGTTCAGTCAAATGGAAGCGCTCGAACGGGAGCAAGGTGGGTCGCTCCAACGGCATCGGGCCCCCCACGAGGCCGCGCTGGACGGCGCGGGCGAAGCCACGGTCGTCACCGAGGCGCGCGGCGTGCGTACGGCGGAGGATGGCGAGGCCGTCGCGAACACCGTCGTCGATCATGGCCGCTACCAGCTCGAGCTCGGAGCGACCGCCATAGAGCGCTCCGATCAAGGGTTGGGCCAGCGTGAGCGTGCCGTCGTATGCCAGACCGTCACCCCACGCCTCTAGGTAGTGTGCGAGAGGTACGTGCCAGTCGACTCGAGCCGACGTTTCGTCGTCCGTCAGGCTCGCGTGCACGGTGAACCTGGCCTTGGCCAGCGCCGGGCCGAAGGCGAGGTCGACCGGGGTATCGTAGACCGGGTTGCCCCCTAGGATGAGCAGGGTATCGACCTTCCCCGCCTCGAGGGCGGCTACGATCGCGCGGAGCGATGCGAGGTGCGTGGGGCGGTCTCCCGCGGGATCCTCGAGGAATTCGACGGTCGCTCCGGCGTTGCCCAGAAGTACGTTGATCCGGTGGCAGAGGGCGTGGACCTCCGGCGGTTGCCTCGGACCAGCAAGGACGACGCCGCGGCCGATGTGCGCGAGGAGGTCCTTCGCCACCGTCGCCAGGAAGGACGCGACCTTCGGCTCCCCGAGGAACTCCGCCTCCGGTCGCGGTTGGGCGGGACCGTGCTCGGGCAGCGGTTGGGCCCGAGCCGTGATCGCCGCGTCGAGGGCCATGGCCAACGGCATGATCAGCTCGGAACGGAGCCCCAGCCGATGGTCGGCGATGACCCCCGTGGCTGAGAAGCAGCTCTCGATCGCGTAGACGCGCGCCATGCGTCCGGTTTCGGGCCGACGCGCTCGCATCAGACCACGGGCGTTCGCGATCGCCGCTGGGTGGGCGACCAGCGGGTCCGCGTCGAGACACACGATCACCTCCGCGCGCTCGAGACGGAGGAGCGGGCGATACGCTCTGCCGAACGCGAGCCTGGCGCCGATCCGCTCGGCGTCACGGGTCAGCGGCTCCCACTCGTACCAGCGCGACTCCGGCATGGCTGCGGCGAGGCGTGCGCGCAGATCACGGAGGCTCGGCGACGAGCTCTCCCGTCCAAGCACCGCCAGGCCGCGGCCGCCGGCCGCGCGCAGGCGAGCCATTGCCATGCCGAAGTCGCGATCGAATTCGGTCCATGGCGCTGCGCCCCGCTCGGCGCCGTGGCGACGGAGCGGGCCGGTGCTGCGATCCGGATCGTACAGGCCGAGCACGCTCGCTTGATGAAAGACGTTGGTGGCTCCCTCGCTGTCCGGGTGGAGCGGGTTGCCCTCGACCTTGATCGGGCGTCCGTCATGGCTGGTGACGGTGAGCCCGGTCGCCACCCCATAGAGCTCCATCGACGTCGAGAAATGTCGGACCTCGCCCGGGATCCTCCCCGGTGGACGGCGAACGTCAGGAAGCACCTGGTCGCGTTCCCAGCGGCACCCAGCCGTGGCGGCTGCCAGCGCCATCGAGGCGCCCATCACTTGCAGGAAGCGTCGACGGCTCGGTGAGTCTGCGGGCTCGCCAGCCACGGGCGGCTCGGGCTCTCGTGGTGTCGACGTTTCGAGCTCGGAGGATCCTTCGAGCTCGGTGAAGCTTCGCCAATAGCGTCCCCGGACCATCCGTGGCGTTCGGTCTACCGGTGACATGTCGAGCAATCCGTCGATGGGTTGATGCCGGCCCGGTCACGCAGGACCATGCCGTGGGCGATGGGATCGCCGTTGGGCGCCTGCCAATCCATGCTGGTAACCTGATCCGGCGGTCGCAGGTGCTGCTCGGGTGAACGGTGGCACGCGAGACAGAAGCTCATGCTGAGCGAGAGATCCTGCCAAACCTCGGCCATCTGATCGACACGTCCGTGGCAGGAGACGCAACCAACGCCGCGCGCGACATGAGCGCTGTGGTCGAAGTACGCGTAGTCGGGCAGATCGTGGACGCGCCACCACTCGATGGATTTGCCGGTCGTCAGGCTCTCGCGGACGAGAAGCAGCTTGGGGCTCGTCGCCCAGATCGCGCGGTGGCAGTTCATGCAGGATTCGGTGGTCGGTATCGACGCGTGCGCCGCGCGATCGACGAAGAGGTGGCAGTAGCGGCAGTCCATCCCCAGCTGCCCCACGTGTTGGGCGTGGCTGAACGGGACGGGTTGCGCCGGCATGTACCCGACGTTGGTCGTGCGAGGTGCCCCACCGAAGTACACCAGGCCCAGCGCGTAGAGGGGACCCAGCACGAACAGGAGCCCCACCACGCTGCGCACCTGATTGGCCCACCGAGGGAAGGTGAGTTGCTGCGTCACCGACACCTTCGCGACTCCGTTGGCGACGACATGCGATGCTCACGTCGTGGGGGTTCGCTCCGCCCCTCGGCCGGCGCCCGCGTTGGCCCGCGCCGTCGTTCGCGGATTGGGAGAGGACGGGGGGGGCTCATTGCGCCGAGCCAGCGAAGCGATTTTCGGCCGGGGCAGGGGGGACGGGAGCGCGTGCCGAGACGGTACGTGAGGAACCCATCCGTTGTAAATGACGCACGGAAGGTCCACCACGTGCTTGACTCAAGCCCCCCACATCGACCGTGGGAAGGCCGTCGGGGCCGTTCGACCGAGGGGTCAGGGTGGCACCCTATCGACCGCCCCGAACGGCTCCGGAGCACCGGTCGGGGTGCTCGCCGTGACGGAGCCGTGGGAACGCGCCCGGCGGGCTAGAAGTCGCGCATCTGCTTGCGGATCTTCCCGATCGCTTGCTCTTGGAGCTGGCGGATCCGCTCCCGCGACAGGTTGTACTTGTCGCCGATCTCCTTCAGCGTGAGCTCGTCCTCATTGTCGAGTCCGAAGCGCCACCGGATGATGCGCGATTCGATGGGGGTGAGCGTCCCCAGGAGTCGCTGCACCTCCTCCGCCCACTTCTGGTTGGCGAGGCTGTCGTAAGGAGACGCAGAATTCTCCTCGACGAGGAAATCGATGAAGCGTCGGCCGTCCTCGTCTCCCACGGGTCGGTCGAGGGAGAAGGGCGTGTCCGCGTAGAGGTCCTTCACCTTGTCCAGCTTCTCGCGCGGGACACCCGTCTCCTTTTCGAGCTCCTCGATCGTGGGCTCCCGCCCGGTGCGGGCGATGATCGTCTGGGTCGCGCGGGACACGCGATTGTAGGTATCGAGCATGTGTACAGGGATGCGCACTGCTCGTCCCTTGTCGGCGAGCGCCCGGCTGATCGCATGGCGGATCCACCACGAGGCATAGGTGCTGAACCGGTAGCCGCGCGTGTGGTCGAAGCGCTCCACCGCCTTCATGAGGCCGATGTTGCCCTCCTGGATCAGGTCAATCAGCGGCAAACGTCCGCGGTTATAGCGCCGGGCGATGCTCACTACGAGGCGGAGGTTCGCCTTCACGAAGCGGTTCTTCGCTCGCCGTTGCAGCACGTCGGTCCGCTTCACGCGATCGATGAATCGTTGGTAGGAAGGCGTTTCCGGGAGGATCGGCCGTTCCTCACCGTCTTCGGGCGAACGGATCGCCGTGCGGGCGACGCGATTGGCATTGGCCACCCAAATCCGATCGGAGTCAGGGAGGCGCACCAAGCGGGACAGATCCTCGGAGCACTCGTCCCACCGCTTCGCCTGGACCGCGAGCAGCTTCGAGCGCTGGGTGCGATAGGCCTGGGCGAGGGTGCGGAGCTCGGCCACTTGCGGCAGGGGGGGGCGTTCCTCCTCGGCGATGGAAGCGACGTCGCGCTCGAGTTGATCGAGCACAAGCTCGGCCACCGGAACGTAGGAGAGGAGTGCCTTCCAATGATCGACCTCCGTGCGCTCGACCTCCTGCGCGGTCTGCAGCTCCTCGTCGGGTCCCATCACTTGGTGGCCCGACATCTCGCGGAAGTAGCGCGACAGCATCGAGTCGTTCGTTGCCTCGACGGCGTCCCCTCGTCGCGCGAACTCGCGTTCGAGATCGCCGAGTGCGGTCGGGTCCGGGGCAGGGACGCTGTCCCCCGACGCCGGTTCGTCCCCGAGGTCGTCGAGATCCGACGTCCGCTTGACGCGCACCGACGTGGTTTCGACGGCGTCTTCGTCCTGGATCTGAGCGATGGCGGCTTCGTCCGACATGTTCTGGAGGTCCGCTGGGTTGATGTCGGCCTCACCGATTGCGCGCTCGCCGCGCGTGGTCGCAGAGGCCGAAGTGGGTAACAACTCGGAGCTGTGAGAGATTCCCCCGTCGCGCTTGTCTGGAACGGAGTCCCGAATGGGGCTCTGGCCCCGGGCGTTGGTTCCGGCGGGGGTGCGGCGGGGTGACGGCGAGTGGTTTGCTCCGCCGGGTCGTCGAGAAACCGCTGCAAAATCCATACCGTCAGCGGAACGGCTGAGCGGATGGGCAAGACACGCGCCTGCGATGGGCCGGGTAGCTGGCAGGCCTTTCGGGTGGATCATCTCGTGGTCTCAGGGCGGGTGGGGCGGTCGCCGCCAGTACGGTGCGAGTAGACAAACGGTACGAACGGGGCGGGGTTGAGATCCCTTTGGCCAGTAAATCGAGGCGAGGCAGGGAAATGGGTTGCGATCGACCCGGCGCTCGTGTGCGGGTGTGTGCCGATGAGACGCGGTTCCTTGGTGTCGCACCGCCGTTCCCAGCGTGGCCATTCCGAGAGCAGCACCCCCCAGCAAGAACCCCTCTTCGAGTGAGGGATGGGCTGTGGGACGCGCGGGTGCGCTGTGGTCTTCACGTCGACGGGGGGTTCCGTCGTTCTGGCGGGCGCGGCTCCTAGCACGAGATCCCTTGTGTCGCTAGTCTTTGTCGTCAACACCCGCCAAACCAGGCAGGCGTCCCAATTCGGGACATGGGCTTGGCTGGAACCTCGCCCCAGTAGTCCAATATTCGGAAGTAATTTCAAATATTTGCTCGAACCGACGGGTGCAGACGACAGCATTTCGCCATGCCGCAAACTCTGCGGAGCAGGGCATTGATTTGCGGAGTGACCCAGGCCGTGGCATGGACCCTGATCCGCGTGTCGCGGAGCGCCTGCCAAGTGGCACTCCCTGCGCCCTCCCGATTCTCCTGTCGGTGTCAAAGGGAGCGAAGCTCGTTCGTTCGTCGCCCAACCGAGCTCGGCTGGATCGATGCCCAGGGTCCGACGCTTGCACTCATCAGGCAATCTGGTGACGAGCGGTCGGGTGGAGGCGACCAGCCATCGGCCCGGCGTCGCTCAGAACTGGGCGAGGAAGCGCGGGTCGTTCTCGAACAGGAGCCGGATGTCGGGGATGCCGTAGCGCAGCATCGCCACCCGTTCGACGCCGAGCCCGAATGCGAAGCCCGTGTAGCGTTCGGCGTCGATGCCGCAGTGCTCGAGCACCGCGGGATGCACCATCCCGGAGCCGAGCACCTCGAGCCAGCCGCTCCCCTTGCACACGCGACACGACGTGCGGGTTCCATCGTCCAGCGAACAGAAGACGCAGCCGATATCCACCTCGGCGCCCGGCTCTACGAACGGGAAGTAGCTCGGTCGGAAGCGCACGGGAACGTTCGGTCCGTAGAGGCGGCGGACGAATTCGGAGAGGACTCCCTTGAGCGAGGCGAACGTCACCCGCTCGTCGACGAGGAAGCCCTCGATCTGGTGGAACATCGGGGAGTGGGTCGGATCGTCATCGCGGCGGTACACGGCGCCGCCACTCACGATGGCGAGCGGCGGCGCGTGCGTGCTCATCTCACGCACCTGAACACTGCTCGTGTGCGTTCGCAGCAGCAGGCGGGCATCCGGCGGGGCGCCCGCCACGTGCACCCAGAAGGTGTCCTGCATGTCGGTCGCCGGGTGGTCCGGTGGAAACGCGAGCTTGGTGAAGTTGTTGGACTCGTGCTCGACCTCGGGTCCCCACGCGACCTCGAAGCCCAGCGAGCGGAAGTTGTCGAGGATCTCGTCCTTGACGCGGGTGATAGGGTGCAGGTGCCCGCGCGGGGCCGGCGTGCGTCCCGGGAGCGTGAGGTCGAAGGGGGTCGCCTCGAGGTCTGCCTTGCGCGCCGCCTCTGCCAGCTCGAGGAGGCGGCCCGAGAAGCATGCCTCGACTCGGGCCCGCGTTGCATTCACCTGCTCGCCGATCTCTCGGCGTCGTTCGGGCGGGACCCGGCCGAGCAGCTTGAGCAGGCTCGTGAGCTCTCCCTTCTTGCCGAGGATGGCCGCGTTGGCCGCCCTGAGTTCGGGCTCGGAGTTGCAGGCGGCGAACGCGCCACGGAACCGCTCGCCCAAGGTGGCCAGTCCGGCTTCGATCTCGGCAGCAACGTCCGTGCCCAGCGTGTCGTTCATGCTCGCTCCCACGATTGCGCCCGCGGGTTCGCGCGGACCACGGGAGCACCGATAGCAGGGCTCGCGCGCCGTGTCTGCGGTCGCGAGAGGCCGCGACTGAGCCCAAGCCGGCGGAGCCGGAACCATATCGCGGTGCCACGCGGCGGTGGTGCCGCGGCTGCGCGTGGGGCCAGAACCCCACTCGCCTCAATGCGGAGAAGCTCGACCCGAAGATCGATGAGTCTCCCGCCAGCATTGCGCTAGAGCGCCGATCGGGTTGCCAATGGCAACGGCGCCGCCAAAACCGTACCCCATGCCCACCGAGGGTACGGTTCTGGCGGCGCCTCGGCTGAGATCTGCTGCCGGTTCGGTGCGCTAGGTTGTTGACATGACGCAGCAATCCACCTGATTGCTGCCCTAGAACACCGATCGGGCCAGCGACGGCAACGGCAGCGCTGGCAACGCGCCCCCAAGGTCGGCCCCAGGCTTTCCCACTCGGCTCCGCCGAGCAAGGCGCGGAGGACGCGAGTCCCCCCGCCCTCGACCGCCGCGGGGTGGGACCGCGGCGGACGAAACCCCGAAGTTCGTTGATCTGTCGCAGCGATCCACCGGATCGCTGCTCGAGCCTCAGCTCGGTTTCGTGGCGAGGGCTGCCAACTCGCGGAAGGCCGGCGCATCGTGCACCGCGAGATCGGCCAGGACCTTGCGGTCAAGCTCGATTCCCACCGCTTTCAGGGCACCCATCAGCTTGGAGTAGGAGGTGCCGTTGAGCCGGCAGGCCGCGTTGATGCGGATGATCCACAGCCGGCGGAAGTCGCGCTTGCGGCGCTTCCGGCCGACGTACATGTACTGCCAGGACTTCCACAGCACCCGGAACGCCTGCCGGTAACGGTTCTTCCGGCCGCCCCAGAAGCCCTTGGTTTGGGCGAACACGCGCCGGTGACGGCGCCGGGGGTAGGGGCCTCGCTTTACGCGCGACATGTCGTGACGCTCCTCGGATGAAAGGGAACCGCTATCGTGGTGGTGAAGGAAGGGACGACTGGTACTGGATCAGGACGGCCCAAAGCCGGCAACGCACCGCATCGTCTGGCTCGAGCCTGGGGCTGCCGCCTCGGAAGGCACGCCTCAACCGTAGGGTAGCAGGATACGGATACGCTTTGCCGTATCTGGCGAGACCATGTCGTTGTCACGCAGCCGGCGCCGACGCTTGCGGGACTTGCCGATGAACATGTGCGACCCGCCACTCTTGGTCCGCCGGATCCGGCCGCTTCCGGTCACCTTGAAGCGCTTGGCGGCGGCCCGCTTGGTCTTCATCTTGGGCATCGTGGACTCCGTGGCTCTACTCTGGTTGGCGCGGCGAGACGAGGCAATTTGACGCGCGGGGCGTCGGGGGCGAACCGAGCAGATCCTCGGTCCGGAGCCGGGGCCGCGTCTTATGACGGATGGTCGGGCGAGAGTCAAGGCCAGCGGACTTCCCGAGCTACCGAGGGGAGAGCGAGGGTGCCCTGCCGGGCCTCGACAGAGGCGGCGCCTTGCCAGTACCGTCGCGGTGGTGGCCGAGGTCTTGGTGCTCGTGATGGACGGGGGCGGGGAAACGCAGAAGGCACGGATCGAGGCCCTCCGGCCTCGGCACGCCGTGCGGCTCCTCGAACCGCGTTGGCCCGCGTGCCAGGCCGAGCTCCGCGAGGTTTTCCCAGCGATTGTGATCGTGGATGGGTCACGTGCCCCGTCGCACGGTCGGGCGGTGGCCAAATGGATGGCCATGCAGTCTCGCTTTCGAACCGTCCCCTTTCTTTTCCTTGACGTGGCCGACCGTGACGTTGGGCGCGTGAAGCGGCAACTCCCCCGCGCCCAGTTCGCGACCTGGGCGGGGTGTTCAGGGGCGGTGGAACGTCTGGTGCGCCAGTCCGACCTCCCGTCCTGATCTGCCAGGTCTGAGAACCCGCGCGTCGCGCGCGGGTTTTCGGCGACGCGGTCGATCGGCGCCAGAGGCGCCCGCTGCTCATCGAGCGGCGAGGTGGGGGAGGGCTCGCCTCCCCCGCCCAGAAGGAACCAAGAGCAGCAGTCAGGTTGATTGCTAGGTCAGATCAACAACCTAGAGCACCGAACCGGCAGCAGACCTCTCCAGAGGCAGCGCTGGAAAAGCGTCCTCGCCTCGCACGGACGCGTTTCCAGCGCTGCCGTTGCTGTCGGCAACCTGATCGGTGCTCTAGCGCGGGCACGATCCGCCGCCGCGCCTGGGTTGCGGGCCTGTCCCGCGCTAGGAACCAGGTCACCCGTCCGCTGTTTCGCCCGGCGGACGGGCGGGGCCATCGCCCCGCTTGGTATCAGGCGTCCCCTCACCACCCGCCCCGGGTTTCCCCGCTCCCTGGCCTCGGCGTGTGCTAGAGCCGGCTCGCCATGCCTCGCCGGGACGATATCAACCGGATCCTGCTCATCGGCTCAGGTCCCATCGTCATCGGGCAGGCGTGCGAGTTCGACTACTCGGGGACCCAGGGTGCGAAGGCGCTGAAGGGGCTCGGCTATGACATCGTGCTCGTGAACTCGAACCCGGCCACGATCATGACCGACCCGGACCTTGTCCGGAGGACGTACATCGAGCCGCTGGATATCGAGTCGTTGACCTCGATCATCGAGCGCGAGCGGCCGGATGCCCTCCTGCCGACGCTGGGCGGGCAGACCGCGCTCAACCTGGCCCTCGAGGCCCACGAACGCGGGGTGCTCTCGCGTCATGGGGTGGAGCTGATTGGGGCCCAGGTCGATGCGATCCGCAGGGCGGAGGATCGGCTGCTCTTCAAGGAGGCGATGTCGGCGGCCGGGCTCGAGTGTCCGCGGTCGGGCTATGCCCGCACGCTCGAGGACGCCCGCGCGATCGTCGACATGACGGGATACCCGGTCATCCTTCGGCCAAGCTTCACCATGGGCGGGACCGGCGGATCCGTCGTGACGCGGCCCGAGGAGCTCGCCTCCCGTGTCGAATGGGCCTTGCAGAACTCGCCGACGCACGAGGTGCTGGTCGAAGAGAGCGTGATTGGGTGGAAGGAGTATGAGCTCGAGGTCATCCGCGACCGTGCCGACAATTTCATCGTGGTCTGTTCGATCGAGAACGTCGACCCGATGGGGGTGCACACGGGCGACTCGATCACCGTCGCCCCCGCGATGACCCTGACCGATCGCGAGTACCAGCGGCTGCGTGACGCCGCGCGCGTCGTGATGCACGAGATCGGTGTCGAGACAGGTGGCTCGAACGTTCAGTTCGCGGTAAACCCTGCCGACGGTCGGATGCTCGTCATCGAGATGAATCCGCGCGTCAGCCGCTCGAGCGCCCTCGCCTCCAAGGCCACCGGCTATCCCATCGCCAAGATCGCCGCCAAGCTGGCGGTCGGATTCACGCTCGACGAGCTGACGAACGACATCACGGGGACCAGCGCCGCGTTCGAGCCCACGATCGACTACGTGGTCGTCAAGTGGCCACGGTTCGCCTTCGAGAAGTTCCCTGGCTCCGACCCCACGCTCGGCACGCAAATGAAGAGCGTCGGCGAAGTGATGAGCATCGGGCGTACCTTTCCCGAGGCTCTGCAGAAGGCTGCCCGCTCGCTGGAGACGGGAAAGACTGGGCTCGATAGCCTCGTCCACCGCGTCGACTACTGGGCGCTCGCCGAGGAGAAGCGACCGCGGGACCTCCAGTTCGAGGCGCCCCCTGCAGTACAGCCTCGCGCCAGCCGTCCGCCGCCGGCCGGCTCGGACCTGGCTCGGGTGCTCGAGAAGCTGATCGCCGTCCCTACCGCCGATCGGCTCTTCCACGTCGGCGACGCCCTCCGCGCCGGGCTCACCGTGGAGCGCGTGCATCAGCGAACCGGGATCGATCCCTGGTTCTTGCACCAGATCGCGCGGATCGTCACCCAGGAGTCGGTCATCGCTGCCGCGCCCGAGCTCACCGCCGATCTCCTGCGCGAGAGCAAGCGCCTCGGCTTCGGGGACGCTCAGCTCGCCGAACTGCGGGGCGTGACCGAGGCAGAGATTCGGGATCTGCGCGAACGCGCGGGGGTCCGCCCCGTCTTCGGTCGCGTAGACACCTGCGCCGCGGAATTCGTTGCGCGCACCCCGTATCTCTACTCGACCTACGAAACCGAGTCGGAGAGCGAGGTCACGTTACGCCGCAAGGTGATCATCCTCGGCGGGGGACCCAACCGCATCGGACAAGGGATCGAGTTCGATTACTGCTGCTGTCACGCGGTGTTCGCGCTCCGGGAGCTCGGCATCGAGACGGTGATGATCAACTGCAATCCGGAGACCGTCTCCACCGACTATGACACCTCCGATCGCCTGTACTTCGAGCCGCTGACGCTGGAGGATGTGCTCGCGGTCTGTCGTGAGGAGGCGGCGCAGGGCGAGCTGCTCGGGGTCATCGTGCAGTTCGGCGGCCAGACTCCCCTCAAGCTCGCGGTGCCCCTCGAGCGGAATGGCGTGCGCCTCCTCGGTACCACCGCCGACGCGATCGATCGTGCCGAGGATCGCGCGCGGTTCGACGCCTTGCTCCAGAAGCTCGGGTTGCGCCGGCCTCGGGCGGGGATCGCTCACCACGGGGAGGACGCGGTCCGCATCGCGAAGGAGATCGGGCTGCCGGTGCTGGTTCGTCCCTCCTACGTGCTCGGCGGGCGCGCCATGATGATCTGCTGGACCGAGGATGAGCTCGAAGCCTACGTCGGGCTGGCGATCGAGGCGGCTCGCGAAGAGCGGGGGTCCCCTTCACTGCTCATCGACGAGTTCCTGAAGAACGCCATCGAGGTCGACGTCGACTGTGTGGCCGACGGGCGTCGGGTCGTGATCGGGGGTGTCATGCAGCACGTCGAGGCCGCGGGGATCCACTCGGGGGATTCGACGAGCGTGCTGCCGCCGTACTCGCTCGATTCGGAGGTGGTGGCGGAGATCGAGGAGCAGGCGCGCTTGCTAGCCCTCGAGCTCGGGGTCATCGGGTTGATGAACGTGCAATTCGCGGTGAAGGACCGCCAGGTCTACGTCATCGAGGTGAACCCGCGCGCCTCGCGCACGGTTCCGTTCGTCGCCAAGGCTACGGGGCGACCGCTTGCCAAGATTGCCGCCAAGGTCATGGTGGGCAGGACGCTGGACGACCTCGACCTGAAGGATGGCCCGATCCCGATGCACGTCTCCATCAAGGAGAGCGTGTTCCCGTTCAGCAAATTCCCGGGGGTAGACACCCTGCTCGGCCCGGAGATGCGATCGACGGGCGAGGTGATGGGCGTCGCCACGGCGATGTCCCTGGCCTTCGCAAAGTCGACGTCGGCGGCGGGAATGGTGCTCCCCGATCGAGGACGGGTGTTCCTCAGCGTCCGGGACGAGGACAAGCCGGCGGTCTGTCACGTGGCGCGCCGCCTTCGCAATATTGGGTTCGACATCGTGGCCACCGATGGCACCGCCCGGGTAATTGCCAAGGCGCGGATCCCGGTCGAGCGCCTGAACAAGGTAGCGGAAGGATCGCCCCATGCCGTGGATGCCATCAACGCGGGGCGCATCCAGGTCGTCATCAACACCACCCACGGCGCGCAGGCCATTCGCGACAGCTATTCGATCCGCCGCCACGCCCTGCTGGCGCGGATTCCGTACTTCACGACGGTGGAGGCGGCGCTCGCGGTGACCGACGCGCTCGAGGCGCGTCACCTCCTCGGTGATCGTTCGGTCGCGGTGCGCAGTGTGCAGGAGTGGCACGCGCGAACGGGACGCTGAAGGTTTGCCGCTTCGCTGGCCTCGCGGGGAGGTCTTGACCAAGACCGGCAGTTCCTTGGCGGAGCGATCTTGATCGGATCTGGCGGAGCATTCTTCAATGTTCTCGCGTCCATCAGCGATCAGGCGTCAGCTGTCGGGGTCTCCGCGTTCCACCTGACCGCTGACCGCCGATCGCTGGCCGCTGACCGCTGACCGCTGACCGCTGACGGCCTGGCCTGTTTGGTTCCGGTTCCGCCGGGTTAGGTTTTTGATTTGACGCAGCAATCAAACCGATTGCTGCTCTGGGTTCCTTCTTGGCGGGGGACGAGCCCTCCCCCGCATCGGCCGCGACTCGCGGTCTCCTCCCTCGCCGTTGGATGAGCGGCGGGCGCTTCCGGCGCCGATCTACCGTGCTGCCGAGAATCCGCGCGTGGCGCGCGGATCTTCAGACCTGGTCGATCAGCGCTTCACGCCAACGATCTCCACGGTTGCCCCAGGACCGTCGTGGAAACGTCCCTCGTGGATCTCGCGCGTGACCTCTTCCGCGTAGACTAGCTCGAGGCCCTCGAGCAGCGGCCGGAGATCGGCGAGCGACGCGAGCAACGCAGGGTCCTTCGGTCCCCCGGTCCCCAGAGCGAGCTGTGCGGGGCCATAGGCCTCGAACAGCAACACACCACCGGTTCGCAGACCCTCGACTGCCCCCTTGAGCACGCGATCGCGGAGCGCTGGCGGCAGGTGGCAGAAGACGCACACGATACCCGCCCACGCTCCCGGCTCGATCACGTAGTCCGCGAGATCGGCGTGGACCGTGATCATCGTCGTGTCTCGCTCTACGGCGAGCGCAACGGCCTTCGTGAGCCCCACCGCCGAGCTGTCGACCGCCGTTACGGCGTGACCTCGACCGGCGAGGTAGGTAGCGTTCCTTCCTTCTCCCTCTGCCAGGCACAGCACTGGCCCTGCCGGCAGCCAGTCAGCCATCGCGCGGACGAATTCGTTCGGCTCCTTGCCATACGCGTATCCCGGCTCGGCGTAGCGTTCGTCCCACATGTGCGCCGCCCGATTCATCGCCGTAGCGGCCAGGTGCGTCAAGTAGCGCCTGCATCGGCTCCCGTGGGCGCTTCGTTCCCTACACCGGAGCTGCCCTCCCGGCCACGCGAGGACCGCGTGCGCGGTCGTTCCTCCCGTGTATCATTCTCCGCAGGAGGCGACCATGCGGCGACCGACGGGGTGGATTCTACTGCTTGGGTTCGGCGCGGGACTCGCGGCGTGCGAGCCCGACCAAGATGGCGACGAGGTGAATGGCGGCACTGCGGGTGATGCCGGTTCGGACAGCGGTGGCCGCGGTTCGGCGAGCGGCGGCCGCGGTTCGGAGACTGGTGGGCGCGGCGCGGCCAGCGGCGGTTCTCAAGCGGGCGGTCGCGAGTCCACGACCGGCGGCGAGGATCCCGCCAACGGCGGCGCCGAAACGGGCGGCCGTGAGACCACCTCTGGTGGGGACGGGCCAGGCACCGGCGGGCGTTCGGCGACCGGCGGTGTCAGCGGTACCGGTGGCCGCGACCCCGCGACCGGGGGATCCACCGCGCACGCTGGCGGCGGCCCCGCCGCGGGCAATCCGGACGGCGAATGCGACGTCCCCGCGGAAGCCGCCGCCGAGGACACCTCGTCCCCGGATCACCTGATCGGGGACGGTACGCCGGAGAGCTGCACGTCCGAGGCCGTCGTGAGCACCATCGCCCTCGGCGGGATCATCACCTTCGACTGCGGTCCCGACCCGCTGACGATCACGCTCGACGAGACCGCGATGATTCACAACGACACCGGACCGGAGATCGTGATCGATGGCGGCGGGCTCATCACGCTGAGCGGCGGCGGCGAGCGACGCATCCTCTACATGAACACTTGCGACGAGTCGCTCACGTGGCTGACGGATCACTGCCAGGACCAGGAGGAGCCTCGCCTCACCCTCCAGAACCTCACCTTCATCGACGGGGACTCCACCGGTGACGACACGGAGGGTGGCGGAGGCGGGGCGGTTTTCGTGCGCGGAGGGCGCGTCAAGGTGGTAAACTCCCGCTTCTTCAACAACGTCTGCGATCCGGACGGGCCGGACCTCGGTGGGGCAGGACTCCGCGTCCTGAGCCAGTACCACGACCTCCCCGTCTACGTCGTCGGCAGCACGTTCGGCGGCGCCGAGGGTTACGGCAACGTGTGCTCGAATGGCGGTGGGGTGAGCAGTATTGGTGTCTCCTGGACCATCCTCAATAGCCTTTTTTCCCACAACCGCGCGATTGGCAACGGGGGCAACCCGGCCGAATCGGGCACCCCGGGCGGCGGCAGCGGCGGCGCCATCTACAACGACGGCAACATGATGACGCTGAAGCTGTGCGGGACGAGAATCGAGCACAACGAGGTCAACGCTTACGGGAGCGCCATCTTCTTCGTGACCAACGACCACTCGGGCAACATCGTCATCGACCAGTCGGTCATCACGAACAACATCGGCGGCTCCTGGTACCCGGAGTACCCACAGCTCTCGCACCACGACGACACGCCGGTCACGGTGACGGATTCGATCATCGAGTGACCGTCCACTCGCGGCCGGGAGCGTCCCACGGGTTCGACCCGGCGGGCACCCGAGCCCACAGGGAGGCGGCCATCTGGACGAGGGCAAGTCCAACGCCGATGGTCAGAACGATGGCCCCGGCTCCTGCCGCTTGCTCGAGCCACTGGAGCTCGTTTGGGTAGGTCGCCATGCGCCGGGGCAGTCCGCGGGCGCCGAGCAGTAGCAGGGGGAGTTCGGCGCCGAGGACCCCGAGGGTGGTCGTCACCGCCGCCAGTCGTCCCAAGCGCCCCTTCATGAGCGAACCCGTTAGCATCGGCCACCAGAAGTAGACCGCGCCGAGCAGGGCGAGGAGGAAGCTCCCGAAGAGCAAATGGGAATGGCCGACGACGAAGGCCGTGCCATGAAGGTGCATGGCGAGGCTCGAGACGCCGAGGAAGAGGCCCGACAGCGTCCCGACGAGGAAGCACAACCCGGAACCGAGCGCGAAGACCAGCGGTGCGGCGAGGCGCGCGCCGCCCGAGAGCGTGACGCACCACGCTCCGACGAGCCCAGCCGCCGGGATCGCCCCCAAGAGAGACAGGAGCGAGGAGAGAATGGTCAGCCTGGTCGTGTGACCGCTGGTCGGGAGATGGCTCCCCCACGCCACCACGCTGACCAACGCGAGCCCCACGATCCCGAACAGTACACTGCGTCGATTGACGAGCGGACGGTGGGCGAACGCGGTCAGGATCTCGGTCGAAACACCCAGCGCCGGGAGGAGCGCCGAGTACGTCACGCCGTGGACACCGAACCAGAGGCAGTGCCGGAAGAGGGTAGGATCGCCTCCGAAGCTCGGATAGAACGTCCCGCCCCCGAGAGCATGCTCGGCGATGAGGAGGCTGGCCGTGAGGGCCAGCACCGGGGATGCCACCAGCATCACCACCGAATGCGCGTAGACGGACCAGGCAAGCGGGGTCGTGCGGCGCCACGGCACCTCCGCCGCGCGTAGGCCATGCACGGAGGCGATCATCACCACCGAGCGGCACACGGCCGAGACGGCGAGCAGGACGAGCGCCCCCAGCGCCAGATCCGCACCCGCCGAGGCTCGCGCGCCGAGCGGGGGGAGGAAGGTGAAGCCCAGGTCGGTGCCGCCCCATTTCGCCGAGATGCCGAGGAACAGGGCACCGACGAGCCAGAGGTGGAATGCGGCGCGGTGGAGCCGCGGCAGAGCCAGCTCATCGGCACCGAGCTGTTTCGGCAAGACATGACTCCCGACCGTCCCCGAGATCCCCGGTACCAGCACCAGGTAGACCATGACGAGGCCGTGGAGCGTGAGGACACGGGCGTAGGTTGGGGGGGGGAGGATCTCCGCGGTCGGACCCAGATGCTCGAGCCGGAGGCCGAGCCCGGCGGCGCCGCCGACCGCCAGCGCCAGGACCAGGCCAAGGAGCTGCAGCATGGCCACGCGACGGTGATCGGTCGCCAGTAGCCAGCAGCGGGGACCAGCGCTGGCGAGACGGCCCCGATCGGCGGCGGACGCTCGGGGGCGCGACGGGTCGATGGGCATGGCAGGCGGGCGGGGCGGAGACTAGCGCAGCGAGGGGAGCGGGCAAAAACGTGGACGTCTCGAGCGCGGAGCGCCGGGTTCTGCAGCGGGACGACCATGAGCCTGCCCTCGGTCGTCCCCGATTCAAGGGCGCATCGCCTGCCGTACTGCAGATCCGATCCTATCCAGGGTCCGCCGGGTCAGAGGACGCAGTCAGGGGCGTCAGTCACGGGGGTAGCTTCCGTGTCCACGTCCAGGCGCTGCGGGAAGCACACCCCACGGCGCCGTCGCTGTCGGCGCCCCGATCGGTGCGGTAGCGTGTCCGGTCAGGGTGCCACCGGCGCGACCCCTACTTTGGGGGCTTCTGCGGGACGATACCTACCTTGGACGCATAGGTGAGCTTACCCCACTTCGGGTCGTCGATCTCGATCCCGTACTTGTCCGGGAGGCGAAGGGGGATCTCGCGCTGGCCTGCGCAGATCTGCTGGCTCCCGTGGCCGCCCGCCGCAAGCTTCAGCGTGACGGACGATCCGGTCTCGTCAGCGAACTCCGCCGGAGCCTCGAAGACCTGGGCGAGCGTGTTGCCCTTGCGCACGTAGACGACGAACGTAAGCTTGTTCTCGGCATCCTTGAAGAACTGGATCACGTCCGCCTTGAACGCCGCCCGCTCCCTGTTGAGGCAGGCGGCGAGCGCGCTGGGGTTGTCCTTGACGGATTTGCACTTCTCCTCGTGCTTCTCCTTGAGGCCGCTGCTGTTGTAGTCGAAGGCAAAGGCGACGTCCGGCGTGGTGAGCACCTCGCTCGGCTTGATCTGCTCGGGCTCGGGGGCCTTCTCGGCCTCCGCCGTCGAGTCGTCTGCCGCTTCCGGTTCCGCGGCACCTTCGGTGCTCGCCGCGGCCGCCGTCTCCGAATTGGCGGCGTTGGCTGATTTGGCTTCTGGCTTCTCCCCGCCCGAACCGCAGGCAACGAGTAGAACGGTGAGGCACGGGACTGTGAGCTGGATGAGCGAGCGGACCATGACGAGCTTTCCTCCGCCGTCGCGGCCGCCCGAGGCGGGGCTCTGGTCGACGGCGGCGCAAAGTCTAGCCTGGTTTGCCGCCTCCTTACGAGGGGGCGTTCGAGCCGCGTCGTGGTCGCCGGGCGGAGCGGCCTCCGCGACCGCCCTCACGGGCTGACCGGAGGCCGAAATGGCGCTAGAGTCCCGCCAAGATGGCTGGCTCGGGCGGCAATGGCACCAAGCACAACGGCGAGCGGGCCCTCGAATCTCTGGCGCAGTTCCTGAGAGAGGATGGGTGGTTCCCGCAGCCCCTCGAGCACGGTGCCGGGTTCGGCGTCATGTTCCAGGGCAATCATGGGGTTTTTCGCTGCATCGCGGAGGTCGTGCTCGATTTCGAGCAATTCCTCTTCTACGTGGTGCTGCCCGAACTCGTCCCGGCCGAGCGGCGCCTGGCCGTGGCGGAGGCGACGACGCGCGCGAATTGTGGCATGCGGATCGGCAACTTCGAGCTCGACTTCGTCGACGGCATGGTCCGTTACAAGAGCAGCATCGACTTCGACGAGGAGCTTCTCACGCCTCCCCTGATCCGCAACGCGATCTACATGGCAGTAGAAACCATGGACCGCTACGCGGCCGCTATCGTTGCCGTCGCGCGCGGCGAGAAAACAGCCGCGGCCGCCATCGCGGAGGTGGAAGCTTCGGGCTAGGATTCGCCACCGGGCCCGGATCGGAGCGCGCCAACCGTCGAGAGAAGCGCGCCGGGAGAGCTGCCAACCTGGAGGGAGTGGACACGGGAGAAGAGGATGCCGACGTTCGAGTTTCTTTGCGAAGATTGCGGACGCGAGTTCGAGGAGCTGGTGTTCCGTCGTGACGAGGTGATCGAGTGCCCCGCCTGCGGGTCCGACCGTGCGACGAAGCTCATGAGCGCCTTCGCCGTCACTGGGGACTCGCGCCTCTCGGGCGGTGGGTGTGGGTCGTGCAAGGCCTCGGCGAGCAAGTGCGGGGGATGCGGGGGCAAGTAGCGGGCGTCTTCGGCTGAGCCAGCGCAGCCAGAAGAATGGGCGGTCAGCGGTCAGCGGTCAGCGGTCAGCGGTCAGCGGTCAGCGGTCAGCGGTCAGCGGTCAGCGGTCAGCG
>JAFGBI010000081.1 GCA_016933275.1 Polyangiaceae bacterium | reverse complement strand
GGAAGGGAGTTCCGCTTTGATACGCCCGGAAATGTCAAACTTCGGCTGCCTCCCCGGCAAAGCCGGGGGGTCTCCCGCGATACTAGGAGGCGCGAAATCCAGGTTCAACCAAGCGAACCTTCTCGCAAACCAACGAATCGAACTGGGGTCTGGTGAAGAACTTTGCGTCGGCCACTTCCGTCTTATATAGTTTGGCGGTTTTGTTACCAATATTTTTTAGTTTAAACTCGCGCGGCGCCTCTGGCGAAGGATACATCGCTGCCGTCAAAAACCCGAGGAAGCAGCGCAATTATCCGCACAATAGCGACACCGTTCGTCCTGAGCCGCCACGCTCACCTGCCGTCACTGCGATCCACTAACCGCGACGAAGACTAGACTATGACCGCCATCCGATATAGACCCAGGCGCACCCTCGGGCAGAAACGACAGCCTTTCGAGCCTCGCGCGGGACCCCAATTCTGTCGTTCCGCCCCCCGCGAAAATCGGTGTTATGCGCACTGCTGCGGATCGACGCGACGCGCGAGCAACGGCGTCCTCGAGAGCGCCTATTCCGCCCACCCGGAGTGGCAGTCCTACGACGATCCGGACGCCTGCGCGGTGATCGGTCGGTGCCCGGACGACTCGATGATGAGCGCCGCCACCTGCACGGACGAGCCCGAAGGGCGCTGCGTGCTGGTGGATCCGACGCTCTGCGTCGACCTCGACTGCGAGACCTGCCCCTTCGGATTCTGGCAGGACAACGCTGGCTGCGCCACGTGCTGCTGCGGGCCGCCACCACTCACGATGGTCACCGCTTCCGAGGAGCACCCTGCGGAGCTGGTCACGGTTGTTGGCGCGAGCTCCACCTACGAAGGTGAATCCTTTCGCACCGAGCTCGTCTTCTCCTTTCACTACGACGATCCGGAAGTCACGGGCAACGAGGAGGCAGTCACGGTCCGCGTCGAGCTCCTCCACCCGCCCGTGGGCTTGCCCCTGCCGATGGCGACGTTCGTGCTCGACTCGACCGGCGCGGATGCGGGCATCCGCCTCGGGATCCCCACCTACGAGAGGGCGCAGTCCGACGTCACGATTTCACTCGAGATCGCCGGGGGATACCTTTCCATCCGCCCGGGTTCGACTGGCTTCCTTGACGGGGGCCTCTACGCCACGATGACGGACGGTACCGTCGTCGGCGGCGCGTTCGCGGTGACGGATCCCTGGCTGGGCTGACGGCGCGCACAGCGCTCGAAGGCAAGCTGCGCAATCGGACAGCGGACCCCCGCGCCGAGTCCCTGCTGCGGATCGCCACCTCCCGCACATCCTTCGTCGCATCTGCGTCCAGCATGAATCACGCTGCGATGGGGCAACACGCAGTTGGAGCTGCACCTGGGGCGGCTGGTGGAGCTCGAGCCGCTCGTCGTGCACCGGGGCAAGCAGGGGCAGAGCTACGTGTTTCGGCGTGCTCGGCCAAGAACCGCGCGGCCTACGCGATACAGCTCCAACCGTCGAGGTTGCAGGAGCACAGGACGTTCGACGGCCCGTTGGGGTAGACGCAATAGCCGGGCCCGAAGTGGTTGCAGTCGCCCCCCTCGATCGGCCTCCCCGGGGGGCATTCGTCGGTACCGGGCTGACAGACGTATCCGAAGCAACCCATCGCTTCACTATCGCAGGTGGTGCCACAGCAGGGCTCGCCCTCGCCCCCGCAGACACAACGGTCCGTGCCATCGCAGGCGAGGTTCGAACCGCAGCTGCCGTCACAGCAGGGCTCGCCCTCTGCACCCCCGCAGTGGCTGCAGGCTCCGGTCATGCAGGTGCCGCCGTCGCCGCAGGTGGCGCCATCGGCCACGCAGGCCCCACCCACGCAGCAACCGCCACCGTCACACCGGTTGTTGGTACAGCAGGGGTCGCCCTCGCCCCCGCAGGCCACGCAGAAGCCATCGTCGTCGCAGGCGTCGCCGTAGTTGGTACAAAGTAGCCGACCTGGCTCTCCGGGCCGCACCCGGCGTTGGAGCTCCGTGCAGCACTCCTCACCGCGGCGCCCACACGCCACACAGAGGGCGTCCCTGCCGCACACGACCTCGATGCCATAGCATTCTTCGTCGGGGCAACAGGTGTCGCCGAGGAAGCCGCAGGAGGGATCCTGTCCCACTCCGCCGACCCCACCCGCACCTCCGGAGACCGGGCCCCCGGTTCCACCCGAGGTAGCGCCCGCCGTGCCGGCACCGCCACCCAACGCACCACCGGTGGTCCCTGCCGTACCACCGGCGGCCCCGCTGGAGCTGCCCGCCGTGCCCCCGGTGGGCGCTCCCCCCGCGCTGCTGCCACCCGTCGCGGGTGCCCCAGCGCTTCCACCGAGGGTCGAGCCACCGAGGGTCTGCCCGCCACCTGTCGGTTCGGCTCCCCCGGTGTCTTCGCGACCGGCGGCCGCACTGGTCCCCCCGGTGTTCTCGCTGCCCGCGGCGCTGATGCCACCCGTCGCTCGTCCCCGTCCTCCGCTCGCGCTCTGGCGGCCGTCCTCGTCGGTCTTGCCGCCGCATGCGGCGCAGAGCAGCGCGACACCAAAGACAGTGATTCCATTACGGCACGAACGGAGCAGGGCGACCGTACACCGCAGTTCGGTTGCGTCGATCGAAGACAGAACTCTATCGGCTACTCGGGGTGAGAGCCGATGGAGCTTGTCTTCTGCCAGCGATCTGCGCTCGGCGGTCCTCATCGATAGCCGGGGATCACCCTCAACGCGAGCGGCCTCCGGGATGGGTCGATGCAAGCGCCGTGCCGTCCGGTCGCGTCAGCGAGGTCCGCGCAGGGCGGCGATTCTTGCCGGAATTGGCGCCGAGGACTGTGCCACTGGCCTGTGCCACGGGCTCGGTCACCGAATTGGCAAGCTGAGCCATCGCGGTTACCGGCCACCGCGCCTGGATGGCCCCCGCGATCGATCCCGCGCGCGGCACGGTGGAGCTGCGCTTCGCCGTGGAGGAACCGCCGGGGTTTCTCCGCCCGGATCTGACGATCAGCATCAACCTCGACGGGGCCCGGCGCGACGCAACCGTGGCGCTACCCTTGGCCGCGGTCCGCGACGCGGCGAGCGCCGAGCCGTGGGCGCTCGCGGTCGTAAACGACGTGGTCGAGCGGCGTGCCCTCCGCCTCGGCACAGGTTACGTAGCCGGTCATCCGCTGGCAGAGGTCGGAGGCTCTCTGGAAAGCCTGCGGGCGGCGTCCGAGGGACTGGCAGGCGCGCCGGAGCCGGCATTGGCCAGCGATGCGGGTGGGCATGCTGGCGATCGAACAGATCTGGGCACCGGCGCCGAGCTTGCTTGCCGCGCCAACCCGAGCGGCGAACCCCGGTGGATCCCGGTGAACCCCGACGG
>JAFGBI010000080.1 GCA_016933275.1 Polyangiaceae bacterium | reverse complement strand
CGATGCCGGGAGCCGCTCGCGCCCTCGCCCTGGTCGCCCCAGCGTCACGCTGCGACCGAACCAAGCCACTAACCTGACGCAGTAGTGTTAGGGAAGCGGCGAGCGCAGCCCCCGGCGACCGCGAGAAGGCGAGGCTCGTCGGTCCGGAGCCGAAGAAGGTTCCGACGCCACGTGTCCGCGGAAAGCGACAAGTGGGAGGAAGCCGGAGGTGAAGGCGTCTTCACAGGATCCCGCCCCACCGCGCCAGCACGTGGTGAATTCGACGGTCGTCGGGAAACTGTCCGAAGCCCGGACCGAGTCGGTCGATTTCGTTCGGCCCCCGAGGATCCGCCCGTCGGACACGGGATTGGGCGGGGTTTTCGGTTGCGCCGCGGCGAAGCACGTAGGAGTACGAGGCCCATGATCACGAGATTCGAGGTCAAGAACTTTCGGATGCTGCGCGCGAATGCCGTGAGCCTCATGCCCTTCGTCGTGCTGGTTGGGAAGAACGCGACCGGCAAGAGCACCCTGATTGGAGCGTTGCGGTTCGTCTCGGATCTCGTGAAGGGTGGCGTCTCGCTGGCGCTCTCCAACGCGCTCGAGCGCGAGGCACCGAGCTTCCCGGACCTCTGCTTCGACCGAACCGGGCCACTCGAGTTCGCCGTCGAGCTCACCATCGATCGACGGCGGCTGCGCTACGAGGTGCGCGTGGGGCCAGACGCGACGGGCGTGATCTGCGTACAGGAGGAACATCTGTACCTG
This sequence comes from Polyangiaceae bacterium, assembly GCA_016933275.1. Classification (GTDB taxonomy): domain Bacteria; phylum Myxococcota_A; class Polyangia; order Polyangiales; family Polyangiaceae; genus JAFGBI01. The sequence goes on along the minus strand of JAFGBI010000080.1, from coordinate 2,799 downwards.
CTCCCCGATACGAACGGAACGACTGCCGCGGCAAATGGCCAGCTCAGCCTTTGGGGGGATTTTCCGCTCATGCACAGCAGCGCGCCTGCGGGGTGGCGCACGGTCGTCCGCAAGACGAAAGAAGGAAAGGACTACTTTCAGGACGAGAAGACGAACTGGAACAACGTCTTCCGATTCGGCGCCGACAAAGCTGCGCTCGGGGCCATCCCCGAGGATGAGAATCGCTTTCCGCTCACGCTCAAGGTGCGTAACTACCTGCGCGACGGCGTCACCCACGTCGAGCTCGACGGCAGCCGGTTGCGCGAGCCGTCTCTGGCAAGGTCGCCGTTGCGCCTCCTTCCCGACGGCAGCAACCTGGCGAGGGCAGCGCTCGCGCTCCGTGACCGGGACGGGGTTCTCTTCGAGCAATGGGTTTCGCACGTTCGTGGCGCGGTGGAGGGACTCGAGACAATTCGGCTCTGGGAGCGACCCGAGGACAAAAAGCTCGTTCTACTGGCGGGGTTCGCCGGCACCCACGCGGACGCGGTACCCTCGTGGCTCCTCTCCGACGGTACCCTGCGCCTGCTCGCGCTCTCGCTGCTCTCCTACGGGGCTCTGGAGCCCGCCGGCGTGGCCTTGATCGAGGAACCGGAAAACGGCCTCCACCCCCTGGCGATGCAGGCCGTCTACGGGGCGCTGTCGCAGCCACCGGAAGGAGGACAGGTTCTTGTGGCGACCCACTCCCCCGTTCTTCTCGCCCAGGTGACCCTCGAGCAGGCGTTGGTGTTTCGACGTCAACCGGATGGAAGCGCGCTTGTCCGTCGTGGCACGGAGGTTCCCGCGCTCCGTGAATGGAAGTCGGCCGCTTCCATCGCGGACGTCTTCGCGACGGGGGTGCTGGCATGACTCCGGTGGAGGAGGAGGCCCCCGATCTGGTCGCGGTCGTCGCTGACGCTGACGTCGAAGCGTTGTTGAAGGGCTTGTTGATGCGCGGCGTGGAGCGGAGGTGTCTGCGGCAACTGCGGTGCGTGCCTCGGCGTGAAACCATGCGTGACGCGGGCGTAAGGCAGTCGCCGCTGCGGTCTGTCCCGGACCTCAAGCCGGGCGCTGCCAAGCTTCTCGTGATCCGCGACCACCATGGTTGTGGCAAAGAGGACGAGGCACCGGCGGACGTCGAGGCGGAGCTCACGGACAAGCTCGTTCGAGCTGGCTTCGACCCCAACGACGCGAGATGCCTCGTGCTGGCTCCCGAGCTCGAGGAAGTCCTGGTGCCGGTGTGGGACCGCGTTGCGGAGTTGATGGCGGCAAAGCGCCAGACGAAAGCGCCTTCTCATGCGCAGATCCTCGCAGCGCTGGGGCTTCACGTGGACCGCGAGGCGCCAACAGGTGAAATCTGGACGGCCGCTCTCTCCCGGAAGCCGAAAGAGTGTTTCCTCGGCCTGCTACGGCTGTTGAATCTACGCCACCAGACCGCGCTCTACGAGGAAATCGCGCGCGAGGTTTCCTTGGTGTCGCTCAAGGAAGGGAGCTCTGGTCGTCGCCTCGGAGAGGTGCTGGTTCGGTGGTTCGGCATGCCCGCTGGGCTCGACGGTGGGGAGTCGTCGCAATCAAACCCGTCCGGTGACTCCCATGCCTGACCCCACCCTCCCCCGCCAGCACGTCGTTCGCGCCCTCCGCGCCATGCTGGTCGGTCCCTACGCACTCGAAGAGGCGGACTCCCTGCCGGAGCAGGAGCTCCTCGAGCTGGCGCCGTCCAAGCACTACCTCACGGGGTTCCTGGCGCCGGCCGGGTACACGCCGGAGGACGAACCGGACGATGACGCGCTCGGCGGGGGTACGGACGACGTGACGGACGACGGCGCCCCTGCGGATCCCGACCGGCAGGCACCGCGTCGAAGCCGCTTCCCCTCGTCGTTCGGCGTCACGGTGTTCGTGGCACGGGCGACGCGCACCATTCGGGCGCGGCTCCGCTACGCCGACTACGTGGCAGTGGACGAACCGGTGCCCGCGGAGGTGGGGGAGAAGCGTAGGAGCAATCGGCCGGCTCGTCCGCGGCGCCGCTGGAGACGGGTGCCCCGCGGACCGTTCGAGGTCGAGCTCCCCATTGATGCGCCGGAGCTCGAACGCGGGACTCCGGTGGGAGGCGATGCCCGTGGCCTCCGGCTGGTGGTGAAGGCCCGTGCCGTCCCTTCGGGGGCGGGTCTGAACCCGGGGACGCGCGCAATCGCCGTCTTTCTGGTGAATGGACGCTCCGAGGACATCGAGAAGCGCGACGAGCAGTTCGTCTTCCAGGTGGAGCTGGAGCTCTGTTGCGACGGCGGCTTCGTCCCTCGCCGCGACTACTCCGACGTCTCGAGCGAGCAATGGGACGAGCGGGTGGCTGACCTCCAGTTCCGGGAACGCCGTGAGTACGCGGTGGGGCAATCGGCACGGTCGACAAGTTCGCGATGCTGCCTTGGCGGGCCGAGGCGGGGATGCTCTTTGGCCGGGTCCTCGCTCGTGGCGAGGGTGGATTCCTCGGGCCGCACGAAAACGTTCCGACCTCGGCTGAGCGCATCCCGGGGGGCCTCCTCCCGCCCTGCTGTGTCGCCGGACCTTCTGCTCCTTCCGTGATGCAACTGCATACTCCGCGAAATCACGCGGCTTTCTCTTCGGCCTCCACTACGCTGGGAGGTTCGAGGGCGTGACACTCGCTGCACTCGAGCGCGCGGTTGGCGGCGATCCGCGCCGCCGTCGTCCTCCGGCGGGCCGCGATGAGGTCGGGCTCGACGCTGTCCGAGAGGCCGAAGAAGACCTCGTCCGGGGTGGCGCCGCGGAAGG
>JAFGBI010000079.1 GCA_016933275.1 Polyangiaceae bacterium | reverse complement strand
TGAACGTCCATGGTCGTCTGCGTGCTCACGGCTCTGGGCACTTCCACCGTCGCACGCCCATGCCAGCGGAACATCAACACCACCTCGCTGCTCTCGAACGCGCAGAAGTCGTGGGAGATTCGGGCTACGGTGGACGGCCCGTCCGTGGTCTCACGGACGATGACCAGGGTTATCGCCCCTTCGAACGGGATACTCAGACTGCTGATCCGAACGGTGAAGCGCACGTCCTCGTCCAGCGGAGGGCAGAAGGTGTCGCCATCGATATAGACCCCATCCCGCTTCACCTCCACCCGTTCCAGCGCCACGGTAGCCTGTTCGCCGACGCCATCGGCAGGCAAACGCCGGTGAACATAGAAGGCGTTGTCGTAGAGAAAGCACACGTGCGGGAAACAGCTTTGGGGATCGGTCGTGGGATGACAGGGGAACGGCGGCGCCTCCCCAGGATCGAAGAAGAGGACCTCGACGCGGCGGTCGTCCGGCGTTCGCTCTCCCTGCTCGTCAGGGTATCCCGCCTCCCGCTTCGCTTGCCGCCGCGCGGGATCGCGTGGATGGTATTCGCCGCAGCCATACACAGGCCTTGGCTTCACCAGAGAGATGGCCTGCTGCGCCTCCTGCAGCTTGGAGTACATGTCCTTCTCGGTCAGGCGCATGAGCTCCCGCTGGTAGCAGTCGAAGAACGCGCCCCAAGTCTTGGCACCTACCCAGCCACGTTCGTGAGGCGGGATCTTCTCGGCGTAGAGCGGTGCGAAGGGGTTCCCCGTCTCCGCGAGCAGGTACACGTCCCCGTTGTAGCGATCCTGGAAGTTGCGCACCGCCTGGTAGTACTGGTTCGTCACGGGTCCGGTGGTGTTGCCAGGGTCGCAGTCGTAGGCGAAGCGCTCGTTGGCCCACTTGAGAATGCGGCGATTGTCGTCGAATCGTTCTTCCGGATCCCGATTCGAGCTCATGACCCAGTCTTCCTTGTAGACGGCACCGCCGAGCACGAAGAACACGGATTTGGCCCGTTCCTCCGAGAGCGGCAGATTGTAGCTGGTCGAGCCCGTCGAATCGGTGTGACCCACCACCAGCATCTCGCGCTTGGGATGGGCCTCGGCGTGGCGAATGGCTGCCGCCAGCACATGGAGCCCCGTCAACCCCCGCTCCGCCTGGAGATTGTCTTCGTCCTCGAGCGTGTCGTTCGGCATGAGGATGAAGTGATCGTGGTTGAAGTGCACGTCCTCCACGTCGAGCACGTAGGTGACCTTGCATTGCGGCTCGGGCACCTGGGTGGAGAGCTCGTCGAAGCCGAAGCGTTCCGCGTCGCAGAGCTGCTCGGTTGCGTCTCCCGCGGGGAGGCCGGCCGCGTCCCGCGCCCGCACTAGAAACAGGTCGATTCCGTCGGCCGTGACGGGCGCTTCGGGGTTGGTGGGATCGCGATCACCGAGGAGCTGCGCCGCATCGTGGAGTTCGAGGAGCTGCTGCGCTTCTGCTAGCTCCGCTGCTTCGAGCGACAGCGATTCACAGAAGTACCGGTTGAAGGAGTCGAAGAACGCGCCAAAGTCCTCTTCCGGTCGCGGCGTCTCGTCCTCCACCAGCGCGGTGCCATGTTCCAGGTTATGTGCGACGCGGAACCGCCCCAACGCGTTCTTGGTGGGTGCGTCCCAGCTGCCGCCAACTTCGCGCAAGTAGCAGCCGTAGCGTCGGGCGTTGGCGATCCAGAGCAGGGCGCGTTGGTAGTCGGCAACGTCGTGCCTCCCCACCGCGTCCTGCACCCAGGCCTCGCGGTTTCCCTTCGCCAGCAGCGCAACGCTCTGCAGCAACGGCTCGTCGGTGATTCCACCTCTGCCTGCCACCAATAGTCGGTGCCTATCCGTTGTCCCGGCGGCGTACCGCAGGATGGCAGCCACGGCGGGGAGGGGGGTTTCATCCACGTAGGAAGGGGTTGCCTGACCCCAGATGGGCAGGATCTTCCCAATTGGTCCCGCTGACGGCGCCTGATGGCGGGCGTAGTGCACCAGGTGGCGTGGTGGGACGAGCGCCACTACCAGCGGGACCTCCGACTCCAGCTGCAACCCGGGGAACGGCGCGACCCCATCCACCTCCTTCGCCCCGCTGGGCACAGCGCGCCGTCGACCCGGTAGCGCCCAGCGTTGACGCAGCTCTTCCTCCAAGGCCGCGGCGTCGGCGAACGACACCCAGGCGAACGAGGACGTCTGGTCTTCGACACGCGCCGTTCCAGCGCCGTTCGTCACCAGCGTGCCGCTGATGGCGCCCGATACCAACCGAACGTTCGGAATTGGCTGTCCGGTGTCATCGACCAGCGTGACCTCAAACCAGGTCAGCTCGCGCTCCAGTTCGGGACCTGGCGGGGAGGGCGGAGACTGCAGTGGCGCGAGAGACGCGGCGATAGGCTCCGCCCGCTCGTGTCGTCCGCGAACCATGACCTTCTCCTCGGGCTCGAAGACGATGCGGCCGCTGCGAACCGCGAAGCCGAGCCGGCGACGGAGCTCCTCGATGGCGAAGTCGTCGAGCGGGCCGCTCTGCAGGTGGAACGACGCGCCTGGAAGTTCCCTGCAGAGCTCCATTGCTGCGGCGACAGCCTCTTGGTCGCGCGTTCCGATCCGCCAGTTGAAGGAAAACCACGCCGAGTGACTGGCGTCCTCGTCTGCGGCGCTGACCGGTTCGCCAGGACGGAGGATCCGCGCCCGGAAGTCGCCAAGTGCTGCTCGAATGACGTAGCGGGATAGAAGCATCGTCCCCTTGCGAGGCAAGGTATCTCAGGAGGCATGGCCTAGCCAGCCCGTGCCGATCTCAACCGATGACAAACGCACCTCATATGGCGCCCGTGGCTGTTCCCGATCCTGCCCGATGGCTGCGGGGCCCCCATGACCTCGAGGCCGAGGTGGACTGCCGCCTGACATCGATTGGAATCGCCCCCTCCCGACCACGAAACGCGCGCAGAACTCGCCGATCCCCGACCTCTCCCCGACTCACGGTGGTCGCGTCGGTGGGATGAACGCCCATCCGACGCCGATCCGATGGCGGTCGGGGGGCCTTTCGCGTCGGTGGGATGAACGCCCATCCGACGCCGATCCGCTTGCGGTCGGGGCGCCTTGGAGGGTTTCGTGGACCGCGCGCGAGGGACTGCGCGCGTCGGGTTGGCGGCAAGGGGTCGGACGGAGGGGGCGAGGCGGACGGTGGCGGGTGCGGGGATGCCGGGGGGAAAGCCGGCGCGTGCGGGTCAGCGTTTCCGGCGCCGCGGTCAGTGCGCGTCGAACAGCTCCGCCTGCACGGGCTCGCCGAGGCGGCGGCGGATGATGGGGCTCTTGAAGAAGGGCGGCCCGCGGGACGGGGTGAGCGGCGGCGGCTCCGTCGGCTCCAGGTCGAGCGCGACGGTGCCGTCGCTGAAGGCACGCTTCAGCGTCAGGCGGACAAGGTCACCGGCGACGAGCGTCACGCGGTCCTGGGCGAGGGGCGGGCGGAGGATGTACTTGAGAGAGCGCCGCCTTGCCCGCGCGGTCATTGGCGCCGGCGGTGGTGGCGGCGTGGAACGAGAAGCCGTGCTCGGCGGTGACCTCCCCTTCACTGCCGGTGGTCCCCGGATCGCACTCGGCGGGGCTGCCGCCCGACGCGCTGCCTCCCGAGGAGATTCCGTCCGAAGTGCTCTCGACCCTACCCCCGCAACCCGCCAGCCACAGGGCACCGGCGACCGACGGGAATCCTCGCAGCGCTCCTGGATCCATGGTGCTTCTTCCCTCTATCCAGCATGAATTGTGCCATGTCCTCCGCAACGCGGGTCGTCCGGGAAGGGCCCTCCAGTGGCGCGAAGGTCGCGTCCCGGTTGCGAGCGCGGCGGCGGAATTGTGCCTCCCTGTGCCACGCCGGCGGCCGTGGGGCGCCCGTCCCTCGCTCTCAAGCGCGCCCGTGAGGGCCGATCTGTCGGCTCCGCGAACCCCTCGAGCATCGCCCGAACGGGAGCGTCAGGATCGACCACCAGCGGCCGCGCTGAGCGCAAGCTCCCGGCGCGGCTCCCCCAAGAGCAACCTGCCGCGGGCGTCGCGACCAAGGCTGCGCTCGCGGCGGATCCGGAGTTTTGGCCAGACCCACCGGCGCCCGAAACCTGGCGGTCGCCCGCTCCGGTCGCCGTGGTATCGTCGCCCCGTGTCGCTCCCGCGGTCACTCGGTTGGTTGCTTCCGGAGCACGATCTCCGAGGGCTGGACAGCGAGCGCGACGCGCGGCTCGTGCTGGCGCGGGTGCTCGAACAGGGGCGCCTGCAGGACGTGCGCTGGGCCGTGAGGCATTATGGCCTGGAGCGGATCCGCCGCTTCTTCCGCGACGAGTCGTCTCCAGAGTTGTCGCCGAGGACCATTGCCATATGGCGAGTAGCACTGAAGGCAGGGGACGAACCCTGGGCGACGTCGCGCCGCTCACGCCTGCGCAGCAGCGCGCCCTGGCCGGGTTGAAGCGCTCCGGCGTGCTCGACTGGGTCTACCTGGCCGGTGGCGTCGCGATCGCCGCGCACCTGCGCCACCGCTCGTCGAACGACCTCGACTTCTTCTCGCTGGCCGCTGATCTGGACCTGGAGGACGTTCGCCGGCAGGTCGTCCGGTTGCCGAGGGCATCCGTCGTCGTACAGACCGAAGCTGCGCTGAAGGTTACGGTCGGAGGGGCCATGGTGGACTTCGTCCGCTACCCGTACCCGCCGCTGGGGCGCTTCTCGTCCGGTCCCGAAGGGGTGAGGGTCGCCGGGCTCCGTGACCTCGCGGTGATGAAGCTCGCCGCGATCGCCCGCCGCGGAGCCCGCCGCGACTACTGGGATCTGCATGAGATCCTGACGCGTCGCCGCGTCTCGCTCCGAGCCGCCGGTGACGACTATGTCACCAAGTTCGGCGTCTTGGAGGCCGACCTCTATCACGTGCTGCGGGCGCTCGGCTGGTTCGAGGACGCAGAGTCGGAGCCATCCTTCCCGAAGGGGCTGACGAAGGGCAGGTGGCAGGCGATGCGCGACTGGCTCGCGCATCAGGCAGCGAAGGAGCTGCTGCGTAGGACGAGCGAGACGGGATAGCGGCCAGCTTCCTCCACGCGTGACCGGACCCGGGCGATGACGGACGATGGACGCGGCCGCGCGGAGTCTTCCGCCACGCGGCCCTCGCGCGCGCTGCAATGACGGCATCGAAGCTCCCTCCTCGGTCCGCCGGTTCGGGGCCCCCGAGCGACGACCCCGGGTCCGTCGCGGCGATGCCCGGGGAAAGGCGGGTCCTGCTCGCCACCACCGATGGCGTGTGCGAGGCCTGGGCGAACGCGCAGATGCCATGATGGCGCGCGTGGTGGTCAGAGCCTTCGGAGCAGGTGACGGGAGTGGGGGCGCGGATCGAGCTCTCGGGGATCTCGGGCGCTGGCCGTCGGTGGGCGCTGGCGAGGTGGGCGTGACCTCGAGCGCCGCGCCGGGGTCGCTGGAGCGGGAAACCGCCAACCGTCCGGCGCGCCAGGACCCAGGGGCAGGGAGGACCTCGAGGTTGGTGCTCGGCCACCTCGGGTGGGGTGAGCCCGATCGCCTCCGCTTGGCAACTTGGGAGATGTGGCGCAAGATTCACCGTCGCATGAGCCTGACCGGCGATGGCGCGAGGTGCGGTTGACGTGCGGCCCAGGGTGAGGCCGCCTGCGGCGCGGGAGGCAGTGGCGGATGAATCCCTCGCTAGGAGGCAGCTGGGTGAAGGACACGGGCCTTGGTTTCCCCGGTCGTGACTGACGAGGGCGCGCCGCCGCACGATGCCGAGGCCATCCTCGACGAGGCCCGGCTGGAGAGCTTGCTGCGCATCAGCAACCATTCGGCGCAGTGCGTTCCGGAGTTGCTCGACTTCGCGCTGGAAGAGGCCATCACCCTCACGGGCAGCCGCCTCGGGTACCTGTACCACTACGACGAGGAGGCCGAGGAATTCCGGCTCAACTCCTGGTCGAAGGCGGCGATGAGCGAGTGCTCCATCACGAACCGGCAGACCGTCTACCAGTTGGCTCGAACTGGCATCTGGGGTGAGGCCGTCAGGCAGCGGTGCGCCATCGTCCTCAACGACTTTGCGGCGCCCAACCCGCTCAAGCGGGGGCTGCCGGAGGGCCATGCTCCCTTGGCCCGATTCCTCACGGTCCCCGTGATCAGCGACGGGAGGATCGTCGCGGTCATCGGCGTCGCCAACAAGCTCGCTCCCTACAACGACGCGGACATCCGCCAGCTGAACCTGATGATGGACTCGGTCTGGAGGGTGGTGGAGCGAAAGCGCACTGAGGCGGCATTGCGCCAGAGCGAGGAGGCGTATCGCGCGCTGTTCGACACCCTCATCCAGGGGGTGGTCTTCCAGGATGTCGCCGGCCGGATCATCAGCGCGAACCCCGCGGCCGAGTGCATCCTCGGCCTCAGCCTCGAGCAGATGCGCGGGCTGACATCCGCAGATCCTCGATGGCAAACGATCCGCGAGGACGGGTCCGAGCTTCCTGCCGAAGAACACCCCATCGTCATCGCGCTGCGCACCGGCCGAGCGGTGAGGAACGTGGTTCACGGCGTGCGCGACGCCCGGCGATCGCGGACAGCCTGGATCCGCGTGACCGCCGTACCGCTCTTTCGCGAGGGGGAGAAGTCGCCGTACCAGGCCTATCGACCATCGAGGACATCTCCTAGGTGAGAGCAACGGAGGCGGTGCTGCGCGAGAACGAGGAGAAGTACCGTGCCCTGTTCACCCAGTCGACCCAGGCGATCTACCTGCACGATCTGGATGGGCAGATCGTCGACGTCAATGAGGCAGCCTGTCTCCAGTCCGGCTTCACGCGGGAAGAGCTCCTGCAGCGCACGGTGTTCGACAGACATCTCCAGACCCCCGGCGTCCTGCCCATGTCGCGGGAGACCATCCTCGCGTCCTGGCAGACGTGGCCCGAAGGCTAGCGTTACCTGGTCGAGAGCGTGCATCTGCGCAAAGACGGCGCGCCCTACCCGGTGGAGGTTTCGACTGGCTCCATTGCCTACGGTGGCCGGAGGCTCATGCTGGCCGTCGTGCAAGACATCACGAGGAGCCGAGGGCGGTGGCGAAGGCCCTCAGGCGATCGACGCGGTCCTTGTTGGCGAGCACGTACTGGGACACCTCGTCGACCACGAGGAACAGCGTCGCCTCGGGCCTGCGGAACTTCAGCATGTCGCGGATGGCAGCGGTGGCGTCCTCCGGCGACTCGGAGCGGGTGTGGGTTCCGCCACGGCTGGTGAACCAGCTCATCGGATCGGTGTACTTGTCGGGGTACATCACCGACATCAGAAGGGAGAACTCCTCCTCCGCGAGCGCTCGATCCTTGACCGCACTCCAGGGCATGCCGAGCGTCTCCTCAGCCACCCGCTCGAAACGCTTCCACTCCTTGTCGCGCTCGAGCTTCAGCTCGAAGTCCGCGACGAGCGCCTCGGTGCTGCAGTAGCCCAGGCGGCGCTGCACTTGGCGCACTGCGGCGGCGTGGATGTGTTCGTTGTCCCGAGCGCTGCCGCCCACGTCGAACACGACTGCCAGGGGGTCGACCTTCTGCCGCAGCCGATCCCAGGCTAGACGGAGCTCCGGGGCCTTCGGAGACGTGTCGCGCCGGAGCCAGGCCTCGGCGAGGGAGGTCCCGCTCGGCAAGGCGACCCCGTCGAGGGCCAGACCCAGGAGCTTCGCGAAGCTCGACTTGCCGGAGCCGTAGAAGCCCGACACCCAGGCATTCGGGAGCTCGGGGCCCCCGTTCTTGTCGAGCTCGCTCGCGATGTTGGTCAGGAGGCGCACGTACTGCTCGTGGATGCCGCTCGGCACGCGCCGGTGGTTCGGGTGCTCCTCGGGCCAGCCGCCGGTGACGATGTACTCGGAAACCTCGAGGGCGAGCTTCTATGGCGTCTGCTCGTGAAGATAGACGACCGGCGGGATGTCGCGAGTGACGTCGGAGAGAAAGAGTTCTCGGATCAGCATGGTTCTTCCTCTGTCCTTCCTCACGGATAGATGCGCGGCCGGTAGTCGTGGTCAGGCTCGAGCATGCCCATGAAGGACAGCCCGGTCGGCCCGCGGCGCTCCCCCGGGTACAGCAGCAACACGGGCACGTTGCGGGTCCTGCCGTCGACGTGGCCGAGCAGTGCGGAGGAGCGAAAGAACGGATACAGCGCGCCAGCACGGCCGATGATGGCGAGCGTCCGGTCGATCTGCTCCGGGTGAGCGTCGGCGTAGTCGCAGATGATCTTGCTGCAGTCGGCGGCGATGCCGTCCGGTCCTTCGACGAGCGGCAGGAGCTTGGGTTTGACGTAGTTGAGCCCTCGGCTCACCTCGAGGGCCGCCATCCGGCGCTCCATCTCGCAGACTCGCGCGGCCCAGTCCGCGCCCTGCTGGCGGACGCGCTCGAAGAGGAGCCTCTCGAGGTTGATGGGGAGGACCATCCAGCCATTCGCCACCAGATCCGAGGAGAGCCGCTGCACCTCGCCGCGCCGCTTGAATTCCTCTTTTGGATCGTACTGGACGATGGCGAAGCGGTAGTTGCGCATCGTACTGATGCGCGGCCCGTCCTCGTGGATGTGGAGGGGCGGCGGCCGACGGGGCGGCGATTCGGGGCGGACGCGGACGCGCTGTGGAAGGGCTTCGCGGGGGATCTGTCGCCGGCGGATCGCCTCGACCTCTTGATCCGCGACGCGAACGCGGAGTGGCCCGGGGCCTTCGGCGCCCGGAACGTGTTCGACCGGCGGGCGGTGGCCGAAGACGATCCGTTCGGGGTCGGGTGGGAGTCGCTGGACGGCGCGCGGGCGGCCGAGCTCTGGCGCGAGCTCGGGGGGCAGCCGACACCGAGCGACGCGCGGGCGGTGCTCGCGGCGGTGGCCGCGGGGTGGGACGTGAAGCTCGCCGACTTCGATGCCGGCGACGTGAAGCCCGCGGATCGCCTGGTCGTGGTGGGGCCGAGCGCCATCGTCGCCGTGGCGGCGCGGTTCGCGGGCAGCCGCGATCTCGACTGGGCCGACCAGGTCGTCGGCGTCGCCACGCCGCCGGAGCACCGACAGCTAGCGGCGCTCGCCGTCGCGGTCGTCAATGCCACTCGGCCCTCGGCGCTCTTCGCGGCCACTGCGGATGGGCTCGCGAAGGCCCTCGGGCAGCGGCGGGTCGTGCTGTCCGTCGACGCGCACCCCGACGATCGGGCGGCCGTCGCGGGGAGGAGCTAGCGGATGCTGTCGGCCTCGCGGATCGAGCGCATCGGTGAGACGCCGCACGCGCACGAGCGCGACGCGCTGCGCGTGATCGAGGAGGTGCTGCCGAACAGCGAACCGTTCCACGTGTGGGAGCTCTTCCATCTGCTGGACCCCAGCACGGGTCGCCTCCTCGAGATCGATGCCCTGATCATGGGCTACTTGGCGCTCTACCTGGTGGAGATCAAGAGCGGGCCCGGGCTCTACGAGGGCAACCCGGTCGACTGGTACTGGACGCCGCCCGAGGGGGGGAAACGGTCGATGGATCCGCCGCTCCGGCTCATCGATCTCAAGGCGAAGACCCTGAAGAGCCGACTCCAGGCGCGGTTGGCGGAGCCAAAAAGGGCCCCGCGCATCGAGCCGCTCGTCTTCCTGAGCGCCGAGGACGTCACGCTCCGGTTCGAGCAGTACGGCGACCTCGGCGTCGTCACCCGCGCGACCTTGGCCCGGGCGGTCCAGTTTCACCAGTTTTCGGGGCAACTCCGGACTGGCAAGGGCGCCGCATCGACAAACCGCTCGGGCTCGAGATCTCCCGGGTGCTGAAGGACAACCTCGGGATCCGTCCGCGCAAGGGCAAGCTCCTGGTGGGGGACTGGGAGCTCGACGACGTCATCGACGAGTGCGAGGCGTATCAGGACTGGCTCGCGCACCACCGCGATCTGGCGTCCACGAAGATGCGCGCGCGGGTCTACCTGGTCCCCGAGCAGACCAGCGTCGAGCGGCGCCAGCAGCTCCGGCGCGCGGCGGATCGCGAGGCGCAGCTGCTCTTCGATGTCCGCGAGCACCCCAACATCCTCCAGATCACCAACTACTCGACCGACGCCCCGCTCGGTCCCACCGTCTTCTTCCAGGCCTTCGACGGCGCCCCGCTCTACGCCTTCCTCCGCCACCACCCTGACCTGACGTTCCTGCAGCGGGTCGAGATCGTGCGCCAGGTGGGGCTGGCGCTGGCCTATTGCCACGGTCGCCGGATCATCCACGGGGCGCTCTGCCCGCAGTCCGTCCTGGTGCGCCAGGACGAGCAGGGAGGGATCGTCACCCGGCTCTTCAACTTCCAGCTCGGCCGGGGCGAAAACGTCACCAGCACGCTCCACGCCACCTCCCTCGTGGCGGAGCCATGGCTCGTCTACCAGGCGCCCGAGGTGAGCGAGGATCCGAACCTCCGGGGCCTCGAGTCGGATCTCTTCAGCCTCGGGGCCCTCGCGTACTTCGTGCTCACCGGGCAACCCCCCGCGCCGAACCGGGCCGCCCTCCTCGAGCGCCTCGAGCGCGACGGCCACCTCGATCCCCTCGCGGTGAACGACGGCATCCCCACCGACGGCGCCGAGTGCGGCAAGAGCGTCGTTACCCTGATCGAGGACGCGACCAAGCGCCACCGCCACCTACCGTGGCGGCGACGTCGCCGAGTGGGTGGAGCTCCTCTGCGAGGTCGCGACTGCGCCGCAGCAGCCCACGCCGACGCCGGAGATCGATCCCCTCCAGGCGCGCCGCGATGACGTGGTCGGCGGCGATCTGACGGTCGAATCGGTCCTTGGTCAGGGCGCGACCTCCCGGGTGCTCAAGGTGCTCCGCCGAGCCGACAATCGCTACTATGCCCTCAAGTGCAGCCTCGGGGAGGACCACGATCCCCGCCTGCGCGAAGAAGCCGCGGTCCTGCGCAAGCTCCACGAGAACGAGGACGGGTCCTCCGCGCGCGCGCGGAGCATCGTCCGCCTGGTGGAGGAGCGGACCATCGCGGGGCGGACCTGCCTCCTGATGACGCTCGCCGGGGAGCACACGCTCTACCGCGAGCTCGCCACCGACGGGGTGGTCTCCCTCGACTACGCGATGCGCTACGGCGAAAAACTCTTCGAAGCGCTCGAGACGCTGGAGGACCGGGGCGTCATCCACCGCGACCTCAAGCCGGCCAACGTCGGCGTCGGTGCGGTCACCAAGGGGAAGAAGCAGCTCACCGTCTTCGACTTTTCCCTCGCCGGCGCCGCGCTCACCCAGCTCGAGGTGGGCACCGCCGCCTACCGGGATTCCTTCCTCCGGCTGCGGGGCGCCTGGGACGCGGCGGCCGATCGCTGGGCGGCCGCCGTCACGTTGCACGAGATGCTCACCGGGGTGCGTTCCGGCTTCGGCAGCGGCAAGACCGCGCTCGATCCGGACGCCGCGATCGAGCTCGCCGCCGAGCGCTTCGATCCCTCGGTGCGCACCCGCCTCGGCGAGTTCTTCGCCAAGGCGCTCCGGCGCGACGCCGAGCAGCGGTTCGACTCGGCGACGGCCATGCGCCGGGCGTGGATCGTCGCCTTCGGGGAAAGCTCGGCGCCCATCGCGATCGCCGCCCCGCCGTCCGGTGAGGCCGCCCCGCCGCCGGCTCCTGCGATCAAGGCTCCGGCGGAGCTCACGGTCGAGCAGCTCGCGGCCATCACCGACGACACGCCCGTGCAGGCCCTCCCGCTGTCGGCCCGGGCGCGCAACGCGCTCGATCGTGCCTGCGTGCTCCGCGCCGGGGAGCTCCTCCGTCTGCCGGAGAATCAGCTCTCCGCCGTCCGCGGGGTCGGCAGCACCGTCACTCGCGAGATCCTCGATTGGCGCCGGCGCTGGTGCGACGCCCGCCACCTCGGCACCCCGGAGCTCGAGCCGTTCTTCCCCGGCTACCGCGGGGACGATCTGCTGGTGGGGACCTCCGGTTTTTCCCTGGAGGCCGCGACCGCGCTCGAGGACGCCGGCCTTGCCACCTCATCGCGCCTGGCGGGCGCGTCGCCGGCCCGGGTGGCGGCGCTCGCGCAGAAACACGGGCTCGAGGTCGCGGCGCTGCGCCGGATCCTCGAGGAGGAGCACGGCCGGGCCGGCAAGCGCGAGTACCCGACCACGGTAGAGGCCTGGACGGCGGCGCTCTTGCCGCGCAAGGCGGAGCGAGCGACCTACCTTGAGCTCCTCTACGGACTGGTCGCCCCCTTCGCCGGACGCCTGGACGTGCGCGCCGCCGAGGTTGCCAAGCACCTGAAGGTCACCCGGGCCCGGATCTACCAGGTGCTCGCGGACGCCCGCACCCATTGGGAAAAGCACGGCAGCCTGTCCGAGCTCCGCCGGGTGGTGCACGCCCTGGTCGAGGCAGCGGGGGGCGCGCTCCCCCTGAAGGCCGCGGCCGAGCAGCTCGTCTCCGCGCTCTCGGTCGAGCTGGGGACCTCGCGGGACCTTGTGCTCGCCCACGCGGCGGGCCTCGCCAAGATCGTCGCCGAGGTGGAGAAGACCGAGCCCGAGGGGCTCCGGACCCAGCGCCTCGCCGACCAGGCGACGTGGCTCTTGCTCGGCGACGAGCTCGGCGCCGTCCTCGGGCGGCTCGGGGCCGCGGCCGACGAGCTCGCCGCGCGCCCGGTGCTCCCCTCTCCCGGCGAGATCGCCCGGCAGTTGCAGGAGCTCGTCGTGGGAAGCTCCCTCGCCCGCCTCACCGCGGCCCAGCTCGTGGAGCTCGCGGCCCAGGCGAGCCACCGGGCGGCCTCTTCCCCACGGCTCGAGCTCTACCCGCGAGCGATGCCGGCGGAGCGCGCCCTCGAGCTCAGCGCCACCGTCCTCACCAGCCCCCTCACCGAGGAGCAGGTCGCCCAGCGCGTGCGCGCCCGCTACCCCGAGGCCGCGTCGCTCCCCCTGGGCGAGCCGTTGCGCGCCCTGCTCCGCGCCCACGGGCTCGAGTGGAACCCGTACGGCGAGCGCTTCGAGCGCCCCGGCGAGCGGAGCCGCGTCACCCTGCACACGAGCTACACCGGCCCGGTCACCTACCTCTCGACGGCCTCCACCAGTCAGCCGCGGGACATGGATCCGGTGGCCATCGCCGCCCGCGAGCTCGACGAGCAGCTCGACCACGCCCTCGACCGGCGGCTGCTGCGGGTGCTCGGGGTGGGCCTCGATCGCGCCCAGGAGGCCGCGCACGCCCTCTGCGTTCGGAAGGGGCTGCGCCTCGAGAACCTCGACGCCCGCCTGCTCGCCGCCATGCGCGCCCTGATGCGCGAGAAGCGGATCAACGAGGCCGTGGTGCACACCACTGACCGCGAGGGCCCCGGCTCCAAGGGCTGGCGAAACCTCCGCAAGCTGGCCGAGCAGGCGGCGGAGGGTGGTGGCGACCGCGATCCTGCCGCCGCGGGAAGCGCCCCTGCTCCTGGTCCAGCTCGGCCTCTTGGCTCACTACGAGCTCGACGGCTTCCTCGCCCAGGTGGTCGCGGCCGCCGAGCACGACGAGAGCCACGCCACGTTCCTGCTCTTGCCGAGCCGCCAGCAGTCCGGCCTGCCCCGCATCAACGACGAAGTCGCGATCGCAGGCGTGCTCCCCTCGCAGGCCCTCTGGATCTCCCGCGAGTGGCTCGCGAACCGCCACAATGCCGCCGCTTGACGTGACCTCGCGGGTGAGCGGTGGTTCACCCCTATCGCTGGCTCGGCGGCGCCAAACGCGATACCTTGCGCACGTGAAGCAGGTGGAACGGTATCGTCACAAGACGAAGGCCGGCGGTCTTGCCGAAGCGTGGCCGGCCGACGCACCTTCGCCGGACCACCTCGCCGAGCGGGTGCGGTACGTCGGCAGCGGCGAGCACAAGGACCGGCCCGTACATCCGACCTACGATCTCGAGCCGTGCCTGCGTTCGGACGCGTCGCGGTGCGATCCGACCATCTCCCGGGAGGAGGCCGAGGGGGCGCTCCGCGACGCTGTGCGGCGGCAGTGGGTCAGCCGCGAATTCGTCGGCGATTTTCCCGCCTACGTCTGGGGGTGGTGCCGCGGACAGCCACACGCGGCGCGCCTCATCAACGCCACCCAGGGTTGGTACAAAGCGTGGCCGATCGGCGAGGACGAGCTCCCGAGCGATCGTCGCGGCGTCCTCGCACCACCGGCGGAGGAGGGCTGATGGCGCTCGAGTTTCGCATCGAGTGGGAGGAGGCTCCCGGCGTGCGGTCGCCCGTGGCGGCGGCGACCTGGGCGCGCCTCGAGATCCACGTCGGCGGCCACCCGGTGACGCGATTCTGGAGTGAGCGAGTCAAGGGTGTTCGCACGGGCGTGTATGGATCCGTGTTCCCGCTGGCGCGGTGGATGGTCAGGAATTGGTGGCACCTGCTCGACGAGGGGATCCGGCACCCCGAGGTGCTGCGAGGCGCGCGCGGCAGTCAGGGCGAGGGTCGGTCTTGGCTCGAGCGTCACAACGTCCTCCTTGCGCGCGACGGGATGGCGTACCCCGACCTGTCCATCTACCGTGAAGACGAGGCGGTCTGCGCGCGATGGGTGCGCGATCCCGACGACGTGACTACCCCCGGCCGATTCCTCGGCGACGGAGCCAAGCTGCTCGACCGCGCCGAGGTGCAGGCCCGGATGACCGAGGTCGTGGACTGTGTCCTCGAACGGTCGAAGGAGCTCGAGGATGCCGAGGTTCGAGAGCTGCGTGACGACTGGCAAGCGGTCACTGCATCCACTGCGAACGAGCCGGAGCTCTGCGCACGCCTCGCCGGGCTAGGCCTCGATCCCTACTCCGAGGACCTGACCGAGTCGCTCGAGGACCTGCTCTCTGGCGATCCCGGCTTGCCGGAGTTCGCGCTGCAAGACCTCTTGGCCGCGACGACGACGGAAGGCTTGGCCGGAGATCTGGAGGTCGCGAGGACCTTGCTCGGGAGCCTGCCCGGCCCCGGCAGCGCGGCGCTCGCCCCTCGTGCGGATCCCTTCGACCCGCGGCCGTATCGCGCCGGGTACGAACGTGCCGAGATCGTCCGCCGCCGACTCGGCCTCGATCCGGTGGAGCCGGTACCGGACGTCAATGCGGTGATCGAACGCCTGCTCGGAGTCGTGGCGACCACCTGGCTCGAGCCGGCGGCGGTGTCGGGCGTCGAAGGGGCCGTCCATCGCAACGGCAGCTGCTCACTCAGCGCGACGGATCGCTCGCCACAATCACGTCGCTTCTTGCTCGGACGCGCGCTTCACCACTGGCACTTCGTCGTCGGAGGGGCCGGACCGGTTCGCCTCCTCACTCGAGCCGGTGACTGGCAGCAGTCGGCTTCGCGGGCCTTCGCCGCCGAGCTTCTGGCGCCCGCGGCGGCGCTGTCGGCGCGGCTCGGACACGGGGACGCCTGGGATTCGCAGGTGTACGAGGCACTGGCGCAGGAATTCCAGGTAAGCTCCCGCGTGATCGTCCATCAGATCGAGAACCACCGACTCGGCTGAAGCGTCGGGCAAGGTGTAGCCACCCTATGGCCCGAGCCCAGACCCGCAAGACCGCCGCCGAACTCTCCCCCGAGGCCGATCCGCGCGCGGCGCTGGACGGCCAGGAGCTGCTGAAGCACGCCGCGCCGGTGCTCCGCATGCTCGAGGAAGACCTCCTGGCGCGGGCTCGCGGGTCGGCGGCGATGACGCTGGCCCTGCAGGGTCGGTACAAGGAAGAGAAGGACGCGCGGCGGACGGCGGAGCCCTTCGAGCTCTGGCAGCGGGCCTTCGTCGAGCAGGTCGCCGCGGCGTGGCTCCTCGGCTGCGTGTTCGTGCGAACGCTGGAGGACCGCGGCCTGGTCGAGCGCAATCGCCTCGCGGGGCCCGGCGCCCTCGACAGCCAGCGGAGCTTCTTCGAGCTCGCCCCTTCGCTGACCGAGCGCGATTACCTCCTCACCGTGTTCCGCGAGCTCGAGCACTTTGCGGCCGCGCGGGAGCTCTTCGACGCGCGGCACAACCCCCTGTGGCTCCTCGGACCGAGCGCCGAGGCCGCCAAGGCCCTGCTCGCCCTCTTCCGCAGCCCGAGCGCCGAGGCCCCCGCCTTCCGTTTCGGCGGCCGCGACACCCGGCTCTTAGGCGATCTGTACCAGGATCTGAGCGAGGCCGTCCGCAAGCGGTACGCCCTGCTGCAGACGCCGCACTTCGTCGAGGCGTACATCCTGGACCACACCCTCGAGCCGGCGATCACTCGCTTCGGCCTCGAGGCGACCACGCTCATCGATAGCCCCCACCCGAGGGGCAACAAGACTCAAGGGCGAATGCGCCGAGCTCGCCCTCACCGAAGACGACCTCCGCGCCTGGCGCCCCCCCACCCGCGCCCGTGGCGCGAAGGCGAAGGTAGCAGCCGCCGAAGCTCCGGCGCCCAAGCGCGAGCGACGCAAGAAGGCGGTGGAATGACGGGCCGCGCTTCCTCGCCCTGCTCCGGCACCAACTCTGCGGACCCCCATCCCGCGCGAGCCGCAGGCGAGCCGGGATTTGGCGGGTCCCGCCAGCGCGGAACGCGCTGGCGGCGCAAAGCCGAAGCCCCCACCCGAGGGGCAACAAGACTCAAGGGCGAATGCGCCGAGCTCGCCCTCACCGAAGACGACCTCCGCGCCTGCCGCCCCCCTGCGAAGGGGCGCGGCGCGAAGAAGGCCGCGAAGGCCGCGGCGAAGACCGCCGCCAAGTCCGCAACCCCGTCCGATCCCGACGCCCCCCCGAGGAAGGGGCGGCGGAAGAAGGCCGAGGCATGACCGTCTCCGTCGCACTGTCCGGTCGCGCCACCGTCACGGAGAGCCGGAACGTCATCATCGCCTGCACGGCCCTCGAGCACGAACGGGGACCGGCGGTACTCGATCTTTCTGCCGCGACGAGGTTTGGGCCCTTCGGCGTCGGGATGCTCGCCACCGCGATCGCCCTGCGGCGCCATTCGGGCCACGCGACGGAGCTGATCTTGCCCGCGGACGACGCTGGTCGCGAATTTCTCGAGGAGGTGGGATTGCCGCGCTTCGTTCGCGGCGAGGAGCCGCGCGCGGGTACGCTGGAGCTTCGCCAGCTCCACGCGCTCGATCCCGTCTACACCGAGGCCGTCACCCAGATGCTGGTGCGGAATGTCGCGGGCATCGACGAGGCAGCCGCCTACACCGTGACCCTCTGCCTGAACGAGCTACTCCAGAACGTGTTGGGAGCAGATCCTTCGTAACGGCTGAGATATCGCGTAGTTAGGCGCAAATGACGGGGGACAAACCAGGGCCTGTCGGGTAGGTATC
>JAFGBI010000004.1 GCA_016933275.1 Polyangiaceae bacterium | reverse complement strand
GGGCAGGTAGTCCTCGTCCACCGCGCCGTCGCAGTCGTCGTCCACCCCGTTGCAGACCGTGTCGGGGGTCGGCAGACCCTCGGTGCAGTGCGATACCACCACGCCCGCCTCGCAGGCGGTCTGGCCCGTGGCGGCGCAGGCCCCGATCCCGCAGGCGGTGGGCGTGGGCAGGTAGTCCTCGTCCACCGCGCCGTCGCAGTCGGCATCGACGCCATCGCAGACCGAATCGTCCGGGGCCGCGGGCAGGGGCGCGCAGGTGTCGACGAGGCCGCCACCCACGCAGAGCTCCTGCCCGCTCGCGGCGCAGGCCCCGACGCCGCAGGCGGTGGGAGTCGGCTGATACTCCTCGTCCGCGCTGCCGTCGCAGTCGTCGTCGCTGCCGTCACAGGTCGCGTCGCTGGCCGCGGGCACGCCCGGCGTACAGTCATCGACCAGGGCGCCCTCGATGCACCGCTCGAACCCGCACGCCTGGCACGCGCCGGTGCCGCAGCTCGTGGGCACGACCGGCACGTCTTCATCGTTCTGCCCGTCGCAGTCGTCGTCGAAGTCGTTGCAGGTGATGTCGTTCGGCTCGCAAGGGATGACCGTGAGCCCGGCCGCCGCGCTCGTGACGCGGCCCGCGTCGTTCGCCACCACGACGCGGTACTCCCCCGCGTCGGTGAGCGCCGCGGCCGGGACCGTGAACGTCGCGCTGATGGCCCCGGGGATCGGGTCGTCACCGTGGAGCCATTGGTACCGGAGCCCCTCGCCCTCGGCACCGACGTGAAACTCGGCCGCCTGCCCCTCGCGCACGGCCAGGGCCGCGGGCTGGGCGCTGATCAGGGGACGCTCGAGCCCGACGAAGCGCGAGCTGCTGCCGAGAATGACTTGATCCGCGACGAGCTTGCCCCGAGCCTGTGCCCCGGAACCTAGCGTAGCGAGGCCGAGGCGCGACACCGCATACGCATCGAGGGTCGCTTCGGCGCCGACGATCAGCGTCTGCCCGCTGCCGGGCTGGGTGAGGATGACATCGAGCACGCCGACCTCGGGCGCGCCAGCGCCGAGCCGCGAGGACGAGCCGAGCACCACGGGGCCCGCCACCCGCACGTCGCAGGGCGCGAGACACTCGACCACGCCGAACGCGCCCGCGATGATCCCCGATAGCTCGTAGGTCCCGCCGCCGAGCTGGAGGGTGGCCGGCGTCCCCGAGGACGCCCCGGTCAGGATCACGATCCCGTAGGCGCCCGACGCCAGGGCGACGGTCTGCCCCCCGCCGACCAGCACCAGGGCCGTCCCCGGCTGGCACGAGACGTCCGGCGGGATCTCTGCGCGAAGCGGCAGGGCGAGCGGCGTGACGAGGGCCCCCCCCACCGTCCCGGCGTTGAGCAGGGAGTTATGCTCCACGTCGCCGGTGACCTCAGCGCCGCTCCCGATCACCACCGCGTCCGCGGCGAGGGAGCCGACCAGCTCCGAGGCTGACCCGAGGGTCGCCTCCATGGCGCTCGAACCCTCGGTGACGATCAGATCCCCGGTTACCTTCGCCGAGACCCCCAAGATCGCGGTGTGGATCGCGGTGATCGCGGCCCGTCGGGGCGCGGGCTCGAGCGCCTGCTTCGCGGCCGACGGCGCGGGATCCGGCGATTCCGCGCAGGCCAAGAGGAGAGAGGCCAGCACGACCCCCACGAGGGAACGGACGAGCCCGCCTCGGACCGCCGCCGCGGCCCGGCACCCGTCACGTCGCTCGCTGTTCCGCCACGCGCTCACCCATCACCTCCCACCGCGAACCCCGTCCGCCAGGACACCGGCCGAGATCGCCGCTGCCGGCGTCGACGCCGCGCGTCCGGGGGCCTTCACCGTCCCGCCGACCTCGACCACCTTCGCCTCGGCCATCACCTCGCGCTCTACCCGCTCGAGCGCCTCCCGGTACTGCGCCGGCCGCAGCGAGCGCTCGATCTCCGCGCGCACCTGCTCGAACGGCCGCGGTGCCGATAACCGGTCCTCAACCACCCGCACGACGTAGATCCGTCCCCGCACCTGGGTCAGCTCGGACACCTGACCCGGCCGCAGCTGCCGGACCAGCGCGGTCACCTCGGGCTCCAGCACCCCGGGCGACAGCTCACCCCGCCGATACGCCACCGCGAGGCCGTCGGCCTGCAACCGCCGCTCGACCTCGTCCCAGCGCGGCTCCTCGGCGGCGGCGCGCAGCGCCGTCTCCATCGCGGCGCGCTCGTTGGGGGTGATCTCGCGCTCCGTGGCGAGTAGCTCGAACACTCGCCGGGTGCCGCCGCCGAACCGGTCCGGGTGCGCGTCGTAATACCGGCGCGCCGCGCCCTCCTCGAGCGGGGGAAGCGCAGAGCGCTGCGCGAGGTAGGCCTTGACCAGCAGCCCCTCGCGGTAGCTCCGGGCGCGGCGGTCAACGGCCGCGAGATCGCCCGAAGCGAGCTCCCGCTCCGCCGCCATCGCGATCGCCCGCTGCTCGATCACGCTCCTTAGCATCTTCGCCTCGGCCTCGGCCGAGAGCCTGCGGATCCCGAGCTCCCCGAGCGTCGTCTCGATCCCGAGCTTCACATCATACCGCGACACGGGCGTGCCGTTCACGTAGGCCAGGATCTCGTCGTCGCCGGGCAATCCCGGCCCCTTCGCGCTCCTATGCCACATCAGCCAGCCGAGGAGCGCCGAGGCGGCGACGAGCAGCAGACCGGAGAGCGCCGCGAGGTGCCGCCGGGAACAGCGCGCGAAGAGCCCGGAGAGGGTCATCGCGAGGCCGCGCTCCTCGGGGCCCGCGGCCCCGGCTGGGCAGACGCCGAGGCGGCGGGCGCCGCCTCGAGATAGGGCTCCTTCCGCTCGACCTTGGCGATCTGCTGGAGCCGCTCGAGCTCGGCCCGCTTGGCCTCGGTGGCCAGGCGGTGCCGGATGTCCCCCTGCACCGCGCGCAAGGGCTGCTTCACCGTCCGGGGCGCCTCCAGCACCTTGAGCACATGGAAGCCGAACCGGGTCTCGAAGGGGGGCGACACCGTGCCCGGCGCGAGCTCGAAGGCGCGCTTCGAGAGCTCCTCGGCGATGCCGCCCGGCTTGATCCAGCCGAGATCGCCCCCCTTCTTCCCGGAGACGCGATCCTCGGAGTACTGCTCGGCGAGCTTTCCGAAATCCTCGCCGGCCTGAAGCTTCGAGTAGACCTCCTGCGCGCTGGTAAGCTTCGCCTGGCGCTCCTCGTCGCTCATGCCTCGGCGAGCCCGGATGAGGACGTGGGCCACGTGGACCTGCCGGGACTCGAAGTCCTTGGCACGCGCCTCGTAGTAGTTCCTGATGGACGTCTCGGTCACCTTCTCCTCGAGGAATCGGGAGAAGTAGCGGGAGATGAGCATCTCCTTCTCGAGCTCACGGAGCTCGGCCCGAACGAGGTCGCGATCCAGCTTGCCCTCCGCGCTGATCGTTTCGGCCAGGGCCTCGCGCTCGAGGTACTCGGTGAGCGCCGCGTCCCGCCTGGCCGCGTTGTCCGCCGGGATCCGCTTGAAGCGGAGGTAGGCGTCGAACTCCGGCTGCGTCACCTCGCGCGCGCTCACCTTCGCCAGCACCCGCGCCGGCTTGCCGCAGGCGGGCAGCGCCAAGGCCGCGGCCAGAAGCCAGCCCAAGGTCCAGAGTCCGCATCGCTTGCCCATGGGATTCACGTTCATCTCGGTCATTGCCCGAACACGACCAGCGCATCGGCGGTCGCGGTGGAGGTCAGGTAGGTCCTCGCTGTGCCGGCGGCGTAGCGGACCGTGTAGGCCGGCGTATCGAACGAGCAGGTGCCGCTCGGCCCGGTCACCAGCATCCACCCTTGGTACGCCGAGCAGGTGGTGGAGCCGGTGTAGTTCACGAAGAAATCCCGCTCCCCCTGGCCCGAGACGCTGAAGTAGCGGCCGGTCGCGGAACCCTCCCAGCTGGCCGTGGTCGGCAGATCGGTCCAGCCGCCGGCGAGGTAGCGCTCGGGGGCGAACCAGCCCATGCTGGTCGAGCCGAGCGCGTCGAAGACGAGCGCCCGGGCCGCGGTCCCCGCGGTGACGAGCTCGACCCTCGCCTCCGAGAAGAGGTCAAAGTCCTGGATGAGGCGGCTCGCGTAGTCGAGGCTGGCATGCTGGCTCCGGTCGAGCAGCGTGATCTCCATCTCGTTCATCGGGGCGCCCGCCCACAGCGCCTCGGCCGCGGTCGGGACGCCGCTCGATTTCTTGTAGAGCATCGTCCAGCCGCCTCCGGTCATGTCGCAGTAGAGCGGCACCAAGCTCCCGGATCCGCTGATCGGGAAGGCCCGGACGCCATCGACCGTACCCGGCTCCCTCCAAAGGAGGTGCGCGCAGGGCGAAGACGGGGGCAGCGCCGACGCGTGCGCCGAGAGCGGGTGTCGATTGGCGCCGTAGCGGTGCAGGCGGAGGACCTCGGCGGCGGTGAGCACCTCTTCCCAGACCGCGAGCTCGTCGAGGGCGCCGTGCAGGCCGGCACCGATCGCGAAGGCGCTCTCGGCGTATCCGATGGATGTGAACCCGACGCTGCTGGCGGCGCCGACCGGTTGCCCATCGAGGTAGAGGGCGAGCGCGCCGGTGGCGGCGTCGTAGGTCCCGGCCAGGTGGTGCCAGGCGTCCCAGCCGAACCCGTCGTGGGTCACGCTCGCGAAGCCGCCACCGTTCGGTTCATCGCCGACCCAGAAGGCAACGGGCCCCGGGGTCGCCGGATCGATCGCCATCGCCCAACCGAGCCCCCCCGACAGCGACTCGACCTGCTCGGCGATGACCGCGCTGGCGGCAGCGCTCGCCCCGGTGACCCTGACCCAGGCCGCGACCGACACGGACTCGGTCTCCGGCCCGAGCTCGCCCAGGTCCACGAACTCGGAATCGGTGCCGTCGAGCGATACGGCGCTCCCGACGACCGCGGGCACGAGCTCCGGATCCCCCACGGCAAGACCCGGTGCGAAGGGCCCGCGGCCGCGGTTCCTGAAGATCGGATCCAGCGACCCCAGAGCGTCGAAGTCGAGGTAGAGGCTCGGGCTCGGGAGCAGCGGCTCGTCCGCCCAGAGGACGTCGCAGGCGTGGCCGCAGGTGTCACCCGCCGCGTCCTGGCCGTCGTCGCAGATCTCACCGGGATCGGCGTAGCCGTTGCCACAGGTCTCCGGGGCCAGACAGTCGCTCCGGCAGCCGTCGCCCGCGACCGTGTTGGCGTCCTCGCACCCTTCGCCGGGCTCGCGGGTGCCGTTGCCGCAGTTCAAGGGAACCGCCGCCTGTCCGCTCGTGTCGAGGCCCCAGCACCGGATCCCGCCCCCGAAGAGCTGGCGGCCGCAGGTGTGGCGGTACCCGGCAGCGATGGTGGAGAACGGCACGCCCGGTGGGGTCGCCTGCCCGGAGGTGTTCGAGCCCCAGCATGCGACAGGACCGCCGGGGCGGATGCCACAGGTGTGGTTCTCCCCTGCCGACAGCGCCACGAACTCCCCGCCCGGCGGCTGCGTTCGCCCGTTCGCCTCCGCGCCCCAGCAG
>JAFGBI010000078.1 GCA_016933275.1 Polyangiaceae bacterium | reverse complement strand
TTTCCAGCGCTGCCTCTGGTGAGGTCTGCTGCCGGTTCGGTGCTCTAGGTCATTGATTTGACGCAGCAATCAACCTGATTGCTGCTCGAGCCAGCGAAGCGCCTTTCGGCCGGGTCGATTGGGGCGTGAACGCTCTCGCGTTGCGGGAGCCGCCTCCGCCACGCCGCCTCCTGTGCGGATGCCTGAAGAACACCAATCTCGAACAGCCGTGGTGTGCAGCAGACCAATCTCGAACAGCCGTGGTGTGGGGCAGGAGGACAGATTTGTCCCCCCCCCACCCCGATATGATTCCGACCAGCTAGGAATGGTGGCGCGTGGGCTGCGCCGCTCACGGCCCATTTAGGATGACGGCAACGATGGCCGTTTCGTGCCACGACGCGCTGGCGAAGCTGCCCCGCATCGAGAGGACCACCGTCTGGCTGCTCTTCCAATACGGAACGAGGAGACGCTTGTTGTCCGTCGTCGAGTTCTGCGTGATGGGCGTCCAATCGAAGGTCTGGCCACCGTCGCAGGTCGTCCCCCCGCGCCCCGAATTTCGTGTTTGCCGAAGCTGGTCGTGTCGTCGTGCGGATCGGTCGTTGTCGAGAGGTCGATTGTGTTCGGATTGGTTCGATGGAGCGCGCCGAGGCCGGTGTGGTCTTGTTCGGAGTCGTAGAGCCTGTGCCCCGCCTTCACAGGGAATACCTCGTCTTCATCCTCGCCGGCCCCTTGGGGCTCTTGCTGCCGTACTTCTCCAGGGAGTTGCCGGTGAACCACGACGCCCCGAAAGTGCTCGTGCGGTACGGGGGACCCGCCATCGTCGTCTCGCTCGGCCTGTTGCGGGAGCAGATCAAGGGCGCTATCCCGTTGATCCAGGCCGGGATCGTGTTTCTGGTGGCCGCCTTCATCAGCAGTTACTTCTGGCTCATGTCCGACCGCCGGATCGTCGTGGTGAAGAGGTGACGACCAGGGCTTCGGCGGGCCCGCCGATGGGTCGCGATCTCGCAGACTTCGTTGGTGCTGCGACCGCCGACCCGATAATCTCTCGGCGGAGGTGCGTACGAAGAGCCGTCACCCATGGAGCGCTGCTCGATTCGTCCGCTTGCAAGCCACCGTCGCTCCCGCGGCCGCCCTCGCCTTTGCGGAGCCGGTGTGGGCTCAAGGGGATGCCGGCGACGTAGCGGTGGGCGAGGCAACGGCGTCGCGCGATCTCGGTTCGGTTGGAGAAGCCTCCGCGCCCGACGCCGCTCCGGAGCAAGCGAGCTCTGCCACGGGATGGTTCGAGGTCATCGCCGCCAGCGCCTACGTCTGGCGTGGCGATCTCTACTCCGAGGATCTCTTCGAGCCGAGTCTCCAACCCGACGCCGAGCTGGGCGTCCCCGGAGTGGGGCCCGGGAGCATCGACGTCAGCGTCTGGGCATTTCATGCTTCCCGCTGTTCCGCTCACCAACCCGGCCCCGCTCTATCGCCATCGTGATTCCGTGTGCGTCGCCGATGCCCTGATCGCTGCCGTCGCCGGGCTGGACCTGCTGACCGAAATATCGGCATCGTCCGCCACGGTGCCCGAGCAGGCTCGCCGCCCGGGAGTGGCCGAGCGTCCGTTCGACGTGATCGTCACCCTGCTCTGCGCGCTCGGTTGGACGGCGCTGCCCCCCGGGGTCGCCTCGTGATCCACGACGCCCACCTTGACGCCGACAAGACGAAACGAGCGATCGGGACCGTGCTCGACGCTGACGATCCGGCGGACCACCGCGAGCCGCCGTTGCCCTGTCGCGACCGACGATCGGCGATCGCTGGCCTCTCTCCGCCGGGGCCGACGTGCGCCGGGTTTCGCGCCTGGTGCGAGAGCCGCTCAGGAGCGGCGCGCCGTGCCGATGGGCGGTTCCCGGCGTACCTTGGGGAGCTCGACTGATGGCTCAGGCGTCGGTGCGCGCCCCGACGGACGAGTGGAGCGGCCGGCGGGCGCAGTGGACCACCTTCGGCGCGCCCAGCGAGCTGCCGATCGAGGCTGCGCGCGGACCTCGCACAGTAGCTCGGCCCTCCCGTAGTCTCTCGGCGGTGCGATCTTGACCGAGTGTCGCTCACTCGCTGCCTGACAGGCCGATGGGAACGATGCTCCGCTGCTCGCGTGACCAAGCGCACCCGACTTCGCCGGGGGCGGGGTTGAAACTGTCGGGGGAGTGCCTCGCGTCCGCCTCGTTTGGCGGCAAATGCGGCTCACTTGGCGGGACGAGGGACGCCCGGTTCTCGCACTCGCGCACGTAGACCTCGCTCGCGCCGCAGCCGTTCACGCGCACCCGGTCAGACCTCTCCTTGATGGTCTCCACTCTGCTCGCGGGGCAGCCGTGGCGTCGCGCGAAGTCGCCCGTCGGCGCGAATTCCCGCGGCTTGCTGCAAGCAACGGCTAGCAGTACGGAGGTGACGAGGAGCAACCCGACGTGCTGGCGTGTCTCGGTCATCTGCCCTCTCCCGGTGTGGCCGACTCAGGTCGGTAGCACAGCCGAGAGGCCTCTTCGAGCGGATACGAGAGGTCGGGTCCGAATGACTGAATTGCCAGGCCGAATGGATCGGCGCGCTCCTCGCTCACCTCTCGGAGGCAGACCTGGCATGGATCGACGTTCCCACCACGAACGGGAACGAGGGGAGGGGGTGGATTGCGCCACGCGACCCGTGGCGGCTCTGCTATCGCAAGAGGTCCACCCGGGTGCAGCCGAACAGGACCTCGACGCGGGCGGTCTCGCTGGTGCTGATGAGATCGCAGGTATCCGGGCAGACGGCGACCGTGGTGGGAGCGTCGGGATCGTCGTAGTACCAAGCCGGACCGCTCGCGCGCCCGCAGTCGTCGACGGTGGAGACGCTCCCGATGAGGATCGTTTCGCCGTCGATCAGGTTGACGTTGATGAGGTTCGGGTCGAGCGTCTCCCCACCCGGTGGGTCGGGGATGGCCCACTCACATGGCAGCGTCGTCGTGAGGGTAGTGGTGACCGTCTCCGTGATGGTGTCGGTCAGAACGATGCTGTCGCGGATGGCATTCAACGCTTGGAGGAAGCCCTGCGCGCCGGTCGTGGACACGTCGCACGCTTCGCCGCCGGCATTGTCCGGGGAGCAGTCGGAGCCGCCGGCCGCGGCGAGCGCGTCGAGGAGGTCGAATCCCTCGGAGGTGACCCCAGCCATGCCGATGGTGAAGGTGACGACCCCATCTTCGAGCCCTTCGGCCGCGATGGGCACCAGAACGGACTCCGCGTTCGGATCGACACAATCCCGGCTGTTGCCATCCGGACAGGTCGCATCGAGACCGCACCCGTTCGGCTGTCCGTCGGTGACGAGCACGACGACGCACCGCTCGTCGGGGTGCGCGGCCTGGAATTCCGTGCAGAACTGGGTCCCTCCCGTGAGCGCTCCCACGGTGGGGGTGTTGCCGTCGGGGCCCGTCGCCGCGAGGGAATCGACGATGGCCTCGGCTTGATCCGGCAGCGGTCCGATCGGCACCGCCGGGTTCGAGTGTGCCTCGCCGTCGCACAGATCTGCGCGCCGGCCGGCGTTCACGGCCTGGAAGTACTGGATGGCCACGTCGATCCCGTCCGAAGCCGGGTCGTTGACGAAACTCGTGACGGCCTCCACCGCCTCGTCCCACTTGGACTGGCGCGAGCCGGCCGCGCTGTCGTCCATGCTCCCCGAGTTGTCGAGCAGGAGGTAAAGGGCTACCGGCTCGGGGATCTCGGTCTCGATGACGGTGGTGACCTCTTCGGTGATCTCGAGCGGTTGTGGCTCGAGAGAGAGCCCCGCACAGACATCAGCGGCCGAGAGGGGGGTGTTGTCGGTCGAACTCGTTCCGGTCCCCGCCTCGTTCCCCGTCGGGTCGAGCACGACCTCGCTGCCGGTCCCTCCAGACGCCGCGTTCTCGTCGCCGGTCGGAGGGGAGGTCAGCACCGAGCCTTCGTCCGTGTCCTTCTTGGAGGAGCATGCCCAACATCGAGAGTGGCCGGCTTTCCGACGACGCGGCCGACGTGGCTCCGGTGGTGGTACGGATCGAGTGAGGCTGTCGGGTAGATCCTGGCCAGTGACGACCACCCGACATAACTCCTGGTAGCTTCGCGATTGGCGAGCCCCCCCCTGGAAGAGGCACCGAGGGCGTGGTACTGTTCGAGGTTGGTGCGCGTGTATCCCGACGTTGGGTCCTCCCGCGTCGCCCTGGCCAGCGCGTTGGTGGTGCTGGCCGGGTGCGGGCGGATCGGGTTCGAGATCATCGAACCTGTCTTCACGGGCGGCTCGAACGACGGTGGACTGCCGCCGGGCATCGCGGGGGCTCACGATGGGCTGAACGGGGAGGGGGGAAGCCTTGGTGGCACGGGGGCCTCCGCCGGGGGTCCGGGGGCGGGTGCCGGGAGCGCGGGACAGGCCGGCGGAGGCTTGGCCGGTATCGGCGGGATCACCATCGGCATGGGCGGCGTCACCGGCATGGGCGGCGTCACCGGCATGGGCGGCGTCACCGGTACTGGCGGGGTGCCCCTGGGTGGAGCGGGGGCCAGCGTGTCCGGTGGCGTGGGCGGGACCACGGCTGGCACGGGCGGCTTGGTGACCACCGGCGGCGAAACCGGCGCGGCGGGGGATACGATTGCCGGAGCCGGCGGGACCGCGGGCTCGGCGGGTGGGCGCACCAGCGACGGTGGCGCCGGGGGAGGGGTCGTGGCCGGAGCAGCAGGAACGCTGGCCATCGCGGGCGCCGGTGGGGGGGGCGGAGCTGCGGGCACCGGTCCCGTCTACGACGGCCCCTCTCCGACTTGTCGGGGAGGCGGTGCCTATGAGCGCAGCTGGTCGTTCGACGGCGACGAGGAGGCGTGGTTCTCGGTGAACGGGACGGTGTCTTGGACGTCGTCGATCGGCCGCTCGACGGCTGGCGCCTTGGTCGCGTCAGCGGATCTCTCCGGCGGCATCCTGAGCTACGTGTCCAGTCCCGGCACCAGCCTGGGGGATCTGTCGGGGCGTTTGGTAACGGCGTACGTCCGGCTCGAGGCGGGGACGAACGTCTTCGCGAAGCTCTATGTCAGGGACACCGATTTCGAGTGGGCCGACGCGGGCACCGTTGCCGTCCCTGCTGGCGAGTGGCTCTGTCTGGCCCTCGACGTGAGCAACCCATTCTTCACGGATGGCGTGTTCGACGCGACCCAGGTAAGGGATATCGGAATCGAGTTGAGCGGCGAGGGGACGATGTCAATCTGGATAGACGACTTCGGATACTGACGGTGGGCGGATGCCCAGCGGAGGAAGCTCCAGGGGTGGCGGTCGGCGAGTATTTGCGGGTCGCGCCCAGCCCTCCGCATCCGAGACGGAGTCGCCGCCGCCTGCCCGGGGCGGCACCCACGACCGTTCGGGCCTCGCCCCGTTTCTGCGGTGGGGATGGCCGGTGCGGAGCCGCCCTCGAGCATGCCTCCGCGTGGGGCAGCGCCAGCGACGCCGTCTGGATCCTGGCCAAGCCGGCGCCGGAGGCCGAGTCCGACCCCGGCAGAAACGTTCCTTTCATGAGGTGAGGGGGAGCCGCTCCGGTCCCGCGCGAGCGCGTCCCGGTCCCGGGGAACGCCCACGGAGACCCAGAGCGAGCCGTCGCTTCAGTCGCGGAACAGCTCGAGGGTCCTGCGGTCGGCGGACGCCCGGCGCGCCCGTTGCTCGGCCCAGCTGCGCAGAGCCTGCACCTTCTCCTCGTACAGGGTCGCCAGCGGCACCAGTTCGCCGATGGCGAAGCGGAGATCCTCGACCTCGAGCTCGCGCCCCCCCGAGAATGCACGGAACAGGGCCGAAATCACCACCTGTTCGAGCTCCGCGCCCGAGAAATGCTCGGCTGTGCGGCTGAGCTCGGCCAGCGAGAACGCGCGGGGATCTCGGCCCCGTCGGGTGAGG
Source organism: Polyangiaceae bacterium (assembly GCA_016933275.1). Classification (GTDB taxonomy): domain Bacteria; phylum Myxococcota_A; class Polyangia; order Polyangiales; family Polyangiaceae; genus JAFGBI01. The sequence goes on along the minus strand of JAFGBI010000078.1, from coordinate 4,292 downwards.
TGGATGGCGAGGATCTCGGCCCGTTCCTTGGCGGCGGGTAGGTCCACGAAGAAGATCTCGTCGAAGCGGCCGCGCCGCGCGAGCTCTGGCGGCAAGCTCTCGACCTCATTGGCGGTCGCGGCGACGAACACCGGGGCCCGTCGCTCCTGGAGCCACACGAGAAAGTCCGCGAACACGCGGGCGCGGGTGGGATCCAGCGCTCCCCCCCCGAGTCCCTTCTCGATTTCGTCCACCCACAGGACGAGGGGTGCGATCGCCTCCGACATGAGCAGCGCCTGGCGCACCGCGTGCTCGGGGGAAGCGGCCGCGAAGACGGCGGCGAAGTCGAGGCGCACCAGCGGCACCCCGAACACTCGCGATGCGGCCTTGGCCACCAGCGACTTGCCGCAGCCCTGGACCCCGCACACCAGCATGCCGCGCGGCTCCGGTAGTCCGAATCGGCGCGCCTCCTCCCCGAAGGCGGCCACGCGGGAGCGTAGCCAGGCCTTGAGGACTTCGAGCCCGCCGACCTGGTCGAGCGTGGCTTCCGCTTCCACCAGCTCCACCGTGGCGCTCTGCCGCATCACGCGCCGCTTCTCGTGGAGGATGCGGGCCAGCGCGAGGGCGGGATCGCGCACCATGCGGGCCATCCGGAAGGCACGCGCCGCTTCCCCTTGGGTGAGCCCGCGTGCCGCGCGCACCATGGCCTCCGGGACCCAGCCGACCGCCTCGGCGTCCTCGACCTCTCGCTTCAGCACCGCCATGAGCTCGGCCGCGGTGGGGAGCGGCAGCTCCAGCACGCTCACCTCCTTCTCGAGCTCCCGGGGCACGGTCGATTCGGGGCTTATCAGCAACATCACCTTCTTTGCTCGATTCGCCTCCGCCGCGAAGTCCCTGAGCGCCCGCACCACGCGCGGATCGCCGAAGTGCGGGTGCAGATCCAGGAAGGCGTGCACCCCCGCTCCTTGGGCGGCGCTCACCGCCTCGATCGGATCGGGCCCGTCGGTGACGGACCACACGGGGAACGAACCGCCTTGGACGAGCCCCCGCACCAGGTCGAGGGCCCGCCGTTCCTCGTGGGTCACCAGGAGCAGGATGGGGAATCCGGCTGCCATCTGTCGTCGAAGCTCCCTGGCGAAGGCCTCTGCGCTCATCGGTCCTCCACGGTGACTCGCAGCACCTCTTCGAACGACGTGAGCCCCTTGGCAAGCTTCCGGACGGCCGCGTCGCGCAAGGTGACCAGACCATCCTGGCGGGCTTGCCGCAGCAGGTCCTTGGCGCCGGCGCGAGTGCTCACCAGCTTCCTGAGCTTGTCGTCGATCGCGAGGACCTCAAAGACGCCCGACCGCCCGAAGAGGCCCGTGTGGCGGCACTTCACGCAGCCGTCCCCGACCGCCACCATCAGCTGCGGGGATTCTCCCTGGGCCAGCAGGTCTTGCGTGTCGATGCCGAGCAGCGACATCTGGTCGGGAGTGAGGAAGGTCTCCACCCGGCAGCCTGGGCACACGAGGCGCACCAGGCGCTGGGCGATCACTCCGGTCAGCGTGGAGGCGAGCAAGAAGGCGTCCACTCCCAGATCGAGCAGGCGCGTCACCGCGCTCACGGAGTCGTTGGTGTGCAGCGTGGCCAGCACCAGGTGGCCGGTGAGTGATGCCTGCACCGCGATGTTGGCGGTCTCGGCGTCGCGCACCTCCCCCACCATGATCACGTCCGGATCCTGGCGCAGGAGATGGCGTAGCGCTTCGGGGAAGGTAAGCCCGATCTTGGGCTGGACTTCGACCTGATTGAACTGGTCTACCACGATCTCGATCGGGTCTTCGATGGTCGTCACGTTGACTTCCGGAGCCGCCACGGCCCGCAGGGCCGAGTAGAGCGTGGTCGTCTTGCCGCTGCCGGTCGGCCCAGTCACCAGCAGCAGCCCGTGGGGTCGGGAGATGAAGCCTTCGACGGTGGCGAGCTGTTCTGCATAGAGGCCGATGTCGGACAGGCTCTGCAGGATGACTTCCGGATCGAAGATGCGCAGGACGACCTTCTCGCCGAAAGCCACGCTCATGGTGGAGACGCGGATCTCCACCTCCCGGTCACCGCTCGCGGTTTTGATCCGCCCATCCTGCGGCCGCCGTTTCTCCGCGATGTCGAGCCGGGCGAGCATCTTGATGCGGGATACCACCGCCGGGTGGACGATCTTGGGCAGGGTATTGACGGCGTGGAGGACCCCGTCGATGCGCATGCGCACGACGGATTGGTCCCGGTGCGGTTCGATGTGCACGTCCGAGGCACGCTGATCGAAGGCGTAATGGAACAGGTACTCGACTGCGTTGACCACGTGACTGTCGGTGGCCTCGATGTCCTCGACCTGCTTCAGCCGCACGTAGCGTTCGAGGTTCCCGATGTCGACTCCGGCGGTGAACTCACGCTCCGCCGCGACGACCGAGGTGCGGAAGCCGTAGATGTCGGTGATGACGCGCTGGATGTCGCTTGGCGGCGCCACCACCAACCGCACCTGGCGTCTGACGAAGGACTTCAGGTTCTCTACCAGCTCGACGTCGAGGGGGTTGGCCACCGCCACCGTCACCGCCGCCTCATCGCCTTCGATGACCACCGCCTGGTGCCGCCGAGCGAAGGGACGCGACAACGTCTGCACCGCGAGCTTGACGTCGATCTTGAGTGGATCGAGGTGCACGTAAGGGACGTTCACCGCGCGCGCGAAGGCTTCCATGACGAGCTGTTCGGTGAGGGGGTATCGCGCATCACCGCCGATGCTCAAGCCGAGCGCCGCCAGCACCTCGGCAGGGTGGACCTTCTCCGCCGCCTGGGTGCCCGCCCCCCGGCGCCCGGACCCGACTCGTCGGTGCAGGATGAGCAAGCGCTCGCGTTCTTCGTGCAGGAGCGCCTCCCGCCGCTGCTCGGGCGACAAGAGGCCTTCCCGCTCCAGCACATCGCACAAGAGGGGCAGCGTCAGCTCGCTATGTGGTGGCACGTCCCATTCCGCTGCCGGTTCGTCAGCAGGAACCGCCAGCGTACCCCATGTCCCTGGCCACGGTGGCCTCCCCGAACCAGGCCAACGGCACTTGCCCTTCGGGGAGTGTCGGCGCCGCAGCAATGGGCGACGCTGACGCAGGTGGCGCATGGGCCGATGCACCTGGGCACGCTGACAGGCCGACGGGCGGTGGAGGGCATGGATGGTCCGTTCGCCGATGCCGCATGGCCAAAGGGCCGACCCCGCGGCCGGTGCCACTAGGTGGCCGGAGCCCTTGGTGAATCAGGCGTCCGTCGACGGAAGCCCCCGAGCGCGATAGGGAACGACCGACACGGAGATCCGCCGGGGCAAGGGTTCAAGCCATTGGCGCCATGACGGCAGACACCGGCCCCATCCGCTCCGAGGAGGAGCTCGTCGGATTGGCGCTCGCCCTCGGTGCCGCGGCGGTCGGCAAATGGTCCGCAGCGGAGGCCAAGCTGAGAGGCAGCTCCGCCGAGGTTGCTGACGGTATCGTGGCCCAATTCCGGGAAGCGATCTCGGCTGGCCACGATCCGCTGGGCGACGCTTTCTGTGCCCTTCGCCGTCCAGAGGTTCGCCGGCCCATGGGGGCCACGTACACGTCCCCGCCGATCATCGATGCGATGGTCGCCTCCGTTGCAGGTCGCCCCGTCGCGCGGATCGTCGACCCCGGGGCCGGCTCCGGTCGGTTCCTCCTGGCCGCAGGGCAGCGGCTGCCGGATGCCCGTCTGGTCGCCGTCGAGATCGATCCCCTCGCCGCCATCGTCCTGCGGGCGAACCTGAGAGTGACCGGCCTCGACCGGAGAGCCACGGTGTTTGTCGGGGACTATCGCGACCTGCGGCTGCCCGCGGCGAAGGGGCCGACGGTGTTCATTGGAAACCCGCCGTACGTTCGACATCACCGGATCGGGCTGCAGTGGAAGTCCTGGTTGGTCGACGCTTCCTGCAAGCTCGGGCTGCGAGCGAGCCAACTCGCCGGCCTTCACGTCCACTTCATGCTGGCTACGGCTCTGTTGGCCCGTCCGGGCGATCTCGGTGTCCTTGTCACCTCTGCCGAGTGGCTCGACGTAAACTATGGCAGCCTCTCGAGGTCACTGTTCCTGGGGCCGCTCGGCGGGACCGCGATTCACCTGATCGAGCCAACAGCAGCGCCTTTCGAGGACGCGGACACAACGGCGGCCATTGCTTGCTTCAGAGTCGGCGCGAAACCTCGGACGATCAGCTTCCGGAGGATCGAGTCAGTGGCCGGCCTCCATCCGCTGGCGGGTGGGGTGAAGGTCCAGCGCGAGGTCCTCCAGGCCTCCACGAGGTGGAC
>JAFGBI010000077.1 GCA_016933275.1 Polyangiaceae bacterium | reverse complement strand
CCTACCCGACAGGCCCTGGTTTGTCTCCCGTCATTTGCGCCTAACTACGCGATATCTCAGCCGTTACGAAGGATCTGCTCCCAAAGCACATTGTGTAGCTCCACGTGCCCCTCGGGCATGAACTCCGCCCAAGGGCCTCTCATGAAGGCGTTGTCGCAGACCACCACGCCGCTGCGGTAGGCTTCCCGTCTGAGGCCGCAGACCGGCATGGGCAGGCTCGCATCGACCGTGCACGGCAGTCCGCCGGACTCGAGGAACACCAGCTCGTTCTCCTCGCCCGATGCACTGAGCAGGGCTACGTAGCCTGACCGCGCACCGGTGACTGCCGTCGCGCTATCGAAGATCCTCCGCGCTATTGTCGCGAAGTCCTGGCCGGTCAGGATCGCGGTCGCCGCGTCGAGGAGCCCCTCCAACTCCTGCTTCTTCCTGGCCAGGTCATCCAGAGCCTGTCGGGTCGCCACCTCGGCACGCTTGCGCGCTGAAATGTCACGGGTCACCCCCTGCACCCCGACGGCTCTTCCCGCCTCGTCCGTCATGATACTGGCCGAAACCTCGGTCCACACCGTGGAGCCGTCCTTGCGGGGCTGTTCGAACTCGAACAGCCCGCTTCCCGTCGGGGTTCGCCCTGCAGCGAGGTCAGCGCGAGCCCGGACGAGCTCCCGTTCGATCACCTCGAGTGCTCCGGACCCGACCAGCTCGCGCAGGGGCAGTGCCAGCGCCTCGGACGTCGTGAATCCCTGGAGCCTCTCGACGGCGGGGCTCACGTAGTTGAAGCGGCCGCCGAATTCCATGGACCAGACCACATCCATGGCGTTCTCTGCCAGCAGGCGGAAGTTGCGCTCGCTCTCTCTCAGTTCGGCCTCGACCGCGGTGCGCCGGGCGACCTCGGCCTCTAGGTCCTTGACCTTCTTTTCGAGTTTGCGCCTGAGCGCATCGTTGTGCTCCTGGAGTAGCAAGACATCGGCGCCGCGCGCGACCTGACGCGCATTGGCGTCACACCGATCGGCCCCCTCCAGGACCTCACGCACGACCTGAAGCAGCATCTCCGGGTGCTGCGGTTTGATCAGAAACCGATCGGCACCGAGGCTCAAGGCCAGGCGTTCGTCCCTGGGATCGGTGTAGGTCGCCGTGTAGACCAGGAACGGAACATGCTGCAGACGCTCGTCCTGGCGCCATCGCCGGCAGAGCTCGAAACCGTCCATTGCCGGCATCATGAGGTCCGTTACGACCAGATCCGGCGGTGATTCCTGTGCTAGTCGGAGCGCCTCGGCGCCATCCACCGCGGGAATGACGTCGTAGCCGTGTCCCTCCAACAGGGAGACCAGGAGATAGCGGTTCTCGCTGACGTCGTCGGCCACGAGGATCGTTGTCATGGCGACCGGCAGTCCTCCGGCGCTGCGCACAAATAGCTCTCGATCTGCTCGGCGAACGTGCCCGGGTCGATGGGCTTCTCGACATAGCCCGTGCAGCCTGCCTCGAACGCCTTGTCCCGGTCGCCAGGCATCGCGTAGGACGTTAGGGCGACGATGGGCGTAGCATCGAGCTCGGGGTTGGCGCGAATGGCGTGAGCCACGGCATACCCGTCCATGACTGGCAGCTGGATGTCGAGCAGGATCAGCCGAGGGCGGTCACGGACCGCTGCGGCGATACCGGCCTGCCCGTCCTTGGCCCAGATCACGTCGTGGCCGCGGATTGTCAGAATGAAGCTGACGAGGTAGAAGTTCTGTTCGTTGTCTTCGATGTAGAGTAGCTTCGAATTCATTGCTGGCCCCCGTGCTCGCACGGCAACTCGAAGCCGAACGTGCTGCCTTGGCCCCACTGACTCTTCACCCAGATCGTCCCGCCGAGGAGCTCGACCAGCCGTTTGCAGATCGAGAGACCGAGGCCCGTACCCTCGTGCCGCTTGTTGATTCCAGCGTCGAGCTGTGAGAACGGCTTGAAGAGCCGGTCGAGCTCCCGATCCCTGATACCCAGCCCCGTATCGCTCACGCAGAGGCAGATCTGATGCTCGGCGCATGACGCTTCGATCCGCACGCGGCCCGCGTCGGTGAACTTGATGGCATTGGAGAGCAGGTTGAGCAATATCTGTTCCACCCGCCGTCGGTCGCTCGTGAGCGTGCCCACGCTCTGGTCGATGTCGACCTCGAGCGCAAGGTTCTTTCTCGTCGCGTGCGGCCGAACCGCTTCGAGCGTCTTCTCGATTGAGCCTCGAAGTTCGAAAGGAGCGATATCCAGTTGCAGCTGGCCGGCCTCGATCTTGGAGAGATCGAGCACGTCATTGATCAGCGCCAGCAGGTGCTCGGCGCTGCCGAATACCATGCCGAGCTGCTTGGATTGCTCGGCGTTCAAGGGTCCAGCTAGGCCCTGGAGCAGGATGCCCGAGAAGCCGATGATCGAGTTGAGCGGGGTGCGTAGCTCGTGAGACATGGTCGCCAGGAATGCGGATTTCAGGCGATCGGCTGACTCGGCCCGTTCCTTGGCGGCCGCGAGCTGCTGGGTCCGCTCCCGCACCTGCTCCTCCAGGTGGTCCCTGTACGTAACCAGGTCCTCCTGGGCGCGCCTTCGCTCGGTGACGTCGGAGCCGATGCTCAGGATCTCCCGTACCTTCCCCTTCGGGTCGAGGACCACCTTGTTCGTCCAGTCTATCCAGACCCGGTCTCCATTGCGTCGGACGTTCTCGTTGGTGTTGCGTTCGAAGCTCCTCGGGTCCGCGCAAATCGCTTCCATCAGCGTGCGCAGGTCGCGACCCGTCGTTTCATTCTGGGGGACGATCGTCCCGAGCACATGGCGCCCGACGATCTCCTCGTTCGTGTACCCGAAGAAGCGTTGACCGAACTCGTTGAGGAAGGTGATCAGCCCATCGGGAGACCAACGCAGAATGATGCTGTTGGCCAGCATGACGAGCTCGCGATACTCGCGTTCGCTGGAGAGCAGGGCTTCCTCGATGCGCTTGCGCTCCGTGATGTCGCGCACGATCGCCTGAAGCAGCACCGCTCCATCCAGCTCCAGGCGATTGAGGCTGACCTCCGCCGCGAATTGGGTCCCGTCCTCCCTGCAGTGCATCCAGTCGAAGCTCTGCGGTCCGACAGTCAGCGCCCGATCGATCCTGTCCAGCGCCTCTTCCTTCGAAGCTCGTCCGTCGGGCTGGAGCGGCGGTGAGTACTGGTAGGGAGGCGCGCCGATGATTTGCTCGCGGCTGCATCCGAACATCTCGAGCGTCTTGGCATTGCAGTCGATGAATTGCTCCCTCTGCATCAGGAAGATGGCGTCGTTTGCGTTTTCGAACAAGGCGCGGTGCCTGAGCTCGCTCTCCCGCAGTGCTCTCTCGACGCGCTTTTGGTCGGTGATGTCGCGAACGACCTCGATGGCGCCCCAGCGCTCGCCCTTTCGGTCGAAAAAGGGTCTCGCCTCTCCCCAGAGGTGCGCTCCCTCTCCACCGCGCAAGCGGGGAACGAACGATTCCGCGAAGATGATGTCCCCCTGACGCTCGACGTACTTGTAGGTCGCCTCCACTTCCGGCTGCGACATGTCCAGCAGGTCGATGAGGATGGGGCGGCGTTCGCCGAAGAAGGGCTCGGCATATGCGTAGTCTCCGCGGCCGAGCAACGCCTCCTTTGCCACGCCGGTCAGGACCTCGCAGGCTCGGTTCCAGGCGATCACACGCTTCTCGCGGTCGATCACGAAGGTCGCATCCGGCAGAAACTCGACGATGTCCATGAACCGCTGTTGGGCGGTCTGCGCGGCAGCCTCGACTCGCTTGCGCTCGGTGATGTCGTGGAAGTAGATCGAGAGGCCATCTGGGGACGGGTAGATGACGTTCTCGAACCAACGGTTCCAGGGAGCGTAGAAGTCCTCAAAGTGAATGATGCGCTGCTCCGCCATCGCGCGCTCGTACGCGAGGTGGAAGGGCTGACCGACGCCGGACGGAAATTCCGTCCAAATATGCCTCCCGATCAGCTCCTCCGGCCTTCGACCGAACAGCTCCCCGGCCTTGGCGTTGACGAACGTATACCGCCAGTGCTTGTCCAGGGCGACGAAGGCGTCGGTCACGCGCTCGAACACGGAGGCGAGTTGCAGTCGAGCCAAGCGGGCTTCCCCGTCAGCCGCTTGGACGCGTTCTGCCAGCTCCGATCGTTCCTTTTCGAGCCGTTGGAGGTCGCCACGCAGACGGTCTCTCTCCGATTCCCAGTCTTCGAGCGCGCGTCGCTGCGAAGCGACGTCCGAGCATTTTCTGCCGGGCTCATCGAGCATTGGCAGCCTCCCCTGAAGTCGATGCTCATCATCCGCCCTCGGGCCTCATCGAGTCAAGCGAGCCCATCCTACACTGTGGGCGCGAGCGCACACCGGAGACCGCCTGGATCGAGGACGGTCTCCGCCACCGCTGGCGCAAGCCCGTCGGTCACACCGGACGGCGCACGACCCCCCGCGCTGCCCACGCGGCCAGGGTCGCGCGGGGCCCCGCGCGCAGGGCCCCCGCGCCACCGCCGAGCGGTGTCACGCCTTCCGCGCCAGCGAAGGGCATGACCGACCAGCTCACCCCTCCTCAGAACAGCGTGTAGATGAACGGCGCGGCGCCGGTCCCCGTGAGGAACACCAGCAGGCCCAGCCCCAGGATCGCCACGATGATCGGCGTCAGCCACCACTTCTTGTTGTCGAGCAAGAATTCGTAGACTTCCCGGATCAGGCTGGTGCGCTCGTTGCGGCTGAGCTCCGCCTCGAACTCGTCTCGCTCCGGTCTGCTCATCTTGGGCCTCAGAACTGGCGAAAGTAGGTGAGTCGGGGTCGCGTTGGTCGAGCCTTGACGTAGTAGCTCTTCTGGGGGCCATGGAGCCGCCGCCGCATCGGATCCTCACCCACGGCCCGCAGCAAGAGCCCCACCGGCGTGATCACGACGAAGAACAGGATCCCCATGACCAGGTACGAGAGGACGAACCCAATCGGGAAGGCCACCACCGAGAGCAGGACGTAGGCGGGGCGGTTGGCTCGGGGATAGACCAGGGAGAACAGCGTCGAGATGACGCCGGCGGTGAGCAACGCGACCGCGGTCGCCGTGCGCGCAGCACCCAGTCCGGAGGCGAAAAGCAGCACCTCGAACCAGGCGCAAACGGCGAGCAGCCCGAAGGCGGCTAGGGCGATGAAGCCGAACTGTCGCAACAGCCGGACGTCAGGGTTCAGGTTGAGCTCTACGATTCCTGCCACGGCTAGCTCGATTCTGTGCGCATCAGTCCAAGGCAAACTCGGCTAGGTACTCTGCCTGGTCGAGCCTCGTTGCGTTCGGCTGCTGGTCCTTGAGGAGCACGAAGCTCTCGAGCACCAGCACGTCCACGTTGGTGGCCATGAAGCAACGATAGGCGTCCGCGGGGGTGCAGACAATGGGTTCTCCACGAACATTGAAGCTGGTGTTGATCACCACGGGGCAGCCCGTGCGTCGCCTGAACGCTTCCAGAATGGCGTACATCCGGGGGTGCCGCTCGCGGTCGATGGTCTGTATTCTCGCCGAGTTGTCGACGTGGGTGATGGCGGGGACCGTGGAGCGGATCTGCTTGAGCTTGTCGATCCCCTCCACCGTTGGGTCGACCTCTAGCAGCTGATCGTCCCGCACCGGAGCCACCAGCAGCATGTAGGGACTGTCGAGCTCGGGGGGGGTGTCGAAGTACTCGTGCACGTGATCGCGCAGCACAGCCGGGGCGAAGGGACGGAAGGATTCGCGGAACTTGATCTTCAGGTTCATGGTCGTCTGCATCTCGCGCGAGCGCGCGTCGCCCAGGATGGATCGATTGCAGAGAGCCCGGGGCCCGAACTCCATGCGCCCAGCCAGTTGCCCCACCACCTTCTCACTGGCGAGCAATTCGGCGACGCGCTCGTAGAGCTCGGCGTCATCGGTGTGGTACTCGTAGACCGCGCCGACCGAAGCGAGAAACGCTCGGACCTCTTCGTTGGAGTAGGACGGTCCGAGGAGGGAGCCCTTCTGGCTGTCGGCAGTCCGCTCCGGGCGAGGCTTGTCGAGCAGCTGGTGCCAGACGAACAACGCCGCGCCCAGGGCCCCGCCCGCGTCCCCGGCGGCGGGCTGGATCCAGATGTCCTCGAAGGGACCTTCGCGCAAGAGCTTGCCGTTGGCGACGCAGTTCAGCGCTACTCCTCCTGCGAGGACCAGGTGGCGTTTGCCCGTGAGCTCGTGCGCGTGACGGGCCATCCGCATCACGATTTCTTCAGTCACCTTCTGCGTCGAGGCGGCGATATCCATCTCGCGTTGAGTGAGCCTGCCTTCCGCCTGTCTGGGCGGACCACCGAGCAGCTGCTCCATCTTCTTGGACGTCATCACGTCGTCGTAGCAGTAGGCGAAGTAGTCCATGTTCAGCCGGAACGACCCGTCCTCCCGCAGGTCGATCAGCTCCCGCTGCATCTTCTCCGCGAAGACGGGCTTTCCGTACGGCGCGAGACCCATCAGCTTGTACTCACCGCTGTTCACCCGGAACCCGGTGAAGTAGGTCATGGCCGAGTAGAAGAGGCCGAGCGAGTGAGGGAACCGGAGCTCCTCGAGCATCTCGACCTTGTTGCCTCGACCCACGGCGATGCTGCCTGTCGCCCACTCCCCGACGCCATCGATCGTGAGGATCGCTGCTTCGGCGAAGGGTGAAGGGAAGAAGGCGCTGGCCGCGTGCGATTCGTGGTGCTCGAGGAAGACGTAGCGACCGTGGTAGCGCCCCCCCAGCCCGCGGTCGAGCTCGCGGGGGAGGTACAGCTTCTGCTTGAGCCAGGGGGGCAATCCCCGCAAGAACATCCTGAAGCCGATCGGAGCGTAGGACACGTAGGTCTCCAGCAGACGGCCGAACTTGAGCAGCGGCTTGTCGTAGAAGACCACGACGTCCAGGTCCTCGACCCGGGTCTTTGCTTCCCGGATGCAGTACTCGACGGCGTGTTGGGGAAAGGACTGGTCGTGCTTCTTGCGCGTGAAGCGTTCCTCCTGAGCGGCGGCAATCAGCTCACCGTCGCGCACCAGGCATGCGGCGCTGTCGTGGTAGAAGGCGGAGACGCCCAGAATCGTCGTCATGGGTCGATGGCTCCTCGGACTCCGGTCCCCTTGCCGGGGTAGCTGAGCTTCTCCAGCAGGTCCCGCGCGAACACGTTGGCAACCACCGTGGTGCCCTGATTCGAAAAATGGCAATGGTCCACGAAGTGCTCGTTGTCCTTCGGAATCTGGCCTTCGACGGCGACCATCGGGACATCGACCTGCTGCCGGAGATGGACGACCGCTTCGTTGTAGCGAAGGTGGGCATCCAGCACTCCCTCGGGCACGGTCAGGGTCACCAGCGTACGACGCAGGCGGGCATATTGGGGTGCATTTTTGGCTACCTGTTCGGGCGTGACGCTCATCGCATAGGTGGCCAGAACAGGTTGGATCCCTTCGGCGCGCGCGAGCGTTACGATGCGTCCAAGGTTCCTTTCGTAGGCATCGATTCCCGGCTGGTCTACGGTGTCGTATCGATCGAGTCGCGAGTAGCTGAACCTGGACAGGAGCTCATACGCGTACCAGACGACCCGCACTTGACGCGACAGCTGCCGCAGCTGACTGTGATCCTTTACCCGCCAGTGCGAGTAGTCGGGCAGAAACCCTGGCCAGCGGTTGGGCTTGAAGTCGTTGTAGCCTTCGTACAGCAGGACCGCGTCGGGCTCGAGGGGTAGCCCCCGCCACACCAGATTCATGAGCATCTCGGCCGAGGTGTAGCCCGGCACGCCGCCGTTGATCACCTCGAACCGGAGCTGGTTCCCTCGCTCTTCCATCGCTTGGTTCAGCTGGCGCTGAAGCTTCGCGGTCCACGTCTGGTCGTTGTTGCCAACGTAGGGGTCCCAGACGGCCGAGCCTCCGAGGACGAGGACGCGGAACGTACCCGGCGGCTTCGGGGTCGCGATCTCCGGGCCGCGGAAGCCTTGGCGATTGATCTCCACTCCGTCATACGCGAACCCCGCTTTCGGCACCCGAAACAGGTACGGATGAAGGGTGTAGAATATCTCCCCCTTGTTCGCTGCGAACGGTACGCCTTCGACGATCCGATCGACGACCCGCAAGGTGCACTCCGAGCAGCCGAAGAAGACGCAGAGCCCAAACACAGCCACGCCCAGCCGCTGAAAGAACAGCGCCGCTCTTGGGCTCGGCCGAGGTGCCCGGGCCGACCGCGCGCCGCTCCGCTGACGCTCGGTTGGCCTCTGCGGGGGTACGCCGTCCGGTCTGGTTTGCGGTGGGACGGGTTCGGAGTCGGGGCCCCCCAACGACGCCTCGCTCTCGGTGGTCCGAGGACGTTCGAGATCTGCGGCAGGCATGGGCGGCCCGACCGTACAGCACTCTTCTGCCGCCCGGCAACCAACGCGAGCGCGCCCCCAGCCTCGATCGGCGGCTCGCTGGGCGCGCCGCGGGTTGAGGGGGTCGGGCGGGGGAGTGGGGCCGGGAAGCTGGGTTAGGGTCCGGCGTCGGGCAGGCGGCTGGCCTGGCAAGCATCGCTGCCAGTGGCTGCCAAGGGGCCACCGGGGGCGGTGGTCTTTGGCGGCGCCGCGACGAGACGGGTCTGTCGGTTTGAGGTAGGGGCGTCAGCCCCGGGGGATGGATTCGGGGGGTTGGCCTGGCGTCAACCGTGAGCGCCTTGCGCTGCTGTGCCGCCCGCACGAGGGAGTGCAGTGACCGCCGCGCGTTTCCCGGCTCGATTCGCGGCAGTTCACCTCGCATCGTCGTGTCCGGTACGCGCCGTCGCGCTCCGAGCAGTCTGCGCACCGGTGAGGTGAGGTTGGTGCTCATGACCTCTACCTCGGCCAGGGGACATGGTACATCGCTCGGCGATCTCATCGCGCCAGCATCACGGCAACATTGGCGAGAGGTTTTCGCGTTGGGGGTGCCCATCTATCATCAGTGCGCTCGGGTATCTCGCCACCAGGTTCGGTCCGCCCCGATGAGAAGCACGGCCAAGAGGACGAAGGCCGCGGTGTGTGCGTAGGCCGGGAGGGGGTTCTGCGGGAGCGCGAGGTGCGGGTTGTTCAGGTGCGCCCCCATGTGCAGGAGGATGGCGACGCTGAGGCTCCCGCGGGTCTTCTCGAAGAACCACCCGAAGACGACGCTGCCTGCTGGAAAGAACCCGAGGACGAGCTGTCTGGGGTCATGAGTGGCTCCGGGTATGGCTGGGGTGAAGCAAGCCGCGGACCACCCGCGCCTTACCCGGAAATCCGCAGTCCTCGCCGGACGAGTGCGGTCATCGGCCCACGACGCGTGGGTCTCCGGAGACACGAGCTCGTCGCTGGTCCTTGCCTACTGTACGGGAGAGACCAGACCGACCGCGATGTCGGCCCCGGGGGCGATGTTCGTCGTGACCCCACGGAGTTTGAGCGTGCCTCCGTTGGTGGGGCTGCCGTTGCCGTTCGTGTCCCCGCCCAGGGAACGGATGACCGCCTCGCTCGTGATGGAGATCGTGCTCGCAGAGAGGAGGATGCCTCCGCCGGCGCCGTATCCTCCCTCGACGCTGGCGTCGCCCGCGCCCGACGCGTCGATCGTCCCGCGGATGACGATGCGGGATCCAGCGAGCAGCACGCGCCCGCCCCCCGCCCCGCCGCCAGAGCCCCCGCCGCCGGAGTTGCAGCGTGCGCCGCCCACCGCCGATTGCAGGCCGCCGTCTCCGCCCTCTCCTCCGCCGCAACACCAGCCTTCCGAGGAGCGGCCGCCCCCCCCTCCGCCTCCACCGGAGCCCAGGTGCACTTCGTCGTTGGTGTCCGCGTTGTCTTCCCCGTTGATGCCGACGCCGAGGTAACCGCCAGGCTTGCCTGGGAGCCCCCGCTCGGCGCGATAGAGCGCTGAGCGGTGGCTCTCGTCGCAGTGGATGGAGTCGGTCGCCACGATGCCCCCGCCGTCGCCGCCGAAGTCACCGGCCCCCATTCCCCCTTCGCCGGGGAGGGACTGGCTGCCGGAGGTCCCGTAGTAGCCGTGGTAGCCCCCGCCGTCGCCTCCACCGCCGGTGCAGTCTCCGGCGCTCGAGCTGCTGGGCGCATCGCCCAGGGCGCCTTCGGGTGGCGCCTCGGTCTGTCCACCGGGAGTGGTCGTTCCTGCGGCGCACTTGGCGGGGTCGGCGTACACTTGGCCGCCCCCGCCTCCGCCTCCGCCGTGGCCCAGGCCAGCGACCAGGATCCGCGCCCCTGCGGCCAGGAGAAGCTCGCCTTCGGCCGAGAGCGACACCGTTCCGGTGTTCTCCATGTTCCAAGGCAGCGTCACCAAGTCTACCGCATCGAGGATCGAGATATCTCCCGCTGCCACTGGCTCGGCGAGCGTGTACACGGTGCGGGCACCGATCACCTGATGGGTGACGAGGTCGCTCGCGCACGGGTCGCCGTCGAGCGTACAACCGTCGACGGAGAAGACGAGCTGTGGGAGCTCGATCTCGGGCCCCGAGCCCGCGGTGCCAGCGAACCCTGCGGCGGCGCTGGAGCCTCCAGTCCCGGCGTAGCCCCCGGAGCCCCCGGTCCCGCTGGAGCCTCCGGTCCCGCTGGAGCCTCCGGTCCCGCTGGAGCCCCCGGTCCCGCTGGAGCCCCCGGTCCCGCTGGAGCCCCCGGTTCCGCTCGAGCCCCCGGTCCCGCTGGAGCCCCCGGTTCCGCTCGAGCCTGCGCTCCCGCTCGAGCCTTCGGCCGCACCAGCGCCAGCGGCTGCGCCGGAGCCGGCGGCGTTCCTGCCTCCTTCCCCTCCCCCCGCGGTGCTTCCCGGGTGGGTCCCGGCTACCGTTGGGCCATCGTTGCCCGCCCCGCTCGTCGTGCCCTCACCTCCCGAATAGGTGGCAGAAGCTCCCGCCGCTCCCGCGATCCCACTGGTACCGCCGGCTCGACCTCGATCCGAGGACTTCCCTTGGCCGCACGCGCTCGGGAGCAGCGCCACCAGCATCGTGGCGACGACCCCCATCATGGCTTCGCTGCGCTGGATCGGGCTCATGGTGATGCTCGTCTTTCCCTGGGTTTGGGTGGAGGGATCTCCGCTATCGGGTTCCCTACGCAGGACGCGGAGAGTCCTTTAGGTCGAGCGCGTCGTCCGTACCGGATGCCGCCCGGCCCAACGGTCAGCGCCGCCCGCCGCTCGATCTCGGCGGTGGCCGGCGTTGGCTGGCGTCGCTCGCAGCCCCCCCGCTCCCCCACGGCGGCCCCCATGCCGGTGAAGCTCGTGTTGGCCCGACAGCGTTCGTCGCGGCACTGCCGGGGGCGACCATCAGGATCGCCGACCCGCCGAGCTCCGTCGTCGCCTACCCGACCAGCGTCGCGACCTCGTCGCTCGTCATCCGCTCCCAGCGTGGCCTTTCGTTCGGGTCTCGCACATACCGATCGAACGTCTCGTCGTAGCAGCTGAGCTTCGAGCCGCGGCCGGGGCAGCGCACGATCAGGGTGATCTGGTCCTCGGCGATGCCGTGCTCAACGGCGAGCGCGGCGACCACGGAGCTTGCCATCGAGGTCACGGAGCTGCCGGGGTTCTCACCGTAAAGCTCGGTGGCCACGGCGACGAACCGTCCCTCGCGAACGGTCGTGAAGAGGCTGCATCGGGAGGGTACGCCCCATTGTCCGGCGAACTCGTAGACGCGACCGAGCCAGCGATCCGCCCCCAGTGTCCCGCGATCGTTGGCGCCGGCTCCGGATCCGCCGGTACCGGACGTGGTCACGAGGGGCTCCGCGTTGGGGTGCCTCCGCGCGCCGCGTCGAGGTCGACCCCGAAGCTTCGTCGCGCGAGATCGCGCCGCCGAGGGACGAAGGTGCCGAGCGCTTGCTCGCGCTCCACCGCGCGCTTGAGCAGCTTGAACATCTTGATGCTCTGCGACTCGTCCCGATAAAACTCCTGCCACGCCCAGTCGTAGAGCTCGGCGAGGCGCTCCGGGGACATCTGGCGCGGCTGGTACACGACGTGGCCCGCGTCGTACTGGTTCCAGTCGCGGTGGAGGATCCGCCCCTGGCGGTCGAGGTCGTCGTAGGCCTTGGTGTGCGGGAACGGTGTCAGCACGGTGAACTCCGCGAGGTCGAGCTCGATGGTGCACAGGAACTCGACCAGGCGCTTGATGTCGTCCTCGCTCTGGTCGTCGAGCCCGAGCAGGATCGTGCCCTCCACCGCGATCCCATGGTCGTGATAGCGCCGGATGCGGTCGCGGATGAAGTCGGAGGTGTCGAAGACGGCCTGGTAGACGTACCAGGCGCCTGCGCGTGCCGCGAGCTCGAGGATCTCGGGATCGTCCTTGATTGGATGGCTGCACCAGGTCTTCTGGTAGGGCTCCATCGTGCGAAAGAGGTCCTTGAGCCACTCTCGGTCTTGAGCGAGGGAGTTATCGACGACGAAGAGCCGCCGGTTGTCGATCCGCTCGAGCTCCTCGCGGACCCGGTGCATGGGGCGCGGTCGAAAGGTCCGTCCCCCGAGGTAGGAGACCGCGCAGGGGTAGCAGGAGAAGCGGCAGCCACGGGAGGCGTGGAAGAGATCCACCATTCTCACGCCCTTGTGGTAGTAGCGGTCGGTGTCGAGCAGATCGCGTCGCGCCGGGCCGACGAGCTCGAGATCCGCGGGCGTCGCGAGGTAGTTATAGACCCGTTCGAGCGAACGCCGCTCGAGATCGGCGATCACCTCTTCCATCCGACCTTCGGCCTCACCGAGGAACACCGCATCGACGTGCTCGAGCGTCTCCTCCGCGTGCAGCATGGTGGCGATGCCACCGGCGATGACCGGGATCCCGCGGGCGCGGTAGCTGTCGGCGATGGCGAACCCGCGCCGCGCCTGCGCGGTCAGCATCATCGAGATCGCGACTGCTTCGGGTTCGTCGTCGAGCGCGAGCTCCTCGACGTTCTCGTCGACGAAGGTCACCTCGACCCGTTTCGGGAGCGCCGCCGCGAACACCACGGGCCCGTGGGGCGGCAGATCGAAGGTGGTCTGTCCAGGGAGCTTCTCCCACTTCGGGTAGATGAGCTTCAGCTGCATGGCGTTGCCTCGGGATCGGTGAGAAGGGGAAGGAAAGCCACGGCCCAGGTCCCGGGCCCCGTGTGGACGGCGGTGGTCAGCGACAGCGGGCCGACCTCGATCCGGGCTTCGCTCGCGGCCTCGCGCAACACCGGGAGCACCCGTTCGCGGACGAGCTCCTCGTTGTCCGTGTACTGCAGGAGGACGAGGCCACGGCCGCGGTCCGGCAGCGCCTGGAGGCGGCGCCGCGCATGCTCGAGCTGCCCCTCGAAGCTCTTCGCCATCGCGACGCGCCTGGCCCCCTGGGGCGTGGGGGTGATCACAGGCTTGAGCCCGAGGAGCCCGCCGAACCATGCCGAGGCGCGGTTCAGGCGCCCACCGCGCGCCAGGTACTCGAGGGTGTCGATGAAGATCAGCTCGTCGGCACGCGAGAGCAGACGTTCGGTCTCCGCCGCATGATCCAGCGGCCTGCCGAGCTCGGCGAGCTCGGCGAGCCGTCGCACCACGACCGCGAGCCGGCCCGAGGCGACGCCGCTGTCGAGGACCAGGAAGCGGTTCTCCACGCCCTGCCGGCGCGCCCACTCGGCGGCTGCGGCGTAGTTGCCGGTGAACACGGAGCCGACGCAGACATAGACGACCCGCTCGTGCCGCTCGAGGAGGGCGGCGAAGCGCTGGTGCCGCTGGGCGATCGGGGCCTGTGCCGTGGTGACGCGGCTCCCCGCGCGGAGCGCGGACCACACGGCGTTGCGGTCGACCTGGGTCTCGGGGCCCGAACCGTCCGGGAGATTGACGTAGCTCTCCAGGAGCTCCACGCCGAGAGACTCTGCCACCTCGCGGGACAGCGAGCCCGCCGCGTCGGTGACGAGCTTGGCCCGGCCGCTGAGCGTCCTGCCCGCGCAGTGCCTGGCTTCGGGGACGAGGGCGCTCGTGTCGAAGCGCAGCAGGCGGCCGAGCGCGCCGAGCTCGTGGCGTAGACGCTCCGGGTCGTCGGAGTGAAGGTGGATCTTGAGGAGGTGGTGCGACTGCACCACCACCACAGAGTCACCGAGCCCACGGATCGCCGCCAGGAGCTCCGGCTCCACCTTCGCCACCTCTACCATGGCGTCGATGCAGCTGCCGTGGTCGCTGTCGCGCGCCTCCGCTGCCGGGTGGAGGATGGCGAGCCGGCCGCGGAAGCGCTTGGCGACGTCGGTGCGGACGGGGCAGTCCGTCAGGACGCCGAGGTACTCCTCCAAGAAGACGAAGAGCCCGAGGGCACCCGAGTCCACCACGCCGCAGTCGGCCAAGAGCTTCATCCTGGCCGTGGTCTCCGCTACCGCCTCGGCGAGCGTCGCGGCAACCGAAGGGAAGCCCTCCCGTCCGATGCCAAAACGATCCGCCGCCTCGAGCAGCCGTTCCAGGACCGTCAGCATGGTGCCGGGTCTGGGCTCGGCCACGGCAGCGCGGGCGAGGGTCGCCCCGCGGGTGAACCGCTCCGCGAGCGGGAGGTCGGGCTGTTCGAGCAGGCCCTGCAGGAACCCGACGCCGATGTTCCCCGAGTTGCCCAGCGCCGACCAGAGCAGCGCCCGCGCGAGCTCGGCGGACGACGGGTAGTCCCGCTCGAGCGGGGCGAGGCTCGCGACGAGGTTCTGGCCCGTATCCGCGTCCGCGACCGGGAAGACGTTGATGGCATCGAGCAGCCCGGCGTGCTCGCGGAGGCGGTGGTAGCCCGCGCGCAGGCCCAAGAGCTCGGTTGGGTTCAGTCCGTCTGCCAAGGGCACAGCACCTGGGTGATGGCGGCGGGGATGCGGTATTCGAGGGCGAGCTCGGGCAGTCGGACGGCGGCCTGCTCGCTCTGGGCGCGCGCGCACACGACCCCGTCCTGACCGCGGCGCACCTCGAAGTCCATCGTGATCTTGAGGCGCGCGTCGAGCACGCGCGCATACACCTCGAGCCGATCGCGCAGGCGGAGGGGGGCGACGTGCTTGATCGTACTCTTTACGATCGGGAATGCGTAGTAGCCGTCCGCGCTGACGAGACGATAGAGGTCGAGCCCCGTGCGGTCGAAGAGGGCCATCCGCGCCTCGTCGATGTACTTGAGGTAGTTTCCGTGCCAGACGACGCCCATGGGGTCGAGGTCGTAGAACGGCACGGTGCGCGCGACGAAGAGCTCGAGCTCAGGTCCCGAGGGCGACATCCTGGAACGCTCCCGCGCCGATGGCCCCCTGGACCCGGCGCAGATCCTCGTCGAGCACGCGGTCCTCGGTCACCGCGGGCGAGAGCTCGCGAAG
Source organism: Polyangiaceae bacterium (assembly GCA_016933275.1). GTDB lineage: Bacteria > Myxococcota_A > Polyangia > Polyangiales > Polyangiaceae > JAFGBI01. The sequence continues at coordinate 53,278 of JAFGBI010000077.1, read as the reverse complement.
CCGCTGCACCACGGCCTGGAGCCCCGGGCGCGCGCCGAGCCTGCCCCGCAGCTCGGCCCCCTGGGCGACCCCCAGCAGGTGAACGGCGACCACTCCCTCGACGAGCTCGATGGTGCGGAGCGCGGAGCGCGCCGCGATCGTCCCCATGCTCACCTTGTCCTGGTTGTGGGACTCGGTCGAGCGCGAGAAGGACGCGACCGGCATGGTCGCGTGCAGCGCCTCGGCCACCAGCGCCGACGCGGTGATCTGCATCCCCTTGAAGCCGTGATGCAGTCCGCGAGCCTGGGGTCCCGGCGCCGCCAGCCCTTCCGGCAGGCCGCGGCTGAAGCGCGGATCGACCAGCAGGGCGAGCTGCCGATCACAGAGATCGCCGACCGAGGCCACCGCGGACTTCAGCGCGTCCATCGCGAACGCGATGTGTCCGCCGTAGAAGTTGCCGCCGGTGAGCACGGCGCCGGTCTCGGGATCGAGCAGCGGGTTGTCGTCGGCCGAGTTGGCTTCAGTCTCGACCCAGCGCTCCACCCAGTCGAGCGCATCGGCCAGCACCCCGAGCACGTGGGGCGCGCACCGCAGCGAGTACGGATCCTGGAGGGCTTCCTGGTTGGTCGCCTCCTCGACCTCGCCGCGCGCCTCGAGCAGCTTCCGGAGGTGGGCGGCGGTGGTCACCATCCCGGGGAAAGGCTTGGCTGTGAAGATGAGGGGGGAGAAATGGTGCGCGTGTCCCGCGAGCGCGTGGACCGCGAGCGCTGTGGCCGCCGTGGCGGCGGAGAGGAGCCGCCGCGCGCGCACGACCGAGAGCACCGCCACGCCCGTCATGACGGCGGTGCCGTTGATCATGGCGAGCGGCTCCTTGGGCTGGTACCGAAGCGGCTCGAGCCCCGCCTCGCGGAGCGCGACCGCCGCCGGCATCCGGCGGTCCCTGAAGGTGACCTCCCGCTCGCCCGCCAGGGCCGCGGCCACGTAGGACATCGGCGTGAGATCCCCCGAGGCGCCGACCGATCCCATGGCCGGAACGACCGGGGTGATCCCCTGGTTCAGGAAGGCTACGAGCTGCCCGCAGAGTCCCCGGCTCACGCCCGAGTACCCGAGGCGGAAGCAGAGCAGCCGGGCGAGCATGGCGCACCGCACGACCTCGACCGGGAGCGGCTCGCCGACCCCGCAGCCGTGGTAGCGGATGAGGTTCTCGCCGAGCGCCTGGGCCTCCTCGGCCGGTATCCGGTTCCCACAGCTGCTGCCGTAGCCCGTCGAAGAGCCGTAGACGGGGCTGCCGCGCTCGAACGCTGCCCGAAGCACGGTCTGCGACCGCGCCAGGGGGCCATCGAGCTCCTCGTCGCGGAGCCGCACCGCCGCCCCGTCGAGCGCGACGCGCGCGAGGTCGGCGAAGGTGACGGGTTTGGAACCGATCTCGACCACGCCCGACGCCGAGGCGCCGCGCTCGTGGCTCACCCGCTTGATTCTCGCATTCACGGCCCGTCTCCTTCCCCCGCTTGCGCCAAGAGCTCGAGCACGCGACCGCGCTCTATCTTGCCGTTGGCGCCGGAGGGTATCCGTGCGGTCTTGAGGATCACTCGCGGCACGGCGACCGCCTCCAGCCGTGATGCGAGCCCGCGCCGGACCTCGACGGGTTCCGCGGCGCCCACGAACAGCGCGACCAGCTCCTGCGCGCGCGCGCCATCCACTTCTCGGGCCAGGACGTGGGCGTCGGTCACCCCCGGCACCTGCAAGAGGGCGGCCTGGACGTCGGCGAGCTCTACTCTCACCCCACCCACCTTCACCACGCCGTCGACTCGCCCGAGGAGCTCGAACGAATCGGGATCGCCGCCCGGAGCCACACGATCGGCCGTCAGGAACCCCCCCGACCCGTCGCGGAGCTCCGCGGACAGGAACGCAGAGCGTACCCAGAGACGTCCTTCGGCCACGCGCAGAGTCACGCCGTCGATGGCTCGCCACTCCCTTTGTCCGGCGCCCTGGCTTCGGGTGGCGATGCCCCCGGTCTCCGTGGAGCCGTAGATCTCGGTGATGGCCACGCCGGTGGCCGTGCGGAAGCGGGCGGCCTCGCCCGCGTCGAGCGGCGCCGCCGAGCAGAGCGCGGCCCGCAGGCGGTGGCCGTCGAGTCGAGCCGTGGCCAGGGCGTGGTAGTGCGGCGGTACGGCCACGAGGAGCGTGGCGCGCTCGGTCACCAGCGAGGCCGCGATGTCCTCCGGGTAGGGCGCCTCCGGTGCGACCACGCGCGCTCCGGAGAGGAGCGGGACCAGGACCGAGAAGAGCAGACCATAAATGTGGTTTGGCGGCACACAGGTGAAGATGACGTCGCCAGGGTCGACGGCGAGCATCCGGGTCTGGACGGTCGCCTCGCCGAGCAGGTTCTCTGCGCTCTTCCAGAAGAGCCGGCTTCGCCCTGTGGAACCACCCGTGTGGAGCGCGAGGATCGGCGCTCCGGGAGCGCAGGTGGGCGCGTCCGGGAGCGCGTCTGCTCCATCGACGGGCGAGAGGCGGTGAAGGCCCTCCACGGCGGTGGTGGCTCCGAGCACGCAGCGCGCCGGCGTGGTGGAGCGAAGGTGGGTCAGCGCCTCGGTGGAGAACGCATGGGGAACGATCACGCGCGGTCCACCGACGAGCGACGCGAGCAACGCGGCTGCATAGAGCCGTCGGTCGTGACCGACGACGACGATGGATTCTTCTCCCCCCGCGGCGGCCCGAACTCCCGCGGCCAGTCGCCAGGGGGAGCGACCGCCGAGCGGCACGCGGCGGTCCGCCTCCTGCATGGTGGTCCACGTTGCCGCGAGGTTGAAGCCGAGCCCGCTCAACTCATCCCCTCTCCGGTCTCATGACCCCGGAGCATGCGAGCGCTCCGTTGGACAAGAGCTCGAAACGACGGCGGCCATCGGCAGCTGGCGGGGACACGGTCCCCGCCAGAGCGGCCCCCGGTCCGGTCGCCTGGCGGAAGCGCACGTTGCGGAGCTCGAGCCGCTCCGTGCTGACGCTGGGATCACATCCGAGCAGCTCGATCATCGCGTGGAGCATGGCGACCCCCGGGAGGATCGGGCAATCGGGGAAATGCCCGTCGAACCAGGGCGACAGCTCGGGAACCTTCCCCTGACTGCGGAGCCCGCCGCCATCCTCAGGATGGCTGGGGTCGAGGAGATCCCAATCACCCATGATGAACGCTCTTCGCTTGGCGAGCGTTCATCTGCACGATGAACTCGGCGGCGTCGGCGACCGTGCGGATGTCCCTGGCCTCGGTCGTGTCGACCTTGACCTTGAGCTCCGACTCGATGATCCCCAGGATGTCGAGCGCATCGATGCTGTCGAGCCCGAGGTCCTCGTAGAACCTCGCGCTCGGCGTGACCTTCTCCTCCTCCACCTCGAAGCGGCGGGTCAAGAAATCCTTGACCATCGCGAGGGCAGCATCCTTGTCGATGGGTGTGGTCTGAGTCATGGCGTCTCCAAGTCGATGGCGGGTCACCGAAACGAGGGCTCAGTTCTCCGGTTGGTGCAGGATGAGGCACGTGTTGGCGCCGCCGAACCCAAACGAGTTCTTCAGCACTACACGCTGGTCGAGACGACGCGTCTCGGTGGCGGCGTCGACGCGGAATTCCGGATCTGGCACATAGTTCAGGGTCGGCGTGAGCAGGCTCCTTCGCAGGCCCTCGATCGCGAAGACGGTCTCGATGGCGCTCGACGCACCCATCATGTGCCCGGTCTGCGATTTGAGCGCTGACAGGGGGGGTACCGCCGCCCCGAACACGTCGCCGAGGGCATCGGCCTCGACGCGATCGCCGGTCGACGTGGACGCGGCATGCGCGCTGATCGCGTCGACCTCTTCCGGGCGACAGCCGGCGCGCTCGAGGGCAAGCTGCATGCAGCGGCCGATGGTGTCGCGGCGGGGCGCGACGGGCTTGTGGGCATCCGCGTTCATCGCCCAGCCGAGGAGCACGCACTTGGGGGTGAGCCCGTGCGTGCGGGCGAACGCCGGGGTCGAGAGCACGATGCACGCGGCTCCCTCCGCCACGATGAATCCGGCGCGCCCCGCCGAGAACGGCCGGCTCACCTCGGCGGCCCGCTCGCCGGGCCGGGACTTGTACGCCCCGTTCATGCTGGCGAAGCCGGCGACGATCGGCTCCACCAGCGAGAAATCGACGGCCCCGCAGATCGCCACGTCCGCCATGTCGTTCTCGAGCATGAGGGCCCCGAGGGCGATCGACGTCGCTCCCGTCGCGCATGCCGTCACCGGGGTCACGATGGGTCCGGTGGCGTTGAGCGACATCGCTACCGCACCCGTCGGCATGTTGACGCAGGAGTTCGGGTTCATCCACGGCATCGGCAAGGTGCCGGCCGTCATCAAGGCGCGATCCGCGGCGAGGACCGCGTCGAGCCCACCGACCGCGGTGCCGAAGGTGACGGCGACTCGAGGGCTGAGCTGGTCGTCGACGACGATCCCCGCGCGCGCCAGGGCTCGGTGCGCGACCAGGATGGCATGAGCGAACACGGGTGAGGACCAGGCCGCCAGCTTTCGCGGCGAGAGGAAGGGGTAGGGAGAGAAATCGCAGGCCGGGACCTGCCCGGCGAGTCGCACCGGGAAGCGCTCGGTGAGGGGGAACCGGGTGAGGGGACCGACCCCGCTCGCGCCCGCGACCGCGCGTTCCCACTCGGCGTCGAAGTCGACGCCGAGCGGCGACACGGCATCATAGCCGAGGACAACGGGGCGGTGCGGCCGAGACAAATCTGACATTCCTCACGTCGCGCACGGGGCTCACCAAGGGATGAACCGATAGAGCTTGGCGAACATCTCGTACACTTCGATCCAGTGTTGAAAGTCTTCTGTGCTGCGCATGTGGGCGCGCTTGTTCACCATCACCCAGCTCATGTGCGCCGCCCCGTCCTTGCAGGTGGCGCAGTCACGGGTGGCCGAGGTGCAGCAGCGGTGGATGGTGTGCAGATCGCTGGCCCAGCGGATGAAATGGATCAGGCGCTTCGGTTGTGGGGAGCGATCATCGACGGGCTCGGACACGCTCGGGCACTCCTCCCAGCCGAAGCACCGCCCGAGCATGCGACCCGTGGTGACGATCTCGTGATAGTAGCGGGACGAGATCACGGTGTCTCGATAGCGCTCCAGCAGGTCATCCATCTCGTGGCGGAGCTCGGTGAGCTGGGTGTCGTCCCACGAGAAGCCGTCCGCACCCTCGTCGTTCGACAGGAGCTGGAAATGGACCTTGACGCCGATGTCGCGGATCCGACGCACCGTTTCCTCGACGCGTCCGATCTGCGTCGGGGTAATGGTGAGGAGGTAGTAGGTGTAGGGGTCACCCGTGTAGTTCGCCGCGGAGACGGCGAAGGTGTCCTTGCCCCGGAGCTGCTTCTCGTCGTCGGGGGTGCCCCAGAGTGAGATGCCGACCATCATGTCCGGGAAGCGCTCGCGGGGCACCTTGATCTGCCCATTGGTGGCGCAGAAGGTCGGCAGACGCTCGTAGAACGCCGCGACGCGGTCGAGATAGAGGGTGGGCTCGCCACCGATCAGGATCGCGAGATTGACTCCTCGTTCCTTCTCCCGCTCGATGAAGCCCTTCCACTCGTCGACGTCGGGTTCTTGCTTGGCGACCTGGTGCTCCCCGGACGAGAAGAAGAAGCACCCCTTGCACCGGAGATTACAGCGATCCGTTACGTCGTAGATCGAGCTTCGGATGTTGAGAGCCGAGATGCGCCGATAGCGCTCGTACCAGGCATCGTCGAGGAGGCTGCGAGCTGTGATCATGGTCTTTGCCCAGTGCGTTCGGGGGAGCAGGCCGCGGTTCGTTGGGGAAGCCCTCCGGCCCGCCCCTCCCAGGAGACTCCTAGAACAGACCCCGGCCGGGCGGAGCCGTCGGCTCGCTCAGCAAGGGAGAGAATGGCTCGTACCCCCGGACCCAGACCGCGAGGTAGACGTTCACGTAGTCGAGCCACGCCCAGAAGGTGTTGGCGTTGGCGGCGTGGCGGTGGAGCCGCGCCGTCACCACGGCGCTGCCAGCGGCGTAGTGACGGCAGTCCGGGCAATCGGTGTCGGGGACACAGCAGGCGGCGCCCCGATCGAACGCGAGGTTCGCACGGTACTGCCGGAACGACCGCCCGAGGCCGAGGGCCGTCGACGGGTTCATCCGCGGGTAGGAGCAGCCGAACAGCTCGTGGAGGCCGAGCGAGTGGGTGTGGGCGACCGCACTGTACGCGGAGAACAGCACCGTCTCCGGGTACGCATCGAGGAGCTCCAGCATCGTGCGCCGGGTCTCGAGGAGCGAGGCGGCATCGTGGCGACAGGGACCCGAGTAGCCGACGGGTGACGAGAAGACGTTGAAGGTCACCTTGCACCGGCGGCGGGCGAGCTGTTCCACCACCTCCCGGCTCTCGGCGCAATTCTCCCGCGTGAAAGTGTAGACGAAGACCGCGCGGTCGTCGTCCGCGTACTGCTCGCACTGGCGATCGAGCATCCGCTTCGCGGAGCGATAGCGCTCGCTGGTCGCGTCGTTCCCCCACACCGAGATGTGGATGCGGTAGGGGACATCTTCGGGGATTCTTCGTAGGCCGTTGGTCGCGATGGCGCCGAGCGGAATGTGCTCGCCGCACACGCGCAGGAGCTCGGGGACCAGCGCCGGTTCGGCGCCCGCCAGTACGGCGAACGTGATCCCCCTGGCCTTCTCCGCTCGCATCAGCGTGTGCCAGGCCTCCGGGTCCGTGCAGTCCTCGACGTTCTGCTTGTCGCCATGGTAGAAGTAGCAGCCCTCGCAGCGGATGTTGCACCGGCGAGTCATGTCGTAGGTCGATTCGCGTAGGAAGAACCAGCGACGCACCCGCTCCCACCGCTCGCGGACGGCTGGATCGCCCAGCAATTCCCCAAAAATCGCGGGCCCGGCGACGGTCTCGGCGGTCCGCTGCGCTGCGCTCGCCTGCCCCCGCATGCCTACGTCCGCAGCTGGGCCTGGACGTAGGCCGCGATCTTTCGCACCGTCGTGAGCTTGGGGTACTCGTCCTCGGGGATCTGGATCTTGAACTCGTCCTGGAGCACGAGCACCACGGTCGTAAGATCCATGCTGTCGAGCCCGACCTCCTCGATGAGGTCGACGTCCGGGTCGAAGGTCTCCGCCGTGGCGTCCTCGAGCCGCGTCTCGCGGATCAGGATCTCGGCGATCTTAAGCTCCAGGTCTGTAGCGTTGCTCAATTTCCTAACCCCAGATTCGAACGGTGGGCGCAGTTGTTACCCGCGGCAACGGGCCAGAGCAAGCTCGAAACGGCGTGATGGATCAGGTCTTGGGGGGCTCTGGACCGCCGAAACGGTGGGGTATGTACCCACGCTCGGCGAGATTGCCTCGATGTCGCCAGATTACGGTGGCAAGTGCCCCAAAGCTTCCCAAATAGCCCCAAAAACCACCGCAATCGACCCCCAGGCCCAGGGCGAGCACGGTGACCATGGGCAAAGAGCCGAGAAACGACTGACCCGTCACCGCCCTGCCCACCACCCACGCCAGAAGAGCGAGCCCGACGGTCTGGACCGCGCCAGCTCCGAGGACGAAGCCTAGCAGGCTCGCGACCCCCTTGCCGCCCCGAAACCCTTGAAATACGGGGAAGTAGGTCCCCGTGAGGAGTCCCAGTCCGACGATGGGGACGAGCTCGGAGGGGACCGAGGACCGAGCCAGCCATCCCACGAGGGCGGCCCGGCCGAGGTCGAGGAGGAGCACCAGCGCCGCCCAGCCGAACCCTGCGGTTCGGTAGACGTTCGTGGCGCCGGGGTTTCCGCTGTGGGAATAGCGAGGATCTGGCTTGCCGGCCCAACGGGACACGAAGACGGCCGCCTGCACCGATCCCGCGAGGTAGGCGAGGACCACCATACCGAGCAGGGTCAGCATTCCCTCTCGACCAGGCTGATGAGGTGCTGCTCGGCGGGCAGGTGGAAGACCCGCACCAGCTCGCCTCGGAATCGAACGGCACTCTCGTGCTCTCCGATCGCGGTAAGCTCGGAGACTCGCCAGGCCGTGGGCAGAGGCACCGCCCAAGCCTTGGCGCAGGCCTCCTTGGCTGTCCAAATGCGCGCGAGGCCGCCGAGCCGCCCAACGCCGGCGGCGTCGGCGCGGTGTCGTTCGGCCGTCCCCGCATACACTCCGGCCGCTGGCTCGAGTCGTGGCGCAACCAGCTCGACATCGACCCCTGGCAGGCCGCGGTCGCTCACCACCGCCACTGCCAGCCGTCGATCATGGGCGATCGACGCCCCGCGGCCGTGCTCGATGGGCGAGCGCGCGAGGACGCCATCGTCGGCGAGGGTGTCCACGTCGGCGAGGTCGCCCACGGCGGCGGTCAGGGTCGCGAGTTTCAGCGCGACGCGGCCGGCGGTGAAGGCCTGCCGTCGCCTGAGCCCCAGCTCGGCGGCTCGGGCCTGCTCCCGCGGGGAGAGCAGCGCTTCGACGAAGGGGGGTAGCGCGGCCAGCTCGAGCACCTCGGCGAAGGCGCAGAGCCGCCGGAGGCGGGCGGTCAAGGTCACGGGCGCCGTCCCTCGTCCCTCAGCCTGGGGATCGAGACCGATCCTCTCGCTCCCGAGCCAGCTTCCCGCGATCGTCCACGAGGAGACGTCTACCGTCTCGGTGCCGGGCGAGGTCCGGACCCGGACCCAGAGGGGGTGCTCCTCGCGCGGCGTCGCTGCGGCAGGCTGGGGGTAGCGTTCGATGACGGACGGACCGTTGTGCTCGGCGGCCCAGAGCTGCGCCGCCCGGGCGCCGAGGGTCGAGGGACCGAACGGACTCCGTGGGTCGGTCAGCAACACCGCACCCTGCTCACCGATGAACCCTCGGCCGAAGCCGAAAGCGGCGGCCACCTCGGGTCGGACGGGTGAAAGCAGACCCGGGAGCACAGTCGCTGCCCAGGTGCTGGCGCTGAGGGCGGGCGAGGGGACCGCCTCCTCCTCGGCCGCGGGGAGGGGCGACGGCGGGCGGACGGTGACCGTTGTTGTCATCCCGCTCACTCGGTCGGGAAGTTCGTGAACACGCGGATGGTCTTCGGGTCCACCTCGACCACCGTGCCCCGGGTGTTCAGGGCACAGTGGCGAGTGTGACCGGTGCAGACGAGCGCTCCGTCCTCCGCGCGCGTGATCAGGTAGTCGAAGGTCACCGCCACGGGTTCCCGGCGTTGGGGGCGCGTGTGGATCCACATCAGGTCGTCGTAGTAGAGCGGCCGGACGAACCGGAGCGCGGTGTCCACGATTGGGTAGACGTAGCCGCTCTCCTCCACTTCGCGATACGGGAACGCGACGTCGCGGAGCAGAGTCGCGCGTCCGAGCTCGAAGTAGCGGAGGTAGTTCGCGTGGTAGACGACCTGCGAACGATCCGTGTCGACGTAGAGCGTGCGGTGGGTTACCCGATGCCAGAGGAGGTCCGTGCGCTCGTCGCGCACGAACGGCGCGCCGGCGGCGGCCGAGACGAATTGGGGCTCGCGGGGTCGCATGCTCGCCTCACACCCCACGCAGGACTAGCGAACAGTTCGTCCCGCCGAAGCCGAATGCGTTGGTGAGCGTCAGCTCGTGCGCCTGGTCGCGCGGGCTGCCGGCGACCACGTCGAGCTCGCCCAGGCTCGGGTCCGGCAGGTAGTTCGCGGTGGGGAGGATGCGTCCGCGCCGCATCCCTTCGATGGCGAGGGCCGCCTCGATCGCGGCGGCGCCACCCAGGGAGTGCCCCACCAGGGATTTGTTCGCCGTCACCGGGAGTCGGGCGAGACCCTGACCGAAGACCCGCCGGAGGCTCGATACCTCCGCGGTGTCGCCGTTCTGCGTCGAGGTGCCGTGGGCGTTCACGCAGTGGATGTCCGCCGGGGTGAGGCCCGCGTCGTCGATCGCCTGCTCCATCGCCCGGATGACGGTGGGCTCGTGGAGGCGGGTGAAATGGTTCGCGTCGGAAGTGTACCCCACGCCGAGCACCTCTGCTCGTGCCTCGAGCCCGTGGGAGGCCACCACCTCCTCGGCGGCCAGGACCAGCGCGCCCGCGCCTTCCGCCAGGACGAAGCCCTTGCGATCGACGCTGAATGGGCGCGAGGCCTGGGCGGGGTCGTCGTGCGCCCGGTCGCCGGGGCGGAGCTTGATGGCGGCGTTCATGTTGGCGAAACCGACCACGATCTCGGGGACGATCGGGGTATCGACCCCACCCACGATCGCGACGTCGGCGTCACCGTCCCGGATCATGCGCGCGCCGAGGGCGATGGCGTGGTTGCCGGAGGCGCAGGCCCCCCCCGGTGCGATGATCGGACCGGTGAAACCGAGCAGCGCCCCGGCCTTGCCCGCCGGCACGTTCGAGCAGAGGTTCGGCAGCAGGAACGGGCTAACGCGCAGGTACCCGTGCGCGGCGAGCTGTTCGGACGCGACGCGGAACGCATCGTGACCGTTGAGCGCCGACCCCATCAGGCAGGCGGTTCGGGTGCCGATCTCGCCGTGGAGGTCCACCCCGGACATCGCCACGGCACGCTGGCACACCGCCATCGTGAGCAGCACGAACGCCGCGTTCCAGTTGGCGACCTCCTTCTCCGTGCCAAAGTCGTAGCTGTGGGGGCTGTAGTCGGAGAGGACGCCCACCGGGATCCGGAGGCCGAGCTTGGCGCAACACCGCGCGATCTCGAAACGAGGCAGGCCGAGCTCCGCTCGTTGCCAGGTGGCCTCCAGGCTCGCGCCAAGGGGTGTCACCACGTCGTAACCGATCACCAGGACTCGCCGATTCTTCGGTGCTTTCACCCGCGCTCACGTCCTTCCGCCCAGGCCGGCGGAGCATACCTTGTGGCCCCGAGTAGCAAAGGTCCGGTAGTCGGCGCAACGGGGTCCTTCCAGACCGGCGTTTCTCCACCCTCCCCTCCCACTCCCGTCTCCACCGCCCTGGACGTCGTCCGGGGACGGCGCCATGGCTCGCGCACCGCGCGCGCCGTTCGGGGCACACCCCCTCGCGTCGCCGGTGGGAGCTGGCGAGACGGAGGGGGATCCCTCTGGTATAGAGGCCGCCGCTCGCGCGCCCGTGTGGCAGGGCGGCGAGCCGTGGCGCCCGATGTCGAAGCTCGAGCTAGGTGGCGTAAGGTGGTGGGTCGTGCTCCTCATGGGGCTCGCCGCCTGGCTCGCGTTCGCCCTGGCGATGCGAAGGATCCACGTCGAGGGCGACATCTTTGCGGCGCTCCCGTCGAGCTCCCCCACGCTCGAGAGCTCGCGCCGCTTGCTGCGCGAGAACTCGCTGACCGAGCAGATCGGCGTGGACGTCAGCTTCACGGAGCCGCGACCCCTCGAGGCGCTCATCCTGACGGCGGACGAGGTCGCGCGCGCGATGCGCGAGAGCGGCCTCTTCGCCTCGGTCGGCATGGAGTCGGCGGCCGCCGGTCTGATGGAGCTGAACGGACTCATCGCCGAGCACCTGCCGCTCCTGTTCTCCACCACCGACCTCGAAGGAGAGGTGGCCGAGGCGTTCACGCCAGCGGCCGTGAGGGCGTCGCTGGCGGCGCGCATGGAAGAGCTCGCCGCGCTCGAAGGGACGGGGAGGTCCGAGTTCGTCCGTCGCGATCCGCTCGACCTCAGGTTCCTCGTGCTGCGCCGCCTCCAGGGCCTCACCGTGGGCCTGCGCGGGCGGGTGGAGCAGGGGCATCTGGTCTCGGCAGACGGGCGCCATGTCCTCATCGCCGCGACGCCCCTGAGGTCCATCTCCGATGGGGAGCACAACCAGAAGCTCGCTGCCTTCTTCGCCGATCTCGCCCCGCGGCTGCAGGCGCCGACGCCCACTCGCCCCGCCGTCCACCTCGACGTGGTGGGCGGGTTTCGCTCGGCGCTGGACAACGAAGCCATCGTGCGGGCGGACACCAACCGGGCGATCTTGCTCTCGGGTTTCGGCATCGCCCTGCTCCTCGTCCTCTTCTTCTCACGGCCGGTGCTCGGGGCGCTCTCGCTGCTTCCGGCGACCACCGGCGTCGCGCTCGGGCTCCTCGAGCTCTCCTTCATCGATCGTGACGTCTCGGCGCTCTCCCTCGGGTTCGGGGGGGCCCTGGTGTCGATTGCGGTCGATCAGGGCATCATGTTCGCGTCGTTCCTCGATCGCTTCCGGGATCGCCCGGGTGCCAAGGTGGCGGCCGCGATCTTCTCTCCTGGCCTCCTTGCTACGCTGACTACGGCTGGCGCCTTCCTCGCCCTTCGCCTGAGCGGTTTCGAGCTCCTCTCCGAGCTCGGGACGTTCGCTGCGCTCTCGGTCATCTCCTCGTTCGTGGTCGTCCAGGCGGTATTTCCTTGGGTATTTCGGCCGCTTGCGCCAAGCCCGAGCCGGCCGCTCCTCCCGCTCGATCGGGTCCTCGGTGCGGTCTGCATCGGTCGCGGCCTGCGGGTGGCGGTGGTGGCGGTCGGGCTGGTCGCTGCCCTGGCCCTGCTGGCGCGACCTCGCTTCGAGGTCGATCTCTCGGCGATGAGCACGGTGAGTCCGGCCACCGCCGCCGCGGAGCAGAACGTCAAGGCCACCTGGGGTGACGTGCTGTCGAACGTCTACGTCTACTTTGACGCGAGGGACGAGACCGAGATCCGCAGGCGGAGCGATGCGCTCGCGGGGATCCTCGAGGAGGAGGCTCGGGTGGGTGGGATCGGCAGCTGGTTCAGCCCTTCCCGGGTGGCGCCTGGGCCCGAGCTCGCGGCCCGAAACGCGCACGACTGGGCGCGGTACTTCTCCGCTCCTCGTCGAGCCGCGGTGGTCCGGGCGGTGACGGAGGCGAGCCGTGAGCTCGGCTTCGCGGAGGATGCGTTCGCGCCGTTCCTCGACAGCCTCTCCCAGCCCCCGGCGCCTTCCATGCCGCTGCCGCCCGCGCTCCTGCCCGTGGTCGGGGTGAGCCGCCGTGCGGACGGGCGGTTCGGGCTCCTGGTGCCGCTCGAGCGGGGACCAGCGTACCAAGTGGACCGTCTCTCCGAGAGGATCGCGGGCGCCGGCGGGCTCCTGCACGACGGACGGTACCTCGCCGAGGTCCTCGGCGGCTTCCTGCGCTCCGCCTTCCTGCGGATGGTCGCCCTCATCGGCGGCTTCGTGCTCCTCTGCGTGATCGTGACCTTCGTCGATCCGCTGCTCATCGCCATGGTCATGGCCCCGGTTGGGTTCGGCCTGGCGGCGACGCTCGGCGTTCTCGGCGCCATCGGCCGTCCGCTCGACATCGCCGGGCTCCTCCTCGCCATCATCGTGTTCGGGATGGGGGTCGACTTCTCGCTCCACCTGGTCCGCTCGTACCAGCGCTGCCCGCGTGACGATGATCCGGAGCACATGCCGGTACGCGCCGCGACCTTCCTCGAGTGCACCGCGACGGTGATCGGGATGGCGAGCCTGGCGTTCGCCCAGCACAGCCAGGCGAAGAGCGCGGGGATCGTGGGGCTGATCGGGATCTCGACCTGCGGCATCGGCGCCTTCGTCCTGCTGCCGCCGCTCGGCCGGCGCCTCTTCGCGAGCCTCCACCCGCTCTGGCGCGCAAATCCGGCGCGGCCGGCGCGCGCCACCTTCCGGCGTTATCGCTACCTCCCGGCGAGCTACCGGGGCTTCGCTTGGTGCAAGCTCCGCCTCGATCCGATGTTCGCGCGGCTGTGCGCCATGGTGGGGACGCCGCGTCGGATCTTGGACGTCGGCTGCGGGCTGGCGGTCCCGGCCACCTACCTCCTGGCCTCGCACGACGAAGCGTCGGTCGTCGCTACCGAGCCCGATCCCGAGCGTGCTCGGATTGCGCGGCTGACGCTCGGCTCGCGGGGCGCCGTGCACGAGCTCCAGGCGCCCGCGCTCCCCGAGGGGGAGGGCGGGTTCGATCTCGCCTTGATGCTCGACGTCGCTCACTATCTCGACGATGAGACCCTCGACGCCACGCTCACCGGGATCCGCGGGCGGCTCGGGCCCGAGGCGGTGCTGGTGATACGGGAGACGATCCCGCACCAGGCGCGGCCCTCGTTGTTGCGCCGAATCGAGGCGTGGCGCCTCGCCTGGCGGCGGATCACTCCGCGTTTTCGCAGCGCCGAGGTGCTGGCGGCGGCGCTCGAACGAGCGGGTTTCGTGCCCACGGTCGACCTCGTTCCCGAGCGCGAGGAGGCGTACCTCCTCGCGCGACCCCTCGTGGCGGGAGGAGCCGCGTGAGGAGCGCTGCGCCGCGCCGCTCGTGGAGCCTTCGCCGGTGGGCGCTCCGCCTCCCCATCGTGCGGCGGAGCGTGCTCGAGCCGATCGACACCGGCATTTTCCGGGAGCGACCGCGGGGTCGGGTCGCCTGGGGCCTGTTCTTGGTGTCGGTGGCGTCGTTGATGGGCGTCCCCACCGCCACGGTGCTCGCCGTGACTGGCGCCTGGCTTGGGGCGCCCGGGCTGGCCGCCGTGGGCGCGCCGGTGCTGTATGCGGTCTCGATCCCGCTCTTCGGCGGTGGGCTCTATCTCAGCGGACGGGCGGCGATGGAGTTCGCGAGCGTCATCCTCCGCCTGGGGACGCGCGCGCTGGTTCGTCCGTTCCTCCATGGCGTCGACCCCGCCGCGCTCGCGCGCGCGGCGTCGGAGCCGCGGGATGCCGAGGGGAAGACGAGGCCGATGCCGTAGGGGGATGCACGCCCGAAGCGTGCCCGGCGCGCGGGCGGTCGTTCCCGCGTCGGCGGCAGGTCACCTTGCGGATCGCGCAGGCTCGGAAGCGCGCACTGACCGTACGAACGCCGGCCTTGGGCTCGAAGACGCTCGCGAGTGCGGCCTCGGGTTCCGGCTCCGCTCAGTCCGGCAGCAGCGCAGCGGCGAGCTCGCCGAGGTATTCCTCGATGGCCGTGTAGCCCGACGCCACGACTCGGTTGTGGTCCTCGGGGTCCTGCGGATCGAGCCGATGCTCGACCTCCCATTCGTCGGCCATGCCGTCGCGGTCGTCGTCGCGCGGCGACTCACCGGGGGAGAGCTCGAGGAGCAGATCGTCTGGCGGCTCGGCTCCCCAGACACCCCCGAGGGACCCGACGTCGTCGATCATGCCGCGGGTGACCAGGTCTCGCGGGAACGCCCCGGCCCGTGCCAGCACGGAGGCGCGGGCCTCCGCTGCGGCCTCGATCGAGACGGCAACGTGCCCGGGCCACGGGGTCCGGTCGAAGGGTGCGCCCGCGAGGAAGCTCGGGTCGCGGCCGAGGTCGTAGGCGCACTGGGACCAGGGGTCGTCGAGCGGTCCTTCCCCGCACTCGGACCCGGCTCCCTCCACCTGGTTGTCGGCGAGGTAGTAGGCGAGATCGGGATCGGCCGGCGCTCGGGTGTCGTCGAAGTAGAGCGGGCGGAGCACGCTGTTCGGGCCGGCAACGAAGGTGTTGCCCACGAGATCGAACGGCCCCGACGCGGGATCGTGGTGGGCGAAGCCGTGGAGCGCGTCGTAGACGACGTTGTCGATCACCTCTGCCGGTCCGCCGGCGATCGAAGGATTGTCGTCTTGGTGGTGGACGAAGAGGCAATGGTGGACCGAGATCCCTCCAGCATCCGGCCCTGCGACGAGGCCATGGGCGGGGTCCCCCTCCGGCAGGGACACGGCGAGCGAGCTCTCGACGGTCGACCACTGCACCGTGACCCGCTTCGCTCCGTAGAAATCGACGACGTCGTCGATGCCGAAGGCCGCGGAGACGTGATCGAGCAGCACATCCTCGGCCGCGCTGAACTGGATGGCGTCGAACTGGAGCGGATCCGAGTCGTCATACGCCGGCCGCACGCGCAGGTGCCGCACGACCACATCACGGACCTCGGCCTCGGGATCCGCAAAGAGCCTGCCGCGGAGGGTGATGCCGCCGCCGGGCGCGGTCTGGCCGGCGATGGTGACCTCGCCGTGTGACAGGGTGACCAGCGGGGCCTCGATGACCCCGCTCACGGCGAACACGATGATGCGCGCGCCGGGCGCGTCGAGGGCCCCCTGCAACGTCCCCTCTCCCGTCGCCGCGAGGCTCGTCACGCGGAGCACGCGTCCGCCCCTTCCGCCGCGGATTCGACCCGCGAAGCCCTCCGCCCCCGGGAAGGCGGCGACGTCGCGGGGGCGGCAGACCCCGTCACGGCAGTCGAAGCCGGCGAGGCAGGGGGTCGCGCCGTCGCAGGTGGCGAGGCAGGTCGCGGGCGCCTCCGTATCGCCGCAGAGAGCAGCAAGCTCGGGGGACCCCGGTGCGAAGCAGGTCGCACCCTCGTGGCACCTCGTGGCATCGTCGCAGGTGTCGGTACAGACCCCGCAGATGCACCGGAGACGGACGCAATCGGCGTCGCTCTGGCAGAGACTCAGCCAGTTCGTCTCCCCCCCGACGCGTGGTCGGGGGCCCTCGCTCGAGCACGCTGCCGCCGCACCCGCGAGCATCAGCGCCGCGGCGAAGCGTCGTCGCCCCGACCCCGGACGCACCACTCCCTGGATCATCCCGTTGGCTCCTCCGCCTCGGGACCGACCACCGTCTGCCCGACGTATGCAGTGACCCGCATCGCGGTGTGCTCCTCCGGCGGGTGCTGGTCGTTGAACGTCTCGACGCGGCGCCGGAGATCGACCGCGCGTCCGCGCGTGTCCTGGAGGAACCCGACGACCTCGTCGAGGAGCGGATGTCCCTGCCAGACATCGAAGTGGTAGGTGCTGCCACCGACCCACTCCCCCGGCGACGCTGCGGTGCGGCCGGATCGGAGCTTGGTCGAGATCGCCGTCACCATCGCCTGGTAGTGATCGAATACCGCGGCCTCCCACCCAATTGCATCCCCCATCGGGATCACGCAGCGATCACAGGCATAGCGGGTCTGGTCTGCCTCCTTGGCCACGGTGACGCGGCTGTTTGCGAGGAGGTGGCGCAGTGCCTCCTCGAGTGTCGCCCTGTCAGTCGGGATCACCTCGGCGAGCTCGGCTTGCGTGATCGGACCGTAGCGGAACACCGCGACCCAGACCAGGCTCGCCACGCGTTCGGCCTCGTGGTCGCCGCGTGCCGTATAGTCGTCCGGGTGGGCCGCGCGGTAGGTCACGCCATCCCCCTTGCCGGTACGATAGACGACGCCGCTGTCGACGAGATCCGCCAGCACTCCCTTCACCGTCGCCACGTCGTCGCGGCAGAAGCGGAGGAGGATCGCCGCTCGGGACACCGGCCCCCGTTCCTCGATGTGGGCGAGCACCGCTTCCCAGAGCGAGCGGCCTCGCTCCGTGGTGCTCTCCGAGAGCCGAGCGACCTTGTTGTGGTAGGTGCGCAGGCTGAGCCCGAACATGTCGGCGATCACCTTGTTGCCGAGCCCTTGGTCCTTCAGCTCTCGGACCAGATCCATGAACACCTGGTTGGCGGTGTGCGCCAGCGTTGCGCGCGTGCCCGCGGCGGTTGCCAGCTGCGCGATGAGCACGGTGGTTTGCCGGACGATCGCGTCGATCAGTAGGTTGATGTTCACGCTATCACCATATTACGGAACCGTCCGGGTGCGAGATAGTGCAAGACCTTTCATGACCCGGGCATCGAGGTGCTCGGGCCTGCGCGCGCGCGAGCGTGCAGAAATTTTCACTATTCGCCCCGCACGCTGGCGCCTAGCCTGGGTTGCGAGCGGGTTCGCGAGGTGTGGCCGCAGGGTGCGGCATCGGGTCGTCCTCGGACGGATGGGCAGTGGCGCGCCCGCTGGATCGCCCGTGCGGGCAGAAAGGCGGCTGACATGCGAAGGTTCCCCGTAGGCTGGCTCATCCTCTCGTGGGGTTTGGTGATCGCGGTCGGATGCTCGAAGGAATCCGAAGGCGGCGACGGAGACGATGGGGGCGCGGGTCCTTCCAGCGCGGGAGGTGCGGCGACAAGCAGCGGCGGCGCCCGGACCGGCGGGCGGGGTACGGGGGGCGTCGGCACCACCGGCGGCCGGGCCAGCGGTGGCTCCACGGGTAGTGAGGCCGGCAACGGCGGCGAGGCGACCGGCGGCGTGGCTCCCGATGGCGGCCGTCCGAGCGGGGGCCGGACCACGGGCGGTCGCGGTTCCGGTGGGACGAATAGCGGTGGGACGGCCGGCGGCGAAGGCGGCGGCCCGAGTGGGGGCCAGGCCAGCGGTGGTCGCGGTTCGGGCGGGCGGAACACTGGTGGGACCGCCGCGAGCGGCGCCGCCGGCGAATCCAACGGCGGCGAGGTCTCCGGCGGCGCGAGCACGGGCGGGGCGAATACCGGCGGGATCTCGGCGGGGGGCGCCGGCACCGGCATCTGCGGCGCGGCCGAGGGTCAGCTCTTCGACGCGAGCCACCCGTGGAACCAGCGCATCGACACCGCGCAGCTCGACGCCGAATCGGCCACGATCATCGCGTACCTTCAGGCGAACCACACCTCCGGTCAACGGTTCCGGATCGATGGCCCGAGCGACGAGACCAACAACGTATACGGGATCGTGGTCCAGTACGCCGATGCCTCGACGTTGCGGGAAGCATTCACCAGAACCGATGACTTCTACTCACCGGACTGTGATCCCGCGCCGATCCCGGTGCCGAGCGGGGGGTTCATCGAGGGGGAGACGGGATACGAGTGCGAGAGTGACGGCGACTGTCACCTCGTCGTGGTCGACCCCGTGGGCTGCCGCCTCTACGAGATGTGGCGGGCGAACCGGACTTCGTCGGAGTTCTTCGGCGGGTGCCAGGCGGTGTGGGATCTCACGGAGCCCTACCAACCGACCCTGCGGGGCGAATGCTGTACGAGCGCGGACGCGGCAGGCCTTCCCATCGCGGCGCACATGTTCGACGCCGACGAGATCTACGCCGGCGAGATCCGGCACGCGATCCGGTTCATCCTGCCAAACTCGCTGATGCGAGACCGTATCTACGTGCGACCAGCGACGCACTCGACGCCGGCCACCAGTGGACCCGACAGCGCCCCGCCCTACGGCGCGCGAATGCGGCTGAAGGCGTCGTTCGATCCGTCGGGGCTCAAGCCCGCCGCGCGGGTCGTCGCGGAGGCGCTGAAGAACTACGGGATGATCCTGTCGGATGGGGGTAACCTCACGTTCACGGCGGCGAACGACCGGCTGACGACCCACAAGTGGGCGGAGGTCGATCTGATGCCCGGGGATCTCACGAGCCTCGAGTGGACGGACTTCGAGGTCGTGGAGCTCGGGACTCGATACTCCTTCGACGACTGCGACTGCGACCGCACGCCGATCGCGGAGTAGCTGCAGGGTCGCACCGCGGCCCTCGCCCGCCCCGTTCCCGCTGGCAGGCGTGACCGATCACGCCCCCTGGGTGGACGACGGCTGGCCCGGAGGCTGACGGACGGCGAGCGAAGCGGCCGCGGACGCCGGGCGGTCAGACCTCCGGCCCGCGCCGTCGTGCCGGGCCGGGCGCGACCCGCAGGGTGGGAGCTCGTCGCTCGACGACTCCCACCCGCCCGTAATTGTACGGGCTTCGCTCACCTCCGCCGCTTCGCACCGCTCCTCGCGGCCGCGGACCGACGTTGTCTCCCCCGGGTTTCGCCCGTCGTCGCTGGGAGCGTGCAGAACTCGAAGCGCCCATCCTGGGACCCTGTGGCATGCTTGCCTATGGTCTTGGAAGCGGGCCGGCCGCGCCCACGGGCAGTGATTGCTCTCGACAGAGCAACGGTGTTCGGAACGACCGAACGACGAACGACGGATTTGTCACCGTCACGCCTCGCGCACAGCAACCAACGCAACGGAAAGTCATCGCCATGACGACCCCCATCAAACCCACCGCGTCGACTGGCCTGCTCGCGCAGGGCTGGGATCGTTCGACCTGGAGACGGCTTGCCTCGCTCACCTTGCTGATGGGAATGGCGGCGGGGATCGTTCTCGGTTGCTCGAAGGGTGATAGTTCGCTGCCCGATCCCGGCGCCGGTCCGGTCCTGGTCTTGCCGACGGACGACCCTCGTTGCGCCGAGGGCTCGACACGGGCCTGCGGCACTACGCTCGGTGTGCAGGACGACCAGCTCACGTGCTACGAAGGCCTGCAGACCTGCGTCGGTGGCACCTGGGGGCCATGCACCGACGGGGTCATCGTGGAGCGGGCGAAGCCGGACCCGAGGGCCATCGCCGAGCTCCGCGCCCAGGACACCGGTGTCCCCTGGGAGCTCTGCCTAACGGCGAGCAACGGCGCCGCCGGTGCTGCGGGCGCTGGCACTCTCGGTCTGGTCTTCAACAACCCCTGCGATCCCCGGTGCCGTATCCAGTACCAGCCCGGCAGCGTCGTCGGCGGCGCCGTGACCGTCGGGACTCCCCACGCGGATCGCGATGGGGTCCTCGCGCACTTCGATCCCCTCCCCACCTCTTGCACCAACAGCTCCGATTGCCAGTCGAACCAGCGCTGCGAGCATCCGACCACGGACTTCTGCGCGCACCCGACCTGTATGATGGGAAGCTCCCTCGACCCCGCCTGCGATCCCTGCGTCGCCGACATCTGCGACACCACCGACGGTGACGGGAACGAGGCCTGCTGCACCTCGACCTGGGACGCCGGCTGCGTGGGCATGGTCAGAACGGTTTGTCACGCCTTCTGTCCGGACCCATCCGGTCTGTGTACGCATCCGCTCTGTGAGGAGGGTGAAGGGCTGGTACCAGGGTGCGACGACCCGATGACCGGCTGCGTGTCTCAGGTCTGTGCCGTGGATCCCGACTGCTGCGGCGGCGGCGCCGACGACTGGGACATCTTCTGCGTGTTGGCGGTGATGGATGTCTGCGGCCACTTCTCCGACGCCACCCTGCCCCTTCCCAAAACCTCACCGCTCCTTGCGCCCGCGGTCGAGGACGAAACCCGGATGGAGCTTGCCGTGGACCAGGGCTCCTACGACGCCGATTTCGTCCACTACTTCGGCGAGATCGCGCCGCTCGACCCCGCCGGTCCAAGGGAGGCCATGGCCGGTGGCCTGGAGCTCGCCGCGCACCACTCCTTCAACGACACCGAATTCGCCCACCATTTCGACGACGCGGCGCCGCTCGGGCCCGCGGGTTCAGGTGAGGTCGTGGCCCACGCCGAGATCGCGCTCGCGAGCGCCCCGTCAGCGACGGCGCCGAAACCGGCGTCCACCCGTGCCCGACCACTGGTCCGCCGGGTGCCGCTCCTGGATCCATCCGCCTATGCCCCGCTCGCGGACCTGAGGGTGACGATCCCGCCGGTCCATCCGCTGACGTGGACCCCGCTGCCGGGCGGGGCGCCGTCCTGGGCCGTGGCGCAACAGTCGTACGCGGCGGTCACGCCGGGCGCCAACGCGATCGACGGCATCCTCTGCGAGTACACCGTGTACTCCCGGGGTGACCTGGTCATCGACAATATCAACGCCTGGAACGTCTCCAGCGGCTCGACAAGCGCGAGGGTCGCCGCGGGCGGCAGCGTCACCCTCCAGAACTCCTCCACGACCCTCAACCTCCCGCCCGACGTGCCGCTCATCGCGGGCGGTTTCGTCGTCGTCAAGAGCTCAGCTCAGATCAACGGCTCGGTCGCCGCGATCGGCTCCGGCACGGCCCCCTCCGGGGCCAACCAGAACGACGGCCCCATTCAGATCGTCAACTCCGGTTCCAAGATCACGAGGGCCACCGGGTCGACGCTGAACTATGCTGCCTGGGCCCAGAAGGTCGGGAACTACGCGGTCACTATCGACGGCGGCCGGATCTCGGGTGGGGTGAAGACCGCTTCGTCTGCCAACATCTCCCTCAAGAACGGCGGCACCTATGAGAACACCCTCGTCACCGATGGGGCGGTCCCCACGCCAGTGACGGACACGTTCAGCCCCCCGCCCACGAGCACCTGCAGCGGGACCGTCTCGGAGAGCATCGAGAACTCTGCGGTCGTCTACACTCCTAGTACCGCGAGGGACACCGTCAGCATCAAGAACTCCAGTATCACATTCAACGGGGGAGGCATCTACACCTTCAAGAATCTGACGCTGGACGGCGGTGCCAACGTCATCCTGCCGAACCCAGGCTCCACCATCAACCCGGTCCACATCGTCGTCTGCAACCGGCTCGTCTTCAACACCGGGGTCCATTTCCAGAACCTCACCAGCATCTACCCGATGGGCGTGCGCTGGTGGGTGCTCGGCACCGGCACCAGCACCGCGGCCGCCCACATCAACGCCACCATCAACGGCTGCACGGATTGCGGTTTTCTTGGCGTCCTTTCGGTACCGAATGGCAAGGCGTACGTCGGACAATATAACGGTCTATACGGCATGATCCACGCCGCACAGGCGGAGACCGTCGGTGTCAGCATCGTCCAGCTGCCGGACCGGGAGAAGGCGTGCGATCTTGCCACCTGTTTCGATGGCATCGAGAACGGCACCGAAACTGACGTCGACTGCGGTGGTACTTGCGCCGAGGACTGCGACAACGGCGAGGGGTGCCTGAGCGACGGCGACTGCGAGAGCGACGCTTGCTGCAACAACGTGTGCGTGGCGGACAAGCCCGCGGCATGCGATGACGGCAACAGCTGTACGACCGACGTCTGCAACGCGACGTCCGCCTGCACCCACGTCAACCGCCCTGCTGGTTCGAGCTGCAACGACGGCAATGCTTGCACTGGTTCCGACGTCTGCGACGGGTCGGCCAACTGCGCGGGGACCTACATCACGTGCAACGACAGCAATCCCTGTACGGATGACTCCTGCAACCCTGCCGCCGGCTGTGTCTTCACGAACGACAACAGCAATACCTGCAGTGACGGCAAGACCTGCACCACCGACACCTGCTCCGGCGGCACCTGTGTGTATTCGCCCAGCCACGCGGTCTGCGACGACGGGAATTCATGCACGGACGACGCCTGCGATCCCCCCACCGGCAACGCCACCACCGGCTGCCGGAATACCAATGACGACTCCAACTCCTGTACCGACGGCAGGTCGTGCACGACCGACGCCTGTGTCTCCGGCACCTGCACGCCCACTCCGAACGACGCGGTCTGCGACGACGGGAATCCGTGTACGGACGACGCCTGTGTCCCCGCCACCGGTGACGCCGTGACCGGTTGCCTGCTCACCAACAACGACAGCAACACCTGCGACGACGCCAGCGTCTGCACGACTGGGGACCACTGCTCCTCGGGCAGCTGCGTGGGCACCTTCATCACCTGCGAGGACAGCAACCCCTGCACGGACGACAAGTGCGACCCGCTCACCGGCTGCTACTTCGAGAACGACAACAGCAACGCCTGCAGCGACGGCAGTGTGTGCACGGACGACATCTGCTCGGCGGGCACCTGTGTGCTCACGCCCATCACCTGCAACGACGGGAATCCTTGCACCGACGACGACTGTGACGCGGTGACCGGATGCTATTTCACCAACGACGACGGCAACACTTGCAGCGACACCAACCTCTGCACGACCGCGGAGCACTGTTCAGCGGGAAGCTGCGACAGCAGTCCGGTGACCTGCGACGACGGGAATCCGTGTACGGACGACGCTTGCGATCCGGTGACCGGCTGTTACTTCCCCAACAACGACGGCAATGCCTGCACCGACGGCAATCTCTGCACGAACGATGCGTGCTCGGCGGGGGCCTGCACGGCGACTCTCGTGGACTGCGACGACGCGGACGATTGCACGCTCGAGACCTGCGACCCGGCGACGGGCTGTCAGCACACCTACAGCGCCGCCCTGTGTGTCGGCGGGTACTGCGACTATCCGTTCCCTGACGACAGCGCGTGCGTCCCGTGGGCAAGCGGAGAGACCGACAACGCGTGCGTCGGGCTGCCCGATCTTGCGCTCGACATCCCCTGCCTCTCGCCCACCGGGCAAGGGCTGATCCCGGTCTGCAATCATGGAACCGCGGAGGCCCCGACCGGGCTCAAGATTCACTTTTTCGACTACGATCCGGCGACGCCGCTGTCCAACTGGGGCAAGGACGACGCTTCCGGTGCCCTAGCCGCGCCGACCTGCACCACGACCCGGATCGTACCCCCGGGCGAATGTGTCCTCATGCCCTGCGGGGTGTTCGACGGCACCGGCGATCGGTACCTCATCATGGTCAACCCGAGCTCCGACGTGCCGAGCGTTCCCGAGTGCAACCACCAGGACAACTGGTCGGTGTTTCTGAATGACTCGATCGACGGCGCCTGCGCTGGCAGCGCCACGGCATCGAGCGGCATCGAGGAGTTCGAGCCGGCGGAGTGCGGCGGCGGGGAGCGGCTCCAGTGGACCTTCTTCACCTGGGAGGCCGAGGTCCCGGACGACTCCGAGATCCGGTTCGCGTTCCAGAGCTGTGCCGACAGCGCGTACACCGACTGCTCTTCGTGGGTGGAGCTCGACAACGATGGCGAGCTGATCGAAGGGTTCGTACCGGTGCCGCTGGCGGATGGGGACGGCGTCATGGCCGCAGGCCACAACGTCGACGGCGATCTCGTCACCGAGCCCAACCCGGAGGTCCTTGGTCGAGCGAGCTGCACCTACGGCGATGCCATCGATCCCGACCGCCGCTGTCCGGTGGTCCTCGGCGACTTTCTGCGCGACGGGGATCCCTATGTGAGGATGCACGTAGCGTTCGTGCCCAACACGGTCACCACCGCGGCGCCGGTCCTCCTGAGCCGTCACCTCTCGTACACGTGCGTGGACTACGAGTAGCGTGGCGGCGGGGCCCCTCCCGTCGGGGCGAGAGCCGGTCGGTCTTGCTCCGCCGGCTCTCCGCTCGCTGGTGGTGGATCCTTTTCTTCTCCGCCGCGGGGGTGCAGGGGGCCTGCCGTTCTCCGGACGGCCTGGTCGCGGCGCCTTCGGGCTCTGTGACCACCAGCGCGGCACCACCGCCAAGTGCCTCGAGCTCGGTCCCGGCGGCGGAGGTGCGTTGCGTGGGAGGGACGCGGTGCGTGTCGGTGCTCGTTCTGCACGCTAGCGGGCCGGTCCCCCCGACCCTGGTGACCGAGCTCGTGGGCGCGCTCGCGCAGGCGAACGAGGTCTTCGCGCCCCATGGGGTAAGCTTCCGGTTCGGCCCCGAACGCGACCTGCGCCGTACCGACGAGCCGCTCCTCAGGGAGGACTGTACGTTGCTTCCGCGGGATGCCCGGCTCGAGGAATACCGCGACGAGCGCGTGCCGCCGCTCTGCGATCCCGCTCCCAACGTCCGCGCCCGTATCAGGGTTGCCGACTCCCAGCGGGGGCGACTCGTCATCTACCACGGCACGGGCGGCGGAGTGCGTTGGGACGGCCAGGCCCAGCACTGGCGGCTCGCTCCCCGGAACGCATCGCACTCCGGGTACTTCTTCCCCTACGTCTCGCTCGCGTCCGGATCCGTGCGGCAGCCTTGGGTGGTCGCTCACGAGCTTGGGCACTACTTCGGGCTCCGTCATCCCCATGGTCCGGAGCTGTCGAGCCGGAGCGAATTGGAGCAGTGGCTCTGCGCCCGCGAGCGCACCCAGCCGGAGACGCTCCTCTTCGATGGCGACCGCGGCTTCGTCGACGACACGCCTGCCGATCCCCTGGCTCCGCTCTATCGGGCCGCCGGTGGCACCGATCCCTGCGCGCCCGCGGCCGTCTTCGCGGCGAGGCCGCTCGAGATCGAGGTCGCCTGCGGAGCGAGCGACACGCGCCGCCTCCGCTTCGCACCCCCCCCCCTTCGCCAGAACGTCATGGGCTACTGGGACAAGGCTTGTACGGGCGCCGAGGCCACGCTCACATCTGGGCAGGGACGGGTCGTTCGCCGAGCGCTCGACCAGGGCCATCGCACCGAGCTCCTCGGTCGTCCCCGCAGGCCCGCGCTCACCCCCGCGGCGGTTCGCTTCCGGGGCTTCGACCACCTGTTTGCCACCGCCTCGGACGGGACCGTGCGCCATCACTGGGTCGAGGCGGGGCGATCCGATACCCTCGCCGGATGGCTCGACGCGGCCAACGAATTCGCTACCGACACCGCGCTCGGGCCCACGGCGCTGGCTATCGGCGAGCGCCTGCACCTCTGGGTCGTCGCCCCGTCCGGTCGGGTTCTGCACAAGG
Organism: Polyangiaceae bacterium; assembly: GCA_016933275.1. Lineage (GTDB taxonomy): Bacteria > Myxococcota_A > Polyangia > Polyangiales > Polyangiaceae > JAFGBI01. The sequence goes on along the minus strand of JAFGBI010000077.1, from coordinate 27,430 downwards.
TGTGGAACGGAAAGGTCTGGGCGCCGGAGGTGCAGGGCTTCGAGGACCTCGGCGGTGAGCTCGCATCTCGCGTCGTTGCTGTCGGAGTTGGGCGCGATGCCGTGGACCTCTTCGGCCGCGGTCGCGACGGCGGGGTCCAATACCTCGGTTCGACTCGGGGGGATCCCTGGCGGCGTATCGGCGACGGCGGCACGGGAGCGCCCGCCGTGGTCACGCTCCGCCGCGACGTTCACGTCGTCGCCCGGCTCGGAGATGGGGCGCTCGGTCACTGTGTGCGGAGCGCCGGCGAGTGGTCGGATTGGGATCGCCTGTCCCTGCCGGCCACGGTGGATGAGCCGGCCCTCGCCGTCATGGGTGAACGCCTGATCGCGGTCGCCCGCACGGCAGCGGGTGAGCTCGTCGGTGCCACGTGGTCCAATCGGCGCTGGACGCCTTGGCCCCGCCTGCTGCCGGTTGGGGCGCGAGGATCGCCCTGGCTCCTCGCCACCGCGGCCGATCGGGTCCGGTTGGTCTTCACGGGCGGCACGGCCAGCGCGATGAAGCTCGATCTCGCCTTGGTCGGTGACATACCGTTGCCCGCCGAGCCGCGCTCGCTCGGCGGTGCGCATCTCGTGGGCCAAGTGGCGGCGATCGCCGACCACCGCCACCTGCGTCTTTTGGCACGAGACGAGTCGGGCGACCTCTTCGCCACGCTCGTCACGAGCGCGGCTCACGCCGGGGATTGGACCTTCCTCGGCCGGTGGTAGGGGCTTGCAGGCGGGCGCCGCTACTCCGTCACGCACTGTCCGTAGTCGAGCCCGGCCGCGATCTCCTCACAGGACGCGCCCGCATCGGCGCAGTCCGGATGGTTGGTGGTGCCGACGCCTCCCTCGCTGAAGCGGCACGCATCCAAGCATTGGGTGAGCGACTGTTCGGGGAGCAAGACGCAGACGTCGGTGGGGCCGCAAGGCTCTCCTTCGTCGATCCCCAATTGGATACACCATTCGCCCACGGGGTCGGTGGTCTCCGGGATGTCGATGCAGGCGTCCTCTCCGTCGGCGAGGAGCGCACCCGGCACGCAGGTTTCTCCGTCCGGGCAGGTCGCGTCACCGTCGAACTCGCACGTTGCCCGGCAAATGCCGAAGCTCGCGGGCACCGGCGGGGCACGACCGGCGAATGGTCGCACACAGGTCTCTCCGTCCCCGCAGCCATCCGGATCGCCGCTGGTCGCTCCGGGCAGACAGGCGTGCACGCAGATCGATGCCGGGCAGAAGGTGCGCCGCCCGAAACGGCATTCGCAGTAGCCGCCGAACCCGCAGTCGGTATTCTGTTCGCACACTTCGCCGAAGTCGACTGCGCCAGGGACTGTGCACAGGCCCCGGTCGCCGCCGAGGAACGTCGGCGCGCACCACTTGCTCTCCTCGCAGCCAGCGTCGGCGCCCTCTTCGAACACCGTACAGCCGATCTCGCAGGTTCCTACCCCCGAAGTGCTATCGCCGATGGGGATGCAGGCGGCGCTCGATCCGCAGGTGTCTTCCGCTTCGGTATCGCAGGTCGGATGACAGGTGCTCGCCCCTTCGAAGGGCTGCGGCTGTTCGATGCAGTCGAGGCCGGCCGCACACTCACCGTCCCGACAAGCCTCTCCACTGTTCCTGGTGCCCGGCTTCACGCAGTGGCCCTCGAGCACCAGGTCACCGTCGACCCAGTCCAGGAACACCACGCAGTGGTCACCGCCCTCACAGGTCGCGGCCCCGAACGGATCGCACAGGGTCACGCAACCCGACGTCGGCGAATTGAGCGGCGTTCGACAGACGGCACCTTCCGGGCAGGCGCCGGTAGCGCCGGCTTCGGCTTCCGGATCGCAGAGGGGCTCGCACGCATCGAACCCGAACGCCGCGCTGGCCGCGTAGTAGCACATCAGGCCGTCGGCGCAGGGTTCGCCTCCCTCGCAGGATTCCCCGCTTTCGGTCGTGCTGGCGGCTCCTTCCACGCAGAGCCCATCGACCGCGACGCCGTCTGTGTAGCTTACGCTGGGGTGTGGCATGCACCACTCGGTTGCTGGGCATTCCGAGGGGGTGATGAATGGAGTGCAGCGCTGCAGGCAGGCGCCGGCCGAGCCATAGGTGGCTGCGGTGCAGAGCTGGTCCGGGTCGCAACCGACGTCGGTGCCCACGTCCTCGAGCTCGCAGAAGACGCGACAGCTCCCGATCGACGTGATCCCCTGGTAGCAGAACTGCCCGCCGGGACATTCCTCGTGCGAGCCGCTGCATGGATCGCCCACCGGGTCGGGGAGGGATCCGCCGGTCCCGCCGGTGTCAGCGCCCCCGTTCGGGGCCCCACCACCTCCACCACCCGCGGCTCCGCCGAGCCCGCCGCTGTGCTCACCCGCGCGGCCCCCCGGTTCGGTGCCTCCCGTCCCACCACCCCCGGATCCTGCCCCTCCGGGGTTCGTTCCCCCGCGCTCTGCTCCGGCGGTACCCGTCGCCCCGCCCCCGGCGACGCCGCCGCTGCCATCGGTACCGGCGCCGCTGGTGCCTCCACCGCCAGTTCCTCCCAGGGTGCCCCCCGTGCTGGTGGCAGAAGCCCCGGCCATCCCGTTGCCCTCGCCGGCGCTACCCCCAGTGATCTCGACCGGTGGCGGATGATCGTCGTCCTTTTTTCCACACCCCGCGAAGCTCAGAAACCCCGCCCCCAACAGCGCCGCCCGAAGGACCCCGCTCGTGCAATGCATGGCGCTGCCCATTGTCCCACGATTCGTCCACCCCGAAAGACCCCTTACCGCTGATCGCCTCTTTCGAGCCACCACAAGGCCAGCATGGCTCCCACCTGGGCTGCGGCTGCCCCACATGGGCCTCTTGGGGCTCGTTCCCGGGCGCGGGCCAGGTCCCCCACCCGAGCAGGGCGGAGGATCGTGTCCCCGCTGGGTCCCTTCTTTCCGGGGGAGGCGAGCCCTCCCCCACATCGGCCGCGACCCGCGGGCCTCCCCCTCCTCGCCGCTCGATGGGCGGCGGGCACCGCCGGCGTCGAGCTGCCGCCCCCCGCGGACCCGCGCGTGATGCGCGGACTCTCGGACCCAGGAGCTCAGTCGGGCGGGGGCGGCCACTCCACGCAGGCGCCGAGCCTGGCCGTACAGCGCCGCTCCTCGGCGCAGGCCGTGGAGGCCTTGCATTCGTCGTTCGAGCCCGCGATGCACGCGTCGCCCACGGCTCGACAGAGCCCCTCGCGCTGGCAGCCCGCCGACCTCCGGCAGTCGTCGTTGTCGACCGCGATGCAACGTCCGTCGGCCACCCCGCACCTCCCGTTGCCGCTACAGAGTGCGCTCGCCATGCAGCCTCGCTTGGTGGCGACGCAATCCCCGTCTTCGGCTGCGCAGCGCCCTTCGCTCCTACACCGCAGCGAGGCGGCGCATTCCTCGTCTTTCGCCGCGACGCAGACGCCCTCCTTGGCCGCGCAGCGCCCCTCCTTGCGGCAGGGGCTGTCGGCTGCGGGTTGGTCTGCGGTGGTGCCTCGACAATGGTGAGCCGACAACGCCGTGCACCGGCCGCCCTTCTGCGCGCAGCGTCCGTCGGCCCTGCACTCCTGCCTGCAGGTGTCGTGGAACACCGTTGCGAGGTCCACGCAGGCGCCCCGGTCGACCTCGCACCTCCCGCGCTCGGTGCAGGCCTCGGCGCGCTGGCAGTCCTCAGTCGTGGCCGCGACGCAGGCCTGGTCCACCGCCGCGCATTTGCCCTCGACCCGGCACCAATCGCTGGCCAAGCAGTTCGCGTTCGATCCCGCGATGCACCCCCCATCCTTGGCGGCCGTGCACCTGCCCTGCTCCCGGCAGCTCGCCGTCCGCTTGCACGAGGCGTTGGGGTCACACCCGGCCTGCGCCAGCAGGAGCCAGGACACCACCCCGAAGATCGCGAATTGCTGTCGGGTCCTCATCGAAACCGCCCTCGTCCGTCCGGGCGCCCCGTCCGTCCCGCGGCGTCGGCTCGGCTCCGATGGTACCCGGATCCTGGCGCCCCCCGCCACCCCGTCTACGCCAGCCCGCCGTTCACTGCCACGACTTGGCCCGTCATGTACGACGCATCGTCCGAGCAGAGGAAGCGAACGACGCGGGCGATCTCCTCGGGACGGGCGACGCGCTGCATCGGGATGCTCTTCAACACCATCTCGAGGCGGACGTTCTTGATCATGTCCGTGTCGACCAGTCCGGGCGCGACCGCGTTGACGCGGATCCCGAGCCGCCCGACCTCCAGGGCCAGGGCCCGCGTGGCAGCGATGAGGCCCGCTTTGGCGGCGGAGTAGTTCGACTGGCCGCGGTTGCTGATCTGCCCCGAGACGGAGGAGACGTTCACGATCGAGCCCCGACGCCTCACCACCATCTGCTTTAGCACCGGGCGGGTGACGTTGAAGAAGCCATGGAGCGTGGTGGCGATGACCGAGTCCCACTCCTCGGGCTTGAGCATCAGGAAGAGGCCGTCCCGCGCGATCCCCGCGTTGTTGACCAGCACTTCGACGAACCCGTGGTCGCGGAGCAGAGCATCGAGCGCGGCTGCGGTTGCCTCGCGGTCCGACACGTCGAATCGCGCGAGGACACCGTCCCCGCCAGCGTCGCGAACGGCGCGGAGGGACTCCTCCGCGGCCGTGTCGTTGGCGAGGTAGTTGATGATCACGAAGCGACCCGAGCGCGCGAGCTCGAGGGCGACGGCCCGACCGATCCCGCGGCTCCCGCCGGTGACGAGAGCGCTCACCTTGGATTCCGACATCATTTGCCTCCCGAACCGGCCAGCACCCCTTTGGCAGGGACCCGGATCCCCTGCAGGGTCACCGTGGCGAGGCAGTCCGTCCCGTCGCGGACGACGCCGTCACACACGAGGTATTCCCCCGACCCCCGGGCGACGTGGACGTCGGCGATCAGACGGGTCCCGTAGCGGATGCGGCGCACGTTCAGGACGGCCTCCGGTAGACCCACCAGCAGCGCGAGCTTGCCCTCGTTGTCGCGCATGAGTTGCGTGCCGAGGAGCGCCGTCCCCTGAGCGACGAACTCGACCAGCATCACGGCGTGGACGGTCCCCCCCTCCGCCGTGGGCCAACGTTCGGACACGGTCCCCCCTACCCGGATGAAGCGTTCCCCTCGCTCGAGGATGGCGTCGAGGAGACGCATCCGACCTCGCTGCGGGAGGAGGTCGAGGGGCTCATCTTCTCCTGGTCCTGGTCCTGGTCCTGGTCCTGTCTCGTTGGGCAAGCCCTCGTGGGCGAGGTCACCGCCGACCATGGCGGCGCCTGTTACCATGCGGTCGACGCCCTGTCATGCCCCTCGCCCCGAGCACCGACCGGGTGGGCAGCCGCGATGCGGTCCCAGTGAACCCATCCCGCCCGTTCCTGCCCTGTTTCGGGGCCTGGAACGGGAAGGACCCGGTGAGGCTTGTCGTAGAACCGGATGCGGTCAAAATGCGTTCGGGCCACCAGAAGCCCTCTCGTCGGCGGGGGATCCCCCGCGCGCCCACCTCGACACGATGTCCCACCTTAGTCCCGCTTTCGTCTTCGGTCTGCTGGTGTTCCCGCTGCTCGGTGCCTGGTCGGATGATTGGGGGTCCATCAAACGAGCGGCGGCCGAGGTGCGGACGCTCGAGGCAGATTTCGTGCAGACCAAGAACCTCGAGATCCTCACCAAGCCGCTCGTCTCCAAGGGAAGCTTCGCCTTCCGTCGTCCGGGTGATCTCCGGTGGGAATACCAGAGCCCGCTCAGAAGCGTGCTCGTCTCCACCTCGGCGGGGGTGAAGCGGTACGTCATGAAGGATGGCAAGTGGGTCCCGGACGCGAGCGCCAAGGTGGAGGCCGTCGGCGCCGTGCTCGCGGAGATGAACCTCTGGCTCCGCGGTGAATTCGAGCAGAGCAAGGCCTTCTCCGCCACGCTCGAGCCCGGTCCCCCCGTGCGCGTGAAGCTCACGCCGAAAGACGCCGCAATGAAGAAATACATCGCCCGCGTGGTGCTCGAGCTCGGGGCTGCCCCGGGCGTCATCGACGCAGTGGTGATCGAAGAGGGGCCGAAGGCGTCCACCCGCATCGAGTTTGCCAACGCGAAGCGGAATCAGTCCATCCCCGACGACAGGTTCAATCCGGTGAAGTAGTCTTGGACCCACGGCTGGTATCGGGCTCGGTCCGGGGGCGAGGCGATGGCGTCTGGTTGTCGATGGTCGCGACGGTCGTGCTTGCGGCGTGTCATCCGCTGCGGCCGCTCGCCAAGGTTCCCGGTGAGGACCGGGTGACGCTCGAGGCGCGCTGTGGCCACGTCTTCCCGCCGGGACCTTGGGAGGCCGTGCACGTCATCGAGGCCAGCCTCCCGATGCAGCATCAGACCGCGCTGCTCGGGGCCGTCTCGGCCGAGGGTCCCGGCCAGGGTTTCCGGAGCGTGCTGATGGCCCAGGAGGGGCTCGCGCTCTTCGATGCGTCCTATCGCGCAGGCGCCGTCGAGATCCACCGGGCGCTACCCCCATTCGACCACGACGGGTTCGGGGAGGGTACCGTCGAGGACATCCGCCTCATCCTCTTCCCCGCCGAAGGGGAGCTCTCGGAGGTTGGTTGGAACCGGGACTCGCTACCCGCCTGCCGCTGGGTCGAGACCGATGGGACCATGGTTGAGGTCGCCTTCCCGGCCCAGGATCGGCTCGCGATCCGTCGTTTCGACGCCCGGGGACGCCTCCAGCGGACGGCGGTCGCGGAGGGGCTCGACGCCTGCGGGTTCGCGCGCGAAATCGACCTCGAGGCAGCGGGGACGGCGGGCTACCACCTGCACCTCTCGCTGGTGGAGCGGATGGCGCCGCACTGCTCCGTTGCGGTCGCCGCGGCCGAGTAGCGGTCGGTCGACGGCCGACCAGCTTGCTCTGCGGGGCCGGGAGTGACAGGCTCTGCCCGTACCGGCGGGAGGGCCCGTCCCCTCGCCGTGTCCTGCTTCGCGAGAGGAGAGAGCATGAGCCGTTCATCCCATCCGGTGAGGCGCTTGTTCGTCACCGCGGCCCTCGCCGTTGCGGTCGGGGCGGCTGCCTGCGGCGGTAGTCGTGTCACGCTGAACGCCGATGAGTACGCGCCCGGCATCAAGGACCAGGCCGGGACCTACAATGGCACCCACCTTTATCTGGTCACGCCGGTGAACCAGGCAGAGAACACCAGTGTCTTCTACTATTATGCTGCCGACGAATCGGTGCAGTACGGTGGTCCCGCGTTGACCTCGTACCTCTGGTACGGCCTCAAGAAGGCATTCACTGCGATGGGGATCACCGTCTACGAGCGGAAGCCGGCGTTTCTCGCGCCCGAGCTCCAGCTCACGTTCACGTCCTGGACCGATCGCGAGTTCACCAGTCAGATCACGCTCGTCTCGCCGCGCCCGTTCCAGCGGACGATGACCGTCGCGTTCCCCTCACCGCCCAGCGCCCAGGCGACGTTCGAGCAGCGCAAGGCGTTCGCGTACCGTCAGGTCGACACCATCGTCGCTCAACTCCTCAGCGACCCGGAGTTTCAGGCGTCCTATCTGGCGGCGCAGCCGCCACCGGGGACCGTTCCCCAATTCGTCTCCCCGAGTCCCGCGCCCGCGCCATCAACGTCCGTCGCGCCGCTGGCGAGCCCGACATCGGCGGCGCCCTCCGCCGTTCCGCCGCCACCTCCGCCGCCGTCCACTCCGCCGTGATCGATCTCGCCCGTCGGCAGGCTGGCGGCTCGGCGTGGTCCCGGCGCCGTTGCCGCGCGGGCAATGAGGCCTTGAACTTGCCAGATCAGGGATTCCGTGTCGGGGGCGGCCGCCACTTCCTCGGCCGAGAGGTGGGCGACGCGCCTCACGCAGACGGACGCGGGGCTGCTCAATCGCAGCACCACCTCACCGGGGGGAAAGACCCGCCCGGTGCCGTCGATCCGCAGGACTTCGATGGGGACTCCGAGCCGCCGGGCGACGTGGAAGGCGCCGCGGCGGAACCGTCCGAGTTCCCCGTTTCGGCTCCGCGTACCTTCGGGAAAGAGGAATACGTTCCCGCCCGTGGCGAGCTGCTGCGCGAAATCCTCCATCCAGGCGGGGCCTTCCTCGCCCTGGGCGTGGACGTAGCCGCAGGCACGGAGGACCCACCCGAAGATGGGGATGCGGAAGAAGTCGGCGCGCACCATCGTGCTCGCGCGGGGCAGGAGCGCCAGCAGAAGCGGCGGATCCAGCAGCGACTGATGATTGGCGACGATGATGCTCGAACGGATCGGGTAGACCTCCGCGAGGTCGGGGAAGACGAACGTGACCCGCGGGGCGATGGCGCGAACGAGCGCGAAGAACACCCGAAAGTATCCGTGGATGGCCCGCTGCGCCCCGGCCGAGCGCGGTCGGCTGACGAGCACGGTCGCCATGATGACGAGCCAGTAGCCGGCGGCGAACACCGCGAGGAAGTAGCCCCACAGGATCGCGGATCGCGCGACATCGCCGAGAGTGGCGGGCGGAATGGCCGGGGCGAGCCGTTTTCGGGCGCGAGACATCGGTAGAGCTTGAGACGCCGGCGGGTATGCTATCAAGAGGTCCGTCCCCGAAGCGAGCCGGGAACCGATCGTGAGCCGGCAACGAGCCGATGGCGACCCGGCAGCGCGCCGATGGCGGGCCCACGGCGAGCTCACGGCGAGAGCCAATAGCGAGAAAGAGTGCAGAAAGTGACCGACACGGACGGACTCGAAACGTTGATGGCCGACCTCCGGCAGAAGATCGTCGCCACGGTGGGCTTGGCTGGCCTGTCGGGGGACGATCTGCCCGCGGACGGCCCGCTCTTCGGACCAACGACCGGCCTCGACTCGATAGACGTGCTCGAGCTGGTAGTGATGGTCGAGAAGGAGTACGGCGTGACCATCAAGGGCAAGGAGGTCGGTGAGCAGGCCTTCGAGACCCTGCGATCGCTGGCCACCTTCATCCAGACGAAGCGCGCGGAGGGTTGAGCGGGCATGGGCGCGCGCACGTTCGCGGTGCGTGTCGGCGTCGTGTCTTCGGTTGGCACCGGCCTCGACCTGTGCATGGACGCGGTGCTTGCCGGGCGTACGGGGCTCCGCGAGCTCCCGGGCGGACTACCTGGCGCCGGGCTCGTTGCCGGGCGAGTTGCGAATGAGCCACCGGACGACGCGTGGGGCCCCCGTGAGCTACCGCGAACGCACCGGCTCGCGCTGGGAGCGGCGCGGGAAGCTGCGGGCGGTCGGATCCCGGATTGCGTGATCGTCGGGACCACGAGCGGCGGCATCGATCGCACCGAGGAGAACCTCCGTGACGGAGTCCAGGATCCTCGCGCCTACGCCTTCCACGGCGCTCACACCGTGGCGACCCGGATCGCCGATGAGCTCGGCGTCGTCGGACCGACGTTCAGCGTGGCCACCGCCTGCTCGAGCGGTGCCATTGCGATCGCGATCGCGCTCGGGCTCTTGCGCTCGGGGAGGGTGCACACGGCGCTGGCTGGGGGGGCGGATGCGCTCAGTCGCCTCACGCTCCACGGTTTTCGCCTGCTCCAGCTGGTGGACCCAGAAGGCACTCGGCCGCTCGATCGGCACCGCGCCGGGATGAGCCTCGGGGAGGCCGCGGCGTTCCTCTTCCTGGTCGCGGCTGACGCCCCACCGCCGGGCGCGCTCGCCGAGGTCTGCGGGGTCGGCATGAGCTGCGACGCCTACCATGCGACCAAGCCGCTGCCTGGTGGGGAACAGGCCGCGAACGCGATCCGCCGCGCGCTCGCCGACGCTGGGATCGGCACCGAGCGCGTGGGCTACATCAACCTCCACGGCACTGGCACGCCAGACAACGACGTCGCGGAGGCGCGCGCGATCCAGGCGGTCTTCCCGGGTGCCGTGCCGGTTTCCTCCACGAAGGGGGCGACCGGTCACACCCTCGCCGCGGCCGGCGCGCTCGAGGCGGCGCTCTCGATCGGGGCGCTCCTTCGCGGCCAGGTCTTGCCGAGCGTCCGCCTGCGGGAAATCGATCCCTCCTTGGGGCTCGAGCCCTGCCGGCAGGCGCGGCCCGCAGCGCTCGAGTTCGTGCTCTCGAACTCCTTCGGGTTCGGCGGCAACAACGCCGCGCTCGTCGTCGGACGGGCCGAGGCGGGCCGGGAGTGGGACGCCGGGCGCCCGCGCCGACGCTTCTCGGTGCTCGGAACCGCCTGTGCCAGCCCCGCCGGCGACACCGAGAGCACGCTCGCCGCCCTCACCGCGGGTCCGATCGGGACCGGGACCATTCCCGACTCGGTCGCCTCGGGGCGTCTCGATCCTCGGGTCAGGCGCCGGCTGAAACGGCTGACCTCGCTGGTGCTCTCGCTGGCGGAAGAGGTCCGCACCTCCGCCACGACCTCCGCGTGCTCGGTGGCGTTTGGCACCGCCTGGGGCTCGCTCGAGGACACGCACACCTTCCTCGCCGAGCTGTTCGCCACCAACGAGAAGCTCGCGAGCCCCACCGCGTTCATCGGCTCCGTCCACAACGCTCCGGCGGCCCAAGCGGCGCTCGGCCTCGGGGCCACGGGACCGAACCTTACGACGCCCTCGGGGCGCACCTCCTTCGAGGCCGCGCTGCTCGCGGCGACCGTGACCGTGGACGATGCCGATCTCCCCCTTTTGCTCGTCGGCGCTGACGAGCACCACCCAGTCTTGAGCCCCCTGCTCGGTGCCGGCGCCGAGCCTCGAGAAGGCGCCGCGGCGCTGCTCCTCGGGCCCGCCGAGCGCGGTCGCACCACGCTCGGCCCGCTCATCCATCGCCGGCGCGACCGCGAGGGCCGTTGGATCGAGGCGCTGCGTGAGCTGCTGCCCCGGGGCCCCGAGGCGGATCGGGTGGTGGCTGTCCTCGTCGACGGTGCCAGGCCGCGCGAGCTCGCCGACCTCGCGGCCGCCTTCCCCGAGGCGCAGGTGGGTGCCCGTTCGTCGCCCGGAGGGACAGCGGTCGACACCGTCCTCGTGGCGCGTGCCTTCGCGGCCGGGGTGCTGCCCGCGGGTGTCGCGGGGGCGGAGCCGGTTGCTCTCGAGGGTCGGTCCGTTCTGCTGGTGACCGTCGATGACTGGGTGGCCGCGGTCGAGGTAGCAAGAGATGTCGGGTGACGGCGCGTACGATGTCGTGGTGGTGGGCTCGGGGCTCGGGGGCCTCACCACCAGTCTCCTGGTCGCTCGCCTCGGTCGAAAGGTCGCCTTGGTGGAGGCTCGAACCGAGTTGGGCGGGGTCTCCCGCAGCTTTCGCCGCCGCGGCGTGGACTGTCCCGTGGGGATCCACTACTTCGGTGCGGCCGGGCCGGGTGAACTGGTGGACCGCGTCTGGTCCGCGCTGGGGCTCAGCATCCCACTTCAGCCCGCCGGACGGGACGGACTGCTCTCCCGGTACCACATCGGCTCCGAGATCTTCGACCTCCCTGTCGGTTTCGACGCGTACGAGGCCGCGCTCCTGACGGCAGTGCCCGCCGAGAGGGAGGTCGTCGGCACCGTCGTTCGGTCGCTTCGCGACGCGGCCGCTCCGCTGAAGATGCAGGCGCGGGTCGGGGGCTTCGAGGTGTTCGAGACCGCCCGCGGTTTTCTCCAGCGACTGGGCTGCTCGGAGCGCCTGATCCGGCTCCTCTCGGGGCCCGAAGGCTGGCTCGGGATGCCCCTCTCCGAATGCCCCCGGTCGAGCTTCGAGCTGGCGCTCGCCTCCTACCTGCTCTCCTCGTGGCGCCTCGCCTGCACCGGCACCGAGCTCGTCGAGCGCCTCGCCGCGCGGCTGAACGCGCTCGGCGGCGAGGTGATCGTGGGGGACGGCGTGTCCCGGCTGACCTTCGTTGATGGGGGGGTGAAGGGCGTCATTCTCCGCTCGGGGCGGCCCCTCCGCGCCGATCACGTGGTGCTCGCGGTGCACCCGAAGCTCGCCGTGGGACTCTTCGGCGACGAACCCGGCCTGGATGGGCTCGCTCGGCGGCTCGTCGCCCTACCGGACAGCATGACGGCCAGCATGGGGTTCGCGCTGGTCGATGCGGCGCGGACCCCCGCGCGATCCTACAACACCTACCACCTCGACCTCGACGGAGGATCGAGCTTCTGGTTTCAGCTGACGCCGAGCGGCCACGCGGGGAAAAACCTCCTCTGTGTCATCGTCGCCGACGACTACCAGGCGTGGCGCCGCTGGGAGCAGACGACCACCGGCAACCGCGGAGCCGAGTACCTCGAAGCCAAGGCTGGCCTCGCGGAGCGCATGCTCGCCGGGGTGCGCCGGCACGCCGAGGTCGGCGAAGTGGAGTGGCTCGACACCTTCACGCCGCTAAGCTTTCGCGATTGGGTTGGCAATTGGGAGGGTTCGCTCTATGGCGTGTCGCGCGGGGGGTTGGCGCTCGCCGGGTTGAACCGCGGTGTTCCGGGGCTCCGGTTCGTCGGGCAGAGCCTGCTCGCGCCCGGGGTCGTCGGTGTGACCTTCGGCGCGCTCCGCGTGGCCGGGGATCTCGCGGGGCGCGCGCAGCTCGGTGCCCTGCTCGAGGGGGCGATGTGAGCCTGCGCGTCCTGCTCGTGAGCGTGAACCGCGTGCTCTCCCCCGTGCCCGCGTATCCCCTCGGTCTCGATCACGTCCGTGCTGCGATCTCGCCGCCGCACGTGGTGCGCGTGCACGACCTCCTCGCCAGCGGCCCGGGGTCCCTCGCGGCGGTCGTGCGGGAGTTCTCCCCCGACGTGATCGGGGTCTCGATCCGGAACATCGACGACAACGACGCCGCCGAGCAGCAGAGCTTCGTCGGCGATGCGTGTCGCTTGGTCGCCGAGCTTCGAGGGCTGAGCGACGCGCGCATCGTGCTCGGCGGCGCGGGCTACAGTCTCTTCCCGCGCGAGCTCGTCACGCGGTGCGCCGCGGACTACGGGGTCGTGGGCGACGGGGAGCAGCTCCGGTCACTGCTCGAGGTGCTCGAGACCGGCGGTGACCCGAGCGAGCTCCCCGGTGTTCAGCGCCCGGGGACGGGCGTCGCCGAGCCCCAACGCGTCGCTCCTCCCCACGAGCTCTCGTTCGACGGCGATCATTTCGCCTATTATCGGGACCACGGGGGTGTCCTCAACCTGGAGACGGCGCGCGGTTGCCCGTACCGCTGCGCGTACTGCAGCTACCCGTTGATCCAGGGACACTCCCTCCGGCGCGCCGAGCCGCGGGCGGTTGCCCGTATGGCACGGGTCCTCGAGGAACGGGGCGCACGCTACCTCTTCTTGACGGACTCGGTCTTCAACGCGGACGTCGAGCACAGCCTCGCCGTCGCGGAGGCGTTCCGGGCCGAGGGCGTGCGGCTCCCCTGGGCAGCCTTCTTCTCCTGTGTCGCGACTCCTCCCGACTACTACGCCCGCCTCCGCGCCGCCGGGCTCGAGCACGTCGAGTTCGGCACCGACTCGCTCAGCGATCGCGTCCTCCGGGTGCTCCGCAAGCCGTTCTCCTTCGCGGAGGCGTGCGCCGCGCACGCCCAGGCGACCGCTGCGGGGCCGTACGTTGCGCATTACTTCACCCTGGGTGGGCCCGAGGAGAGCCGGGAGACGATGGCGGAGTGCCTCGAACGCGCGGAGGCGCTCACTGGGGCGGTGCTGTTCTTCTTCTGCGGGGTCCGCATCTATCCGGGGACGGCCCTGCACCAGCGGGCGATCGAGGACGGGCAGGTGAGCGCGGAGCAGGAGCTCCTCGCTCCCGCGTATTACCAGTCGATTGGGATCACGCCCGAGGCGGTTCGGGAGATGGTGGAGGAGCGGCGACGAGGACGCCTGAGCTGGGTGCTCGGTGCGGGAGATCCTGCCACGCGGCTCCGCGTGGATCGTAAGCGCGCGCTCGGAAAGGTGGGACCGCTGTGGGAGGAGCTCCTCGCGCTCGAAGCCGCACGGCAGCGACTGCTTGGCTGACGCCCGCTCACCTCGTCCTGCTCGGCGGGCTGCAGGCGGCGGTGCTCGCTGTCCTCTTTGCTCCCCTCGGGGTCGCTTGTCTCGTGCTCGGGGCCACGATCGTGTTCGTCTGGTGCGCGGGGAGGCGGGCTCGGACGAGGCTCTTCGGTCCAGCGGTCACCGGTGGGGCGGGCAGGACCTCCGCCGTGGCGCTCCTCTTCGAGGTGCCGGGGGCCGCGACCCGGCCGCTCCTCGGTGAGCTCGAGCGCGCGGCGGTTCGCGCGGCGTTCGTGGTCAGCGCGACGGATTGCGACCGGGATCCCGACCTCGTTGGCGTGATTGTCGCGGCCGGCCACGAGCTCGTCGCCACCACCAGCGACGGCAAACCCACGCGCTTCTGGACCTCCCCGCGCGCGGTGCGCGCCCAGGTGCTCGGCACGTTTCGGGCGCTCGAGCGCCGCGGCGGACCGACCACGCGCGCCTACCTACCCCCGCGTGGGCTCACCCATGTGAGCGTGCGGTCCGTGCTGCTCGCGGTCGGGGCGTACCTGCTCCTGCCGCGGCTCCGTTGGGATGGTCGCGGGGAGGCGCTCGCCAGCCGTGCAGCGCGTGGTGACGTGCTCCTTCTCACCTCGGCCGACCACCGTCCGCTCCGTTCGTTCATCACCGCGCTCCGGGCGCGGGGACTCGAGCCGCAGCTCCTCTCCACCGTGCTCGAGCGTCCGGTGCTGAGCGAGCGGGCGGCGGGTGCTGTCGACGGGTTCTACGACTCCCTCGCTGCCGCCTACGACCTCGAGCAAGCCGCCAGGGTAGCGTCGCCTGTGCGGCGCGTGGAAGCGGCCGTGATCGAAGCTCGGCTTCCGGAGCTCGTGCGCCCTGGCACGCGCACGCTCGAGCTCGGAGCGGGCACCGGACGGTTCACGCAGCGGCTCGCGGCCCTCGGTGCCAGGGTGACCGCGGTCGATCTCTCACGCGAGATGCTCGCCCGCCTTCGCGCCCGCATGGATCGTCACGGCCACCGCGACGTCACGCTCGTCGCCGGCGATTTCATGGAACTGGATGTCGGGGGAGACTACGCCCTGGTCTGCTCCTTTTCGTGTTTCGAATACGTTGCCGACCTCGATCGCGTCCTCGCGACGGTGGCCACGCGGCTCGCGCCTGGCGGGCGTCTCTTCTTCACCACCGCGCGGCGCGGCTTCTTTCGCTTCTTCGTCCAGCTCGGCAACGCCATGCGGCAGGGGCTCTGGCTCACGGCGCGGAGCGAGCGCGAGGTGCGCGCTGCCCTCGCCGGGGCCGGGTTCGTTTGTGAACGGATCGAGTCGCACGCGTTGAAGCTTGGGTCCTGGGGCGGGATGTTGCTCGCGGTGGTGGCGCGGAAGGGGGAAGGGTAGGTGCGGCCGGGGAAGGGTTGCCACCGATCCCGCCCCGCCGGTTGCGCGGTGCCTGCGTCGTTCAACGAGCCCTGGATAAGCTCACGCCAGCTGCAATTGCGCCGACGAGGATCGTGGAGACCGAGCGGCGAGCGATGAGGGGCTCGGCGATCGGTCGGCGCCACATCGGCGCCGTTTCCTGTCCCCCCACCCGTCCGTGCCGTGTCGGCGAACGATCCGCCGTTGTCTATCCCCCTCTCCGACGGTAAGGGCCGGCGCGATCTCTCTCATTCTTCAAAAGCGTTCGCACTTTCCGTCAGGCGCGTCGGTCACGTTGGCGCTCGTGCTGGCCAGATGACCGAGGCCGGTACTCGGTGCGTAGATTCGCATGAATTGGTGCCGCGAATGGTCCATGATGCATGAGCCATTTCGTCTCGTCTGGCGTATTGGGCGAGCCAGCGGCACCGGGTGAAGCGTCATGACGGTTTTCACACAGCGGTTCTCAGCTTGGATACACGGTCTCCGTCGCCTCCCTCTGTTTGGGGTGGTTTGGGCGGTGGCCGTGTCGATTGGCTGCTCACCGAGCGAACCATCCGGTCCCGGCTTGACCGCCGGAACGGGGGGCAGCGGAGTCACCTGCCAAGCGGGGCAGCTTCAGTGCGGCAGCTCCTGCGTGTTCGCCGATCGCGACCCCGCGAACTGCGGCACCTGCGGCAATGCCTGCCCCTCAGGGACCGCCTGTTCCGCCGGCGTCTGCAGCTGCCAGCCGGGGTTTACGGCGTGCGCCGGGGCTTGCGTCAACCTGGCGACGAACCCGGCGCACTGCGGTACCTGTGACAACGCCTGTGCTGGGGGCATGGTCTGTTCGGTCGGAGTCTGCTCCACCAGTTGTGCCGCTGGGCTCACCCAATGCGGCGGGAGCTGCGTGGACGTGCAGACCGACGCGCTCAATTGCGGCAACTGCGCCGTCGCCTGTCCTGGCGGGCAGGTTTGCGCAGCGGGAGTCTGCGCGTGCGTGTCAGGCACGCTCTGCGGGACCGCCTGCGTCGACGTGACGAGCGATCCCATGAACTGCGGAGCTTGCGGCGTCGTCTGCAACGGCCTTTGCTCCGGGGGCATCTGCACCGCGAATCCCGGTACCGGGGGCACGGGCGCTGGGGGTACCGCGGGCACGGGCGGAGGCTCGGTCTCGGGCGGCACTGCGGGCACCGGTGGGGATCCGGTCGTGGGGGGCACCGCGGGCACCGGCGGGGGTTCGGGCTCGGGGGGCACCGCGGGCACCGGCGGCGGCGGCAGCGCCTGCGATGCCGTGGGCTACATCAACGACCAAGGCAAGGTCTGCGCCGACGGCAACTCTTTCGGGATCCAGGGGAGCTGGTACGCCTTCGCGGACGGCGCCACCTCGGACCAAAGTGGCAATCCGTACAGCGAGGGCTCGTACTGCCTCGCGGGTGAGGCGTTGGGCGATGGCGACTATGGGGCGCACTGGGGCGCGGGCATCGGCCTCGACCTGAACAACTCGACCGGAGCCGAGTCGGACAAGTCGCCCTACGACTGGAATGGCAAGATCACGGGGTTCCGCATCCGTCTGGAAGGAGAGGCCCCCGCTGGTGCGCGCATCCACCTCATCACCAACCTCCAGGCGGACGTGTCGCCGTTCATCACGGCCACGATCGGCGAGTCCGTCGTGTACTCGATCGCGGAGGCCACCGTTCCGCTCGACTGGGACGTCGCGAACGCCGGCGAGAAGGTCGCCGGAAGTCCCCTCTATTCCATCCAGATCCAGACGCCCGGCGCGGAAGAGGCGGGTCCTATCAACCTCTGCATCACGGAGTTCGAGCCCATCTACGACCCGAACGCCGTGGTTCCGGTCGACGGCCCCTACGTCAACTCCGATGGCTTCATGTTGGTCGAGAACAATGGCTTCGGGATCCAGGGGCCCGTGTACGCGATCAGCGACGGCAACTCCTCGACTCAGAGCGGGAACTCCTACCAGAACGGGAAGTACTGCATTGCCGGCGAGTTCTCGGGTGCCGAGGACGACTGGGGCGCGGGCATCGCCTTCGACCTCAACAAGGCGCCCGGCGGGGGCGACCGGCAGGCCTTCGCCCATGGGGGAGTGGTCGGCGGGTTCCGCATTGCTCTCAGCGGTCACACGCCGGGCACGGCGCGGATCCAGTTCATCGTCAACGAGCCGCAGGATGGGAACCAGCCGTTCCTCGCCGGGCTGCTCAACACGACCATGGTCTACCGGATCGACTGGGCTCAGGTCCCGACGAGCTGGGACGTGGCCGACGCGGGCATGGAGGTCGGCGCATCCCTCTACACGGTGCAGCTCTACCTCGCGGGGGACCAACCGGGTCCGTTCGAGGTTTGCGTGGACGACTTCGAACCGCTGCCTCCCGACCAGCTCGATACCGAGCCCGCCGCTGCTGCTTCAGGCTACACGGGCCCGCGCACGGTCGACGATGCGATCCTGGCTCAGGAATACGAGACCTGGAAGAAGCTCCGGTACCACGACTGCGGTGATGGCAGCGCCTGTGTGCCCCGCGACGAGAACGACTGCATCTCGGAGGGGATCGGCTACGGCATGCTCATCACCGTCGCCAACGACGATCAGGCCGCCTTCGACAAGCTCTGGGCCTACTACAAGAAGAACCGCAACGGCGATGGCGTGATGACCTGGCAGACCAGCGTCTGCGGCGGCGGCATCGCCACCGGTTCGGCCACGGATGGGGAGATCGACGTGGCGATGGCCCTGATCCAGGCAGGCTGTGAATGGGGCGGCACCTACCGGAGTGACGCGCAATCGCTCCTCACTACGATCAAGAACACCGAGGTCGCGGACTGCGGCGGCAAGCTGGTGCTCCGGGCCGGCGCCGGCTTCGGCGGCTGCGACCGGACGAACCCCTCGTACTTCGCCCCCGCCTACTACAAGGTGTTCGCCAGTGTCACGGGCGACCAGAGCTGGAATACCCTCGCCAACGACAGCTACGCACTCCTCGCCACCGTGCAGGCCAACAAGAACGGGTTGGTGTCGGACTGGACGAACTCGAGCGGCACCATTCCGAGCGGCACCGAGGGGGAGTACGGACCGGACGCCTCGCGGACCCCGTGGCGCATCGCCACCGATTACGCCTGGAACAACGAATCGAAGGCGGTCACCTTTTTGAACGGCGTTTCGACCTGGGTCGAGGGGCAGGGCGGCGTCCAGCGGGCGCTCGAACCCAATAGCACCTACCGCGGCCCGTTCGGGTTGAGCGGATTGCCCAAAGGGGGCACGACCGCCAAGGCATATGTGGACGCCTGGCTCACCACCGCGGTCGATGACACGACCTACTTCCCGGGCACGCTGCGTCCGATCTATCTGTTGCTCGCGGCGCACAAGTTCCCCAAGGGCTGCTGATCCCGATCTCGGGACGGGGGCGACCGCGGCGTTCGGTGGCGTTCGTCCCGATCGTGGACCCGGTTGCTTTCCCCTGCTCCCGATGCCGTGCTACGTCACCGCGTGACGATGCCGTCATGGGTTCGGCTCCTACTATTGACGGGCTTTCTGCTGGGTTTGGTGGCGAATGCCCAAGGAGAGGCGCGTGTCCACGTGGTGGTGCCGGGGCAGACCCTGGGCGGGATCGCCAGACGATACGACGTCTCGACCGCCGAGCTTGCCCGGACGAACCACATGCGTCCCGGCGATATCCTGCCCGTCGGCAAGCGGCTCGTCATCCCAGACCGAGTCTCCGCGTCAACCAACCCGGGGGCCCCTGCGGGCGTTCGCGCCAGGTACTCGGTCGTGGGCGGAGACACGCTGGGATCCATCGCGCTCCGCCACCGTGTCTCCATTTCGAGTCTGGCGCGCGCGAACGGCATCCGGGAGACCGACGTCCTGCGCGTGGGTCAGTCCCTCCTCATCCCCCCGGCGGAAAACCGGCGGGACGATGCTTCGGCCGAGGCCACCGCTGCGGCCGCGAGCCCCGGTCTGCAGACGCTCGAGGTACCGGGTGCCGGCCCCGTCTACTACTTCGAGCCCGTCGGTCGGCGGCGTCTCGGGTTGGCGCCCGTCATCATGTATCTCCACGGGCGCGGTGGGGATCCCGCTCGCGACTGCCGACGTTGGGCGCCCATCGCTCGTAGCTTCGGTTGGCTCGTGTGTCCGGGCGGGGCAGGGTACTACGCCGGGGGCCGCACCTGGAACAACGACTGGCCTGCGGGTAGCCTCGTCGTCACGAAGTCCCTTCGCGCCCTGCGCGACAGGTACGGACGCCGTGTTCAGCTCTACGGCAACACGCTCATCGGCTTCAGCGAGGGCGCGTTCGTGGCCATGAACGTTGGGGTTCGGGCGCCACGCACCTTCAACCGATGGCTCATCCTCGGCGCCAGCGACGGCTACCTTGGCCCGGGTGGCCCGAGCCTTCTGGCCAAGGGCCGCTCGAGCCTTCACCGCGTGGTCCTCCTCACCGGTGTTCACGATTCCGTCGTGCACGAGACACGCCGCGCCGGAGTCTGGGTCGAACAGAGCGGAGTGTCGTTGCGGGTCGTGACCCCCGCCACCCTCGCCCACGAGGTTGCGCTGGAGCGCGAGGCAAGTCTCTATCGCGATGCCCTGGTCTGGCTCGCGGGGGGGTAGCGCGGCGTCTGCGGCGTCGTCGCTCGGGCCGCCGCGGGCGCTGGTCGGGCTCAGTGATGGACGTACCAGTCGTAGAGGGCGCGCACGCCCTCGGCGAGCGCGGTCTTCGGCCGCCAGCCGAGCGCCGAGAGGCGACTCACGTCGAGGAGCTTGCGCGGGGTCCCGTCCGGCATGGCTCGGTTGAAGGTGAGCTCACCCTCGAACCCCACCACCTCGCGCACGAGCTCCGCGAGCTCCCGGATGGTGACGTCCTCACCGACCCCCACGTTGACGAACATCTTCTCTTCTTCGTGGTCGCGTCCCGCATCGAAGTGATCCATGAGAAATACCAACGCATCCGCCAGATCGTCGACGTACAGAAACTCGCGTCGCGCGTTCCCCGACCCCCATACCTCGGCGGTTGCCTCCCCGCGGGTCTTCGCCTCGTGGAGTTTCCGGATCAAGGCCGGGAGCACGTGGCTTCCGGCGAGATCGAAGTTGTCGTTGGGGCCGTACAGGTTCGTCGGCATCGCGGCGATGAAATTGGTGCCGTGCTGTCGATTGTAGGACTTGCACATCACGATCCCGGCGATCTTGGCCAACGAATAGGCGTCGTTGGTCGGCTCGAGCTTGCCGGTCAGGAGGTGCTCCTCCCGCATGGGTTGCGGTGTGTATTTCGGATAGATGCAGGAGCTTCCCAGGAAGAGTAGCTTTTTCACCCGATGGCGGAAGGCCGCGTCGATGATGTTGGTCTGGATCTGAAGGTTGATGCGGATGAAATCCGCCGGATAGGTGTCGTTGGCCTTGATCCCGCCGACCTTCGCCGCGGCCACGAACACGTACTCGGGACGTTCGCGCCCGAAGAAGGCGTCGGTCGCGCGCGGATCGGTCAGGTCGAAATCGTCGCGGTCGCTACCGATCAGGTTCGTGAACCCACCTCCGCGCAGACGGCGCTCGATGGCCGAACCGACGAGGCCACGGTTGCCCGCGACATACACGCGAGCCGCCTTCGGCATCGGTGGTGGCATGAGCAGAATTCATGCCATCTACGCGAGGTGATGGGAAGCCCTGGTGGGCCCGACGGGGATGGAGGCGGCAGGACGCACGAAAGACGCGCCGTTCGCGCGAACGCGGCTCGGCATGACCTGCCGGCCCGACGGATAGCCGGCACCCATCCAGCCCAAGCGCGATCCGAATGGCCAGGACCTCCGCAAAAGGCCGCCTCCGCCGCGAATGCCGTGGCTCGACGAGGCGGGGAGCCGCGGCAGAGGCCCAGATGGCGGCATTTCGTTTACATGTAGTAAACGATAGGAGCGTGACGATCCCAGAAATCATAGGACTTTTTGGCATACCAGGTTCACGCTCTGGGTGTTTCAAAGACAGGTTCAGTAAACATTCTCGAGTACCTCGATTACCGCGCGTGCCTCCGTGACCACTACGCGGAGCGGAAGGCCAACGAGTACGGGTTCTCGCACCGGTCCTTCTCGAAGCGCGCGGGGCTCCGTTCCTCGAACTACCTCAAACTGGTGATGGACGGGGAGCGCAACCTCACACCCGAGATGGCGCATCAGTTCGCGACGGCCTGCGGGCTTCAGGGGACCGCCCTCGACTTCTTCTGCGAGCTGGTTGCCTATGGCCAGGCCGAGAACGCCGTCGAGCGCATCCGCTGTCACGAACGGCTGGCCCGCTACAAGCAATACCGAGCGATCCACAAGCTCGATGTGGCGCAATCCGCCTACCACTCGACCTGGTACCTGCCGGCGATCCGCGAGCTAGCGGTCGGCGAGTTGACCTTGGTCGCGAGCAGCGCTCGCCCCCGCTCTCGTGTGCGCGGGGGCTTGGTTGGCCCGCACCCCACCGAGCCCCCGCGCGGCGATCTCCCAGGGGTTGCGTGCTCGAGGCACCGTGCACGCACGGCGCGCGGCATTGCGTTCCCGATGAGGGCCTCGACTCGCTCGTCGGAGTCGGGGTGGCCCGCTTGACCCGAGAGTAGCTCCCCAGTAGCGTGCTTCGGATGAGCGCGGGCAGTCGTACCGGATCCGACTCCATGCGGATCGTCCTCATCCTCGGCTATCCGACACGGAGTCGCGGGGGAACGGAAATCGCCGCGCTGTCCTTCGCCTCCGGGCTGGCCCAGCGCGGCCATACGATCACCACCATCTGCAACCACGAGGGTGAGCTCGTGGCAGAGTACGAGCGGTTCTGCCATCGCGTCTTCGTTCTGAAGAAGCCGCGCGACCTCGGGGCGCTGCTACCGGAATTGGCCACGCTGGTCAGAAGCAGGAACGTGCTCGTGTACGGGCACAACGGGAGCCGCATCGTTAGCCTGATCCTGTTGGCGCGCGCGCTTCGAGCGAAGTGCGTGTGCCACCTTCACTTGTACCCGAACCCGATGGGTCGAGCGGCTCGGTGGGCGCTGAACGATGCGGACCGACTCCTCACCTTGACGGAAGCGACGGCGGCCGCCTGGCGTCGTGCGTTCGACATACCGTCGTCCAAGGTGCGAATCATTCCGAACGGGATCGATACCATGCGGTTCGGTCCCGAAGACCCCGCGGTCGCCCGCGCCAGCTTCGGCTTGCCGCCGGGGGCTCGGGTCGTAAGCTACGTGGGACGCCTCGATCCGCAGAAGGGCGTCGACGTGCTCATCCGCGCGTTCGGTCTGGTCTGCGAACGGAGTCCCACCGTCGATTCCCATCTGTTGATCGCGGGGAGCACGGTGCTCGCCGGGGATGGGTACCTCCGCGAGCTCCAGGGGCTGGCCGCGACATCGGCCGGCCATCGCGTCCGCTTCATCGGGAGGATAGCGGATCCCGAGCGCTTGTTTCGCGCCAGCGACGTCTCGGTCTTGCCGAGTGTCGGGGACGAGGCGCTGGGTCTCACGCTCCTCGAGAGCATGGCCTGTGGCGTCCCCGCCATCGGTAGCACCATCGGCGGTATCCCCGAGGTGTTGGGCCCCGATTTCCCGGAACACCTGTTCTCACCCGGGAGCGTCGAGGAACTCGCGGCATGTATGTCGAGCGTGCTGGCGTGGCGCGAGGGGGATCCCACCCTCGGCGCGCGCTGCAGGGACGTGGCCGTGAAGAAATACGGTATCGAGGTCTGCGTTGACCGCATCGAGCGGGAGTTCCTGGAACTCATCAACGCATGACTGGCCGTTGGCGGTCTCCCGCTCCGAGAACCTCGGCGCGGTCGCCGGTCGCCGCTGCCGCGTCCAGATGCGAGCGGGGGGCGCCCACGCGGGACAGCGCGGACGGACCGCCGAAGACTGGCGTTCTCGTCCGTGGACCGTCACCATACCAGGAGGCCATGCCGAGCGCGCTCTTGACCGAGCTCTCTGTCATCCTCCATGAGGTGGTCTCGGAGGAGATCCTTCCTCGCTACCAGAAGCTCTCCGCTGCCGAGGTGATCGCGAAGCCGAGCGCAGAGGATCCGTCGGATCTCGTCACCCTGGCGGACCGCGCCGCCGAGGAGCGTTTCGGCGAACGCCTCCCGGATCTCGTGCCGGGGTCCGTGGTCGTGGGCGAAGAGGCGACGGCGGCCGATCCCTCCCTCCTCGAGCGGTTGGGCGCGAGCGATCCCGTCTGGGTGGTCGATCCGCTCGATGGGACGCGCAACTTCGCGTCCGGTCACGGCCCCTTCGGGACCATGGTGGTGCTGGTGGAGAGGGGCGAGCTGCTCGCCTCCGGCATCTACCTTCCCCTCGAGGAGCTGCTCCTCACCGCCGAGCGCGGTCGCGGCGCGTTCATGAACGGCGCGCCGATCGCGTTCTCCGAAGCCACGGTCGCGATGACAGGCCCGCTCTCGGGCAGCATCTACGCGCGGTTCTTGCCTTCTCGAACCCGCGCGCCCCTCATCGCCCGGGCCTTCGGTCACACCCTCGTTCCGGGGGTGGCCTGCGCAGCCGCAGAGTACGCAGCGCTCGCCCTCCACCGGAAGGACTACGTCGTCTACCACCGCCTCCTGCCCTGGGACCATGCGCCCGGGGCGCTGCTCGTCCGCGAGGCGGGTGGCGTCGTTCGGCACCCGGACGGCCGTGACTATTCGGTGTTCGACTCCCGCGAGCTGCTGCTCGCCGCTCCGGACGCCGTGCGCTGGGCTCGGGCGCGCGATGAGCTCTTCGCCGAGCGGCCGTAGCGAGCGCCACGCCGGCGGTCGCGGCGGTCCGTGACGAGCAGGCCACCGAGCGCGAGCAGCGCGAAGTAGGGCCAGCCGGCCTTCGAGGGCGGAGCAACGCCGCAGCTGCATCCGCCATCGTCGCTACCAGGCGGCGTGCCGCGCTCCGGTTCGGGGAGCGCAACGGCCGGGCGCTCGGCCCCCACCTCGGAGCCGAACTCGAAGGCGCCGATGTCCGGGAGCCCGCTCGGGTCCGGGGTGGTGCGATTGAGGTAATCGAGCGCGTACGCGGTGACCTGTCCCGCATCGATGGCGGGGCTGCCGGCCACCAGATCGAAATCCTCGGCCGTGATCCCGGCGAGGTCACGGACCCCGGGATCGTAGTCCACGATGAGGTTCCTGGTCTGGGCGATGTTCGCGTCCACGTCGGCCATGAAGGTCTGGGCGCCCGCGAAGATGACCAAATTGTTGGTGAAGCTCACGGTGCCTGGGGAAACCTCGCCCTGGTAGATCATACTCACCGACGGGAGGTAGGAGTCCGCGTGGTGGACGACGGTGTTGTTCGTCCAGGAGATGTTCTGGAGGGTCGTCTCGTTGACCTGGAGCAGGAACAACCAGGCGCTGTCGATGGCCACGTTGTAATAAAACTCCGAGTCGCGGAAGACACCGCGGCCCGACACCTCGAAGAATCCACAGCTGTTGTAGGCGAAGTTGTGGTGGACCCGCACGCCCGTGATCTCTCCATTCAACACGGCCACCTCCGTCGCGCCGCCGTCGTAGCCAACGCCTCCGGACTCGGCCGTCACCCAGTCGGCCTCGGTCTTGCAGTTGATGAACGAGTTGTAGGCGATCTCGTTGTTCGAGCCGTTGATGAAGATACCTTCCGCACCGCCCACCGCGTTGACGTAGACATCTGGGTCGGTCGAATCCGCCAGCATCTTGTCGAGATCGTGGACGACATTCCCCTGGACGAGGGTATTCTCGCCCATCAGCATGATCCCCGCCGCACAATGACTGATGTCGTTGTTCAAGAGCTGGCTGTTGCCTCCGATCGACACGCAGGCCCCCTCGGTGCCTTCGAGATGGAGTCCGTCGATGGTGACCCCGCCTTGGAACGCGCTGACGACGGTCTCGGTGCTGACGAAGGCGGGGAGGGGTAGGGCTGGATCACCGTATTTGGTGAACACGGTACGGGCTCCGGCCCCGCCGCCGGGTCCCCCGAAGCCACCGATCGCGACCGGCTCGTAGAAGACACTGCCGCGGGCATAGCGGATCTCGTTGCAACCGGCGGGGATGGCGTCCTGCGATCGGATGGGAGTCGCCTCGGTCAGTCCGTCATTGGCGTCATCGCCGCCCTCGCTGTCCACGTAGCACTGAGCCCCCGCGCCGGGGGAGAGGGTTGCGAACGCCAGGGCGACCGTTCCAGCCACGAAGGATCTAGCGCGTGCCATCGTCCACTCCTCGTCGAACCTACGCCAGAAGCGTCTCGTGGATCGCGGTCCCGCGCAAGAAACGGCCCGCGGAAGGCGATCTCGATCGGCGGCTCGCGGAGCCGAGCTCGGCCAGCCCGCGCTCGGCGACGCTCTCGGGGTGGGGTCGCCGCCGCGTGGTTCACCCTGGGGCGCCCGCTCCCAACGCGAGCACGCCACCGCGAGACCGCCGACGTGGAGCGCTGCAACTCCGCTCCCCGCTCGCCGCGCGATCGCGGGCACGCGCGGGGCGGGCCGATGGTGCGAGAGCGCGTTCGCGCAGCACGCTCTGGATTGCGCCGCGTGTGGGCAGGTCACCCGTGGGTCGCTGTCGGGCGGGGTGCCCCGGGGAGCACTGGGGGCGTCGGTGATCGCGACGGTGGCGCTCCTACAGGGATCCTCCCACCTGAGCGAGCGACTGGTCCGCGAAGTCCTGGCAGACCTCTTCTACCTCGACACCTCGCTCGGTGCCCTCGTCGCCTGCCAGAATCTTGCTTCGGCAGCGTTGGAGGCTCCGGTCAGCGCGGCGCACGAGCACATCCACCAGGCACCGGCCGTCACGGGCGGCGACCGGTCGTCGTCGACGCCGTGGGATGACCCCTCCCATACGTCCAGTAGGATGACGTGGGTGGCTGAAGGCGCGCGCTCGATCCGGACGTTCGACGATGGATCCTCGCCGGCGGTCGTGATGAACTCTCCAGCTCTAGGGGAGGGGATCATCAGCACTCGAGCCAAGCGGATCGTGGTCACGCGACTCTGGCACCTGGTGCACACGCTGAACCAGGCGCGACAGCCGCGCACCATCGCGCAGCTCACGGAGGAGCTCGGCGTCAGCCGTTCGACCCTCTACCGTGACCTCGAGACGCTCGAGCGCGCTCACGTGGCGCTCGAGCGGGTGAACGTCAACGGTGAGGCTCGGGTGGGCCTGAAGGGCCTCCGCACCCTCGCCGTGACGCCTTCGCTGCTCCAGGTGGCGGCGCTACGCCTGGCCCGAGAGGCGCTCGCCCCCCTGGACGGGACCGCGTTGGTCCGCGAGGTCGATGACCTCCTCGCCCAGTGGTCGCACGTGGAGAGCAAGGCGCCGCGAGTCTCGCAAAGGATCGCAGCGACCGGCCGCTCGGCGCTGGTCGCGGTCCTCGACGCGACCATGACGGGCCACCGCCGGCTCGTCCTCGAGTACCAAGGCCACGATGACGAGGCCGCCCGCCGCCGCGAGATCGATCCGCTCCTGCTGCACCTCGTGCACGATCAGCCGTACCTCTTCGCCTTCTGCCACCTGCGCCAGGACTACCGGCTCTTCAAGGTCGCCCGCATCGCCGCCGCCCACGCCACCGACGTCCCCGCCGACGACCACTCCGCGGTGGATCTCGAGGCGCTCCTCGCTCACTCCGTGAAGGTCCGGCTCGGCGACCCCACGGTGATGGTGGTCGTGCGGCTGTCCCCGCGCACCGCGCGCTTTGCCGCCGAATATCCGCTGGTGCCCGATCAGGAGCTCGAGCCGATGCCCGACGGTTCCGCCCTCGTTCGCGCCCGCGTCACCGGGACGATCGAGGCCCTCCGCTGGGTGCTCGGCTGGGGCGCCGACGCCGAGGCCGTCGCTCCCCAAGAGCTTCGCCAGGCCGTCCGCCAGGAGCTTGGCGCCGCGGCCCAGCTCTATACCGACGGGCCGATTGACGCCGCCGCGGTAGAGGTCGTGTCACGACGTGCGGACACGGGGGGTGCACGGTGGGGGGGATGAGAAACGTACTCGGCGTCGGGCACGAGCAGGGACTCGTCCCGTCAGGGAACCCACGTGATTCGGTTGACTGCGCCCAATTCTCGCAGACCGAGGGAGTCCCCGACCCGTGTATCCACGCACTCGTCCGCGTCCGCGCGTTGGGTGCTCGGCACGTGCCTCGCGGGACCGCACAAACGCTTCGGATGCCCCTCGCGCTCCAGCGCACCTGGCGGCGAGTGTTCTCGGCTGGATGTGAGCCCGTGGAGCCAGCCCTTTCAAGGTGCCTTCCGATGTAGGTCCATCTGATCCATTTCCTACTTTGTGGGATCCTTCTGCAGTGGTTCCGAGAAAT